>JAZSAQ010000108.1:0-2551 GCA_045601985.1 Lawsonibacter sp. | reverse complement strand
AAAAAAAATTAAGTTCATGCCGCCCCCGGGGCCCCGCAGGCCACCCGAGCGACCTGTTGTGAGGAGGTTGTTGTATGACCACCCCAAATATCGAGTTGCTGGCTCCTGCCGGCGACATGGAGCGGCTGCACATGGCCCTGGCCTACGGTGCCGATGCCGTGTACCTTGCCGGTACCACCTTCGGTATGCGTGCCTTTGCCGGCAATTTCGACCACGACCAACTGCGGCAAGCCGTAACGCTTGCCCACGAAAAAGGCGTGCGGGTCCACGTGACCTGCAACACCATGCCCCGCAACGATGAGATCACCGCCCTGCCGGAATGGTTGGAATTCCTGCAAGATGCCGGGGTGGATGCCGTCATCGCCGCCGATGTAGGCGTGCTGTCCCTCGCCAAACGCCACGCCCCACGGGTGCAGGTGCATATCTCCACCCAGGCCAGCATCGTCAACTACCAGTCAGCCAATACATGGCACGATTTGGGTGCAAGCCGTGTGATTCTGGCCCGGGAGCTGTCTTTGGACGAAATCGCCACCATCCGCGCCAAAACCCCCGCCGATTTGGAGCTGGAGGCCTTTGTTCACGGTGCCATGTGCGTGTCCTACTCCGGCCGGTGCCTGCTGTCCAACTACATGACAAACTCCAGCCGTGACTCCAACCGTGGTGCCTGCGCCCAACCCTGTCGCTACCAGTACACCCTGATGGAGGAAAAACGTCCCGGCGAACACTTCCCCATCTTTGAAGACGACCAGGGCACGTACATTTTGAACTCCCGGGATATGTGCATGATCGACCATATCCCCGAACTGATGTCGGCCGGCCTGAACAGCCTGAAGATCGAAGGTCGGGCCAAATCCGCCTACTACGCCGCCATCGTCACCGGCGCTTACCGCCACGCCATTGATGCGGCAAAGAGCGGCACGGGTCTCGACCCCATGTGGCGTGCGGAGGTGGAAAAGGTCAGTCACCGCCCCTACTCCACCGGCTTCTACTTCGGTCACCCCGGCCAGTACTACGAAGACGGCCGCTACATCCGGGACTGGCAGGTTTGCGCCGTGGTGGAGGATTGCACTCCCGACGGCCTTGCCACCCTGTCCCTGCGCAACAAATTCACCGCCGGGGACGAGGTGGAGATCGTAGGCCCCAACACCCCCGCCATTACGTTCCATGCCCCTGTGATGGTCGACATGGACGGTTTCCCCTTGGAGCAGCCCCGTAATCCCCAGATGCGCTTCAAAATGCAGCTGCCAAAGGCCGTTCCTCCCCTTTCCCTGCTGCGGCATCAGGCCGAGGGGCTGTAAGGTCTACTCTGCGTAGGTTGTGTCCCCGAAGAACCGATGCTACCATAGGGACAGAAAGGGCGTGGACACCATGAACAACTACGTTACCGGTACAACCATCAAAACTCTGCGTGAAGCCAAGGGCATGACCCAGTCGGAGCTCGCCGGACACCTGTCAGTCAGTGACAAGGCCGTTTCCAAGTGGGAAACGGGCAAAGGCTTTCCCGACAGCTCTCTGCTGCAGCCCTTGGCCACCGCTTTGGGCGTGTCCGTCATCGAACTGTTGAACGGCGAGGCCATCGTCAACCGCAACGTGTCGGGCAACCTGATGCGCTCCAAACTCTACGTCTGCCCCCTGTGTGGCAACGTCCTGCACAGCATGGGAGATGCCCTCATCGGCTGCTGTGGGGTCACCCTCCCCGCTTTGGAAGCGGAACCCCCCGACAACGAACACCAACTGACCATTGAAAAGGTGGAGGACGAGCAATTCCTCACCGTCCACCACCCCATGACCAAACAGCACTATATCTCCTTCATCGCCTTCGTTACCTCGGACCGGTTCCAGATGGTCAAGCTGTACCCCGAGGGCGAGGCGCAGACCCGACTGCAGCTGCGCGGCAGAGGTTTTGTCTACTTCCACTGCAACAAACACGGGCTATTCAAACAAAAGGTATAAAAACAGCGCAGGCATCGCCTGCGCTGTTTTGATTATGCCGGAATACCCAGCTCCTCCATCGCCTCCCGCTCGTTGTCGGCGGAGAAGCAGAACCGACCTGCGTGGTCATAAACCTCCACGTGACCTCTCACCCAAACGATGCTGTAATCCATAGTCCGCACTCCTTTCGCTTTCTTATCTTGACCACAGTATAGCAAGAAGAAAGTACGATAATGCGGACTTTTTGCCCCAGCATAAAAAAACACGCCGCTTTTCCCGTGTGCCGATAAGACAGCAATTCCGTAAAAATCATAATTTTACGGCAATCGTGCATCGCATTGACAAAACGCCCAATTTATGCTACAATATTGCTTAAATAGTGCAAGGAGGGCGCCAAATGAGTTTAGGAGATGCTATAAGAATGTCTCGGCAGAAGGCTTTTTTTACACAGCAGGATTTTTCACAGAAGCTAAACGTTGCTCTTTCAACAGTCAATCGTTGGGAACTTAATAAAGCCAAGCCGAATATGAAAGCAATGAAAAAACTCAAAGAATTTTGCGATGAATATGGGATTGACTACGAAATCATAGAAAAAGAGTGGTTGATATTTTGAGCTTAA
>JAZSAQ010000107.1:0-2931 GCA_045601985.1 Lawsonibacter sp. | reverse complement strand
CCTGCTCAACTGCCTGCTGCGTGACGATTACACGCTGCTGCAGACTCTGTTCGGCTACAAATCCCCGCAGGACGCCGTTCATGATCTCTTTGACGGCCAGACCGCCCGCGAGATCATTCTGGGCTCCGGAATCCCGTCCATCGATGACACCCCGATGAACAAAGCAGATTTTGAGCTGTTTATCACCGCTTACCTGAACGCCATCGGCCGATGCACCATCTCCTGCAAAACCGCAGCAATGGACGAGGCTACCAACACCGCCGTTGTTTCCGTCACCGTGAGTACCTATTCTCTGGACACCATGGAAACCCAGCTGGCCGCCGCCTTCCAGCAGACGTTGGAGGCCAACCCCAACCTTGCAAACGATGCGCAGGCGCAGGTTTCTCTGGTCGTGCGTGAAATGGCTAACTATCTGGACGCCCAGACCCCCTCTGCCCGGACCTCCACCATCGACGTTGTCTGCACCCTGCGGGAGGACACCATTAACGGCAAGACCCGCTCCGTGTGGCTGCCTCAGGACGAGTACAGTTTGTGTGAGGAAATTGTCGCTGCCATCCTGCCCATGTAACCGTCCGTTCCCCCGTTTCAAACCGCACCCTTACAGCTGTGAGGGTGCGGTTTTTCATGCAGGAAAATTTTGCAGATATATTGACATTTTACCCCATAAAATATATAGTGTAATTTGCTATCCGTGAAAGTCCGGCCCCCCGGCAGGGGCGCCCCGCACCCACCGAACCGGACGAATAAATCGAGGGAGCTGACAACCACTTTTTTGTAGAAACGGGGGACCTGATTATGGCCAAAGAGTTGATCCGCCTGCGCGGCTGTTCCATGGTGTTTGACGATGTAACGGTGCTTGACGACATCAACCTGTATATCAATGATAGTGAATTCCTCACGCTGCTCGGACCCAGCGGCTGCGGCAAGACCACCACCCTGCGCATCATCGGTGGTTTTCAAACGCCCACCTCTGGCGATATTCTGTTCGACGGGGTGAGGATTAATGATGTCCCGCCCCATAAACGCACCATTAACACCGTGTTCCAAAAGTACGCTCTGTTCCCGCATCTGAACGTGTTCGAGAACATTGCTTTTGGTCTGCGCATTCCCAAGATCGGCCCCGACGGCAAGAAAGTGCGGCTGGACGAAGAGGAAATCGAGCAGCGTGTCAATGAGATGCTGGAGGTGGTCAACCTGCGTGGCTTCGGCTCCCGCAAGGTGACCCAGCTGTCCGGCGGTCAGCAGCAGCGTGTGGCCATTGCCCGTGCTTTGGTCAACCGCCCCCGTGTCCTGCTGCTGGACGAGCCTTTGGGCGCTTTGGATCTGAAGCTGCGCAAGGATATGCAGAATGAGCTCAAGCGCATCCAAAAGGCCATGGAAATCACCTTTATCTACGTCACCCACGACCAGGAAGAAGCTCTTGCCATGTCCGACACCGTGGTGGTCATGGACGGTGGCCGTATCCAGCAGATTGGCACCCCCGAGGATATTTACAACGAACCCAAGAACGCCTTTGTGGCCGACTTTATCGGCGAGTCCAACATCATCGACGGCATCATGCGTGCTGACGGCGTGGTAGAGATCTTTAACCGCCGGTTCACCTGCCTGGACAAGGGCTTTGAGAAGGACGAGCCGGTGGACGTGGTCATCCGACCCGAGGACGTGGACATCGTCCCCGAGGATCAGGGTCAGCTGAAGGGCACCGTCACCAACGTGACCTTCAAGGGTATGCAGTACGACATCATCGTGGACTTCTACGGCTTCAAGTGGCTGATTCAGACCACCGACCTGTCCCCCGTTGGCAGCCGCATCGGCATCAAGATCGACCCCGATGGCATCCATGTCATGAAGAAGAGCCAGTATTCCGGTATGTTCGGCGACTACTCCTCCTACTCCGAGGAATACGAGGAAATCGGCGACGTATCCATCGAGCCTGACGAGGAGGAGCCTGCGGATGAAGAATAAACTCTCCGGCTTCGCCGTGCCCTACGTGGTGTGGATGGCGCTGGTGGTGGTTATCCCCATCCTCATCATGGCCGTGTACTCCGTGTCCACCGCTGATTTCGAGCTGACGGTTGACAACTTCACCCGCATGGGCGACTACGTGTCCGTGTTTGCCCGGTCGTTCAATCTGGCCATCATCGCCACTCTGGTCTGCCTGCTCATCGGCTACCCCATGGCCTATGTTATGGCCAAGGAGGGGCCCGGCTTCCAGCGTGTGGCTATGGCTCTCATTATGCTGCCCATGTGGATGAACTTCCTGCTGCGGACCTACTCCTGGATGTCTATTCTGGAGAACAACGGTCTGCTCAACCAGTTCTTCCGCCGCATTGGCCTGATCGACCTGGTCAACTCCATCGGTCTTGCTCTGGCAGCAGACCCCAGCCAGTACGTCCCCATCACCCATTTCCAGATGATCGGCACCTCCGGCGCCGTTGTGCTGGGCATGGTGTATAACTACCTGCCTTTCATGATCCTGCCCATCTACTCCGTCATCGTCAAGCTAGACAACTCCCTGCTGGAGGCGGCTCGGGATCTGGGTTCCAGCAACGTAACCGTGTTCCGCCGTGTCATCCTCCCCCTGTCCCTGCCCGGCGTGCTGTCCGGCGTGACCATGGTATTTGTCCCCTCCGTTTCCACCTTTGCCACCTCCCGTCTGCTGGGCGGCGGCACCCATATGATGCTGGGTGACCTCATCGAGCAGCAATTTCTTGGCGGCGCCTACGACCCCCACTTGGGTGCGGCCATCGCCATGGTCATGATGGTCATCGTGGTGGTATGCATGGTGGTCATGAACCACTTTGGTGAGGGCGAAGAACAGGCGGTGATGCTATGAAAAAGCAACGCCGTTCCGGCAGCCGCCTGCTGATGGGCCTGGTATTCGCCTTTTTGTACGCCCCCATCCTGCTGCTGATCATTTTCTCCTTCAAC
>JAZSAQ010000106.1:0-18083 GCA_045601985.1 Lawsonibacter sp. | reverse complement strand
TCAAATGCCTTGGTGATGGTCAGGGACTTCTCGGACAGGCTCAGAACATAGTCTCTCATTCTCATATCCTCCTTTACATATTCGCGGCAGCGGGCATGACTTTCTTTTCATCGCCGGGGGTCTGCTTCAACAGAATGACCTTGGCATTAGCCTTTGCCTTGGCAATCTTGGCGTTGCTGACGGCCTTCTTGCCCTCGGTCATCTTGAAGCCGGGGAACTGCTCCAAAAACCACTTCTTTGCCAGGGGATACTTGCTCTTGGCACCTTTCTGGACTTCGTTGAACTCGGTCATCAACCGCACGCTGTCCTTCTGGGCCTCAATGTGAGTTCTCATAACTTCCAGCGTCAGGCCGTTGTAGGTCTGCTTCTTTTTGCTGGTGTTGATGGTCTTCTCAACCACTTGGAAGGAGGGGTGCCCGGAAATCATCTTCATCAGAGCCTTATACTCGGGGGTGGTGGGGTTGCCGGCCTTCTTCAAGGCGGTCTTGGAAGCGATAATGGTGTTGTTGGCGAAGTCGTAGCGGAACTGGTTTCTCATAGTGATTCCTTTCTGATGCCTTTTGGCATCCTGCGTATTTCATAGGTCGCCACCCTTAATTATTGAAGTGGGGTTGGTTTTTGTTTTGTTCCGTCCCTCACTTTCTGGCCTTATTATAGCGACGAACCTATCCAATATAGTAGGATAGGTTCGTAAATTAAAATGGTTGATTCAACTTCTTTTTTCTGTTGAAGATGTGCGTAGTTGTTTCAAGTGGAGCGGGTGTTGTTTGTTCTTGTTTAGAAATGAAAAAAGGTGTTCAGAGATGTTTAATTAAGTCAAAACATCTGGTTTCCTGAACACCTGAGAGTATATAATGTCCTTAGTGGAACAGGCAAAGCCCTGTTGTGCTTTTCGTTGTTCCTGCTGATGGAACAACAGAACAAACGAAAACGGCAGACAGAAATTGAAAGACTGCGTATTTTTGGGTGTTTCCAAAGCCCCCTACAGTGGGTGGGCCCACACAACGAGATCGGCTACTCCAACAAGGTTCTGGAGCTGATCGAGCACATGTACTCCGTCGACCACAAGTAATTCAATACTTTTGGTTATCAAACACCGTCGCAGCAATCGCTGCGGCGGTGTTTTTGTGTTTGCGGGGGCGGTTTTTGACAATCCTGCCGGAAAGGGGCGGGACCGGTGACGGGTTTTTGCTTTGTTGTATTGAAGTTTTTGTGCGGGTGTGATATGATAGTCCTGCGACACAAAGTTAATAGTTTGCCTCGGAGAGTGTGCGTTTTTGCTTCGGTAAAAACGCGGGCTCAATTTTCGATACTCTTTGGGGTAATGGAAACTTTGTGTCGCAGCAATGGGGCTGTGCGTTTTTCGGTGCGTAGCTCCGTTTGGGGCTACACACTTTTTTATTTTAGAGAGGAGAAAAACAAATGAAAAAAGCAATATCCCTGATTTTGGCACTGATGATGTGCCTGTCCCTGTGTGCGTGCGGAAAAAGCAGAAGTGCCATGCTTAGCGAGGCAAAAACACTTAATTGGAGTGCGGCACATAAAGTTTTAAGAAGCAATGGAGCAAAGTTTGACTTGGAATACGCCGGAAAAGCTTGGAAATATACCGGAACAGTTCTTAGAGTTTATTCTTCTTTCTGTGATATGGCCAGTGAAAAATACAACGGGTCGTTTGTAAATACAATCACCGTACATATGGAACCAGAAGATTTGGCTAAGATTTCAGCGGGAGATATGATTACCGTTGTTGGAATTATGGCCAAAAATAGCTCAAGGCTAACCGATGCCTTTCTCGTTGAAAACTAACTAACAAAAACCGATTAAATATAGAAACAGGGAGCCATCTGGCTCCCTGTTTCATTTCTCCAACAATCCAATATACTTGTAAGCCGTTGTTCTACTTAAACCGCACACTCTCGCCAATTCGCTGATGTTCAGCTGAGTAACTATTTGACAGGCCGCAATGATATGCCGGTGGAAGTGTTGGTGAAAATTGCGGGGCACTTTAATATCAGCGTGGATTATTTGGTCGGTTTGAGTGACGAACCCAACGCACCGATCGCTCTTTCGGATGGGGAGCGGACACTGATTTCCGCTTACCGCACTTTAACCCGGGACCAGCGGGATTTGATTGCGCAAAACATCCGTTTTATGCAGGAGCAAAATCAAAAATGATGCAGAAGAGCCGCCCGAATTCGGGCGGCTCTTCTTGTGTATAGACCATCAATCGATGCAAAGTCCTTTTTTTCGGTCAATTATGTGGTATAATATGGATACACAAACACGCAGGAGGTGCGGACATGAAGCGTTTGATATCATTGCTTTTGAGTTTGGTGCTGGTGCTGGCGCTGGTGCCGGCGAACCTTGCCGCCAACAGCGAACAGCAGCAGGCGGCGGATGCCCTGAACGCCATGGGGTTGTTCAGCGGCACAGGCACGGACGCCAGGGGCAATCCGATTTACGAGCTGGAACGCCAACCCACCCGTCAGGAGGCCATCACCATGCTGGTCAAGTTGGTGGGTGGGGCGGAGGAGTCCGCCAAGGGCGGCTGGAAGACCCCCTTCACCGATGTGGACGACTGGGCGAAAAACTGGGTGGGGTATGCCTACGCCAAGGGCCTGACCGCAGGCACCGGCCCCACCACCTTTGGCGCGAACGACAAGACTACGGCGGCCCAGTACATCACCTTTGTACTCAAGGCGCTGGACTATGATGCCAACTCCGATTTCCGCTGGGACAATCCCTGGACGCTGGCGGAAAAGGTGGGCATTTCCAAAGGCGAATACAACGCCAAATCTGCCTTTACCCGGGGTGACATGGCGCTGATTTCCCAACGGGCGCTGGCGGCAAAGATGAAGGGGACCCAAGTGCCCCTGCGGGACGTGGTGGTCAGTCCTACTCCGCCGGAAGGCTCTTACTTCGACGTCCACTTCATCGATGTGGGACAGGCGGATGCGGCCCTGGTGGTCTGCGACGGCAAAACCATGCTCATCGACGGCGGAAACAAGGCGGACAGCAGCCTGATTTACTCCTATCTGAAGCGGCAGGGAGTCGCCCGACTGGATTACGTGGTGGCCACCCATGGACACGAGGACCACGTGGGCGGTCTGGCCGGTGCGCTGAACTATGCTTCGGTGGGTACGGCCCTGTGCAGCGTGGACCGCTATGACAGCGAGGCTTTTGACGATTTTGTTGCCTACCTTGCCAAGCAGGGCAAGCAGATCACCGTGCCCCGTGCGGGGGATGTGTTCTATCTGGGCAGTGCCCGGGTGGAGGTTCTTGGACCGGTGCGGGACAGCGACGAGCCCAACAATATGTCCCTCGTTCTACGCATAGTATACGGAAAAACCTCTTTCCTGTTTACCGGTGATGCCGAGCGGGAGGAGGAGCAGGACATTCTGGCCGCCGGCTATGAGCTGGATAGTACGGTGCTGAAGGTGGGGCACCACGGCAGCGAGAACTCCACCACCTATCCCTTCCTGCGGGAGATCATGCCGGAATATGCCGTGATCTCCGTTGGTAAGGGCAATTCCTACGGCCACCCTACCGAGGAGGCGCTCAGCCGCCTGCGGGATGCAGGGGTCCGTGTGCTGCGCACAGATGAAAACGGCCTGATTACCTGCTCCAGCGACGGAGAGAACGTGTACTTCATCATCGAGAAGGAGGGGGGCTCTCAGCCGACAGAGCCGGAGCCCACGCCGCCCCCCGCACCCGGCCCCTCCGACGGGATGGTCTGGGTCCCGAAATCGGGGACCAAGTACCACAGCGACCCCAATTGCAGCAGCATGAAGAATCCTTCTCAGATCACAAAGGCCCAGGCCATCGCAAGAGGCTATACCCCGTGCAGAAAGTGCTGGTAACCGGACTGACCCCAAAACTGGGTGACAATACAGGAAACTATACAGATGTCCTTGACATTTGGGGGAGAAGGGATTAAGATAAAAGAACGTTCCTGTTCGGAATGAGGAAGGAGAAAAGAAAATGAAACAAATGAAACGACTGGTTGCTCTGGTGCTGTGTCTGGTGATGTCGGCATCCATGCTGCTGATGAACGCCTCTGCAGCCTCTTATCCCCTGATTTTTGTAGACCCGGACGGGTACACCAATCTGGTCCGTCAGGGCTCGGTCGCACGCCTTGCGTTCACCATTTGGCCCGAGTACCACAACGAGAAGTATACCGTCAACATTTACAAGGGCAGCAAGGTGGACCAGAGCAAGTTGGTCGGCTCTGCCAGCGACACGATCTACAACACCGACGGTACGTTTACCCGGGATCTGACCATTACCTGGGATACCACCGGCGATGAGTGCGGCGTGTACACCGTTGAGTACTACATGTCCTTCTACTCCCTCTACAGCTGGCACGACGCCCCCAACCGCTATACCGCCTATGTTACGGTGTTTGCACCCGGCACGATCGAGAATAAGGTCCTGCATACCGATATCAAGGCCCAGATTGATGGTTACCCCATCCGCTCCTACAACATTGACGGCAACACCTGTATCGTTGTGGAGGACCTGATGAAGTACGGCTTCAAGGTCGTGTACGACAACGACAAGCGCACCCTGCACGTTGATGACGAGAATGGCCCCGTGACCTCCAACTACACCCACGTTGCCAACACCCACCCCGTGGGCTCCAAGGCCATGGATGTGTACACGACGGACATCCGTACCTTCATCAAGGCTGCGGAGTATTCCGGCTATTCCAAGGTGAAATCCTACAACGTGGACGGTCTGACCCTGATCAAGATCGATGATCTGGACGAGTTCGGCAACGTTGTTTGGGACGGTAACGCCAGAACCATCTCCTTCTGGAGAGCCTGATTTCTGCGAAGCATAAGCTGCGGGCCGCCGACCGATGCCGGCGGCCCGCTTTTACACCCGGAGCACCTGACCAGACAGGTGTTGACACACAAACGCTTGACATTTGTCGAAAAGGGAAGTACCATAAATGCATATTCCGCTTCCGGGACGAGAGAGGAGAAACAAGCATGAAGAAGATGAAACGACTGGTCGCTCTGGTGCTGTGCTTTGTGATGGCGGCCTCCTTGCTGACGATGAGCGCTGCTGCGACTTCGATCCGCATCAATAAGAATGAGTTTACTTACCGGATCCGCCAGGGTGATGAGGGCCAGTTTGTCTTTACCCTCAACGATGCGTTTCTTGAGGACTATTACGTTAACATCTACATGGGAACCGAAGTCAACCCCGACAAGCTGGTGGGTTCCGCCAGCGATGAGGTTGACAGCTTTGGCACGGTGGACCTGACCATCACCTGGGATACCAGTGATGTGCCCTGCGGCGTGTATACGCTGGAGTATTATCTGGCCTCCTATGGCTATGATTCCACCAGCCGCTACACCGCCCGGGTGGAGGTGTACTTTGGTGGCGTGCGTGTGATCAACTCCGTTCTGCATACCGATATCAAGGCCCAGATTGATGGTTATCCTATCCGTTCCTACAACATTGACGGCAACACCTGCATTGTTGCCGAGGACCTGATGAAGTACGGCTTTGGTGTTATCTACGACAACGAACTCCGGTCTTTGATGATCTACGATGCGCACGGTCCCGTGACGGCCGACTATCAGTACACGCCCAACACCCACCCCGTGGGGTCCAAGGCTATGGACGTTGTTTCCACGGATATCCGCACCTTTATTGCGACGTCGGACCTGTCGGATATGAACGCAGTGGCTGCGTATAACGTCAACGGCATGACCCTGATCAAGATCGATGATCTGGTCGAGTACGGTACGGTTTCCTGGAGCCAGGCGTCCAGAACCATCTACTTCTGGCGGTACTGATTACAATCTCGCTACAAAAACAGACGGGCGCCGCAGCCTTGCGGCGCCCGCTTTTTGTGTGGAATCGGCTATGGCCGGGACCCGGTCAGTACGGTTGCCATACTTTGAGCAAAAAGCCGGGCACCGGTCAGCGCTTCGGCCAGAGAGTTTCCGTGGGTCCCTACCTCCACCAGTACAGATCCTGCCCGCAGATCTTGATTGAAGCGAGCCTTGCGCAGTACCATGGGACGGGCCAGGGTGTCCCAATCGGCTAAAAGCTGCTGCTGAATGTCCATGGCAAAGGTCAGGTTTTCCTCCCAAAGGGGGTGGAAATCCCCGTTGCCGTCGGTGCCAACCACCAGCATGACCTGGGCTGCCTGCTCGCCGGCCTCGTCGGAAACGGCCTTATAGATGGTGCCGTCCTCGGCTACCAGGGCGTCCCGATGGACGTCGAGCACCACTTGGATGGAGGGGTATTGAGCAAGCCAGCGCTCCACGGCTGCCCGGGAACGGGTGTAGGCGCCATCATAGGCGGGGTAGTCATATAACGTGGTGTCGTGCAGCACTTCCAGACCTTGGTCACGGAACACCTGGGCCATTTCCTCGCCGACTCGGACCATGTTGTGGGCGCAGTCGGTGGTGCGATAGGGGTCGGAGGGGGTGTAGGTGTGCTCCTCGGTGGGGGTGTACGCCTCGCTGCCGTGGGTGTGCACGATGAGGACGTGGGGCCCGTCACCAAGGGTTACGGGGGAGGCGGCATCTGCCAGAGCGCCTGCATCGGTTGACGCTCCGGCCCGATTGGCAATATAAATATCCCCCGCCCGCAGATAGGTCTGGGACCCGGAGGGGACCAGCGTGCGTGGGACGACGGAATTGTCGGAGGGGGCGGTAAGGGACGGTTCGTCCTCGGTTTCGGCGGGGGGTTCGGGTAGCGGTTGGGCCACGACCTGCTCCGACGGAGGCAGCCGAGTGGCGTACAGCAGCGGGGACTGGGCGAGCACCACCTGCTGCCATGCGCTTTGCGTGGACGGGTCGAAAGCGTTGGCAGCCGGCAGCTGGTTTTGCAGCAGGGCCACGGCAAACTCCACATCGCCCGCCAAAGCTCGGATGGTCTGTGCGGCGCCGGTCAGCGGGGCGGCCCGCACGCAGAGCCACAGGGCGGTCAGGGTGAGGGCCAGGGCAATGGCCCGGCGCAGAATACGAACGGTCTGTCCCATGAGGATACCTCCTTTTGTGCCTTGCTACAAGGTATGCGCCACGGTCGAGGGTTATGACAGCCTGTCCGGCGGAGGGAAACGAAAAATTTACAAAAAACTCTTTCTTTTGTGCGGGAATCGCATATAATAAAAGAAGATTACGAAGGAGGCGACACCATGCAGAACAAACAACTTACCTGGTCACAGCGGGGGCAGCTTTGGCTGCGGCTTTGCATCCGTCTGCTTGGGTCGGCCTTGATTCTGTGGCTGATATGGAAGTTCGGGCGGCCCCTGCTGTCCCTGTTCATGCCCTTTATTTTGGCATTGGCTGCGGCGGCACTGCTGGATCCTGTGGTACGGCTGCTGCAGAAGCGGCTGGGCTGGGCACGCAAATGGGTGGCACTGACACTGCTGCTTGTGTTGGTGGCCGGCATCGGCGGGGCGCTGGCGCTGCTGCTGCGGGCGGGAATCCGGGAAGTGGTATCCCTGACGGAAAACTGGGATGACCTGCTGGCCGGTTTTTCCCAAGGGATGGAGAAGACGGAACAGCTACTGCAAAGGCTTGTGGATATGCTGCCGTTTCACGTCTCCCTTTCCGACCAGTCTCTGCTGGAACGGCTGGGACAGTGGATCGGCCAGTGGCTGGAGAGTGCGGGACCGGATATCGGCAACGTGACCGGCTTTGCCGCCGCACGGGCCAAGGAAGTGGTCGGTTTTGTGATAGCGCTGATCGTGTTCCTGACCGGCACCTATTTCTTGAGTGCGGATTTTCCTTATCTGCGCACCACGTTTGCTCAGCAGATGGATGAAAACGCCCGTGGCTGGCTGGAACAGATGAAGAAAGCGTCTTTGGGTGCCTTTGGCGGATACCTGCGGGCTCAACTGCTGCTGTCGTTGGGTGTGTTCTTTATTTTACTGTGTGGCTTTTTGATCACGGGGCAGAGCTATGCACTGCTGCTGGCCCTTGGTTTTGCTATGCTGGACTTCATCCCGCTGATCGGTTCGGGTACGATTATGGTGCCCTGGGCCGTCATTGACCTGTTTTTGGGGGATTACCGACACGCACTGGCGCTGATGGTGATCTGGGGTCTGATCGTGCTGTTCCGCCGCCTTTCCGAGCCTAAGTTTGTGGGCGATCAGACGGGACTGTCCCCCATTCTGTCGCTGATCAGCATTTACGTTGGTATGCGGCTGTACGGTGTGCTTGGCATGATTCTGTGTCCCATCCTGCTGTTGGTGCTGTTGAATTTAATGGGTTTGGGCCTGTTTGCAGACACACGCTGGGATATCAAGCTGGCCGTTTCGGATATCGTTTCCCTTTTGCGGGGCGGGCGGAGCGAGAATTTATAGTTCGGTTTCAATTCCGTCACGATTTGGACATAAAGATAGAGTAAATTGATAAGCAACTACGGTGAGAGTCGCTCTTGCCGCAAAAGGAGTGAGCACAATGTATTTTCCTGATCAGGATATGAATAACGGGCCGGAGCAGGAACGACCCGAACTGCCTGTCCGGCGTGGTGTCGGCGGGAGGATTGTGGCGCTGTGCCTTTGCTGTGCGCTGTTGGGCGGTGCGGCAGGCTTTGGAGGCGGACTGGTGGCCGGCATGGTGCGGCCCGGGCAAACGCAAACCCAGACCCAGACCAATCCCGCCGGAGGGGAGCAGACCACCCCTTCCCCTGTGCCGCAGCCTGCGGGCACCCTGCCGGAGGGACAGCTGTCTCCCAGCCAGGTCTATGCGGCCAACGTGGATGCCTGCGTGGGTATTACGGTGTCCACCACCACCAATATCTACGGATACACCACTACTTTGGCGGCCACGGGTTCCGGCTTTGTACTGTCGGCTGACGGCTACATTGTGACCAACCACCATGTGATTGAAAAGGCGGCCAATAATGCCTCGGTTCCCATTACGGTGACCTTCCAGAATGGTGATAGTTATAAAGCCAGGCTGGTGGGCAGCGAGGCGGAAAATGATGTGGCCGTGCTGAAGATCGACGCCCAGGGATTGAGGGCTGTGGCGCTGGGCGACTCGGACAAGCTGGTCATCGGTGAGGTGGTCTATGCCATCGGCAACCCCTTGGGCGAGCTGACCTACACCCTGACCGACGGCCTGATCTCCGCTCTGGATCGGGTCATCACCACCGGCAGTGGAAACGATGCTGCCAGCATGAATATGCTGCAGACCAACTGCGCCATCAACTCCGGCAACTCCGGCGGACCTCTGTTCAACGGTTACGGCGAGGTGATCGGCATTACGACCGCCAAGATGTCCACCGACGACGATGCTGTCGCCACGGTGGAGGGGCTGGGCTTTGCTATCCCTATCAACGATGTAAAGGCTATCATCAGCGACCTGATCGAGCACGGCTATGTGACGGGCAAACCCTACATGGGCATCACGGTGTCCAGTGTGACCGCCGCCGATGCCCAGCGATACAATCTGTCGGTGGGGGCCTATGTGGAGAGCATCGAACCCGGCTCCTGCGCCGAGAAGGCCGGCTTGCAGGTGGGCGATATCATCACCGCCATAGACGACACGGTGGTGACAACCCACTCTGCCTTGGTGGCGACCAAGGCTACCTACCGGGCGGGCGATACCGTGACGTTGAAGATTGTGCGCAACCATCAGGAGATGGAACTGCAGGTGACCTTTGATGAGGAACCGCCTGCCGGGACGGTCCAGCCGTTCCAGCCTTCCCAGCAGCCCCAATCTCAACCGGGCGGTCAATACACAAACCCGTACGGTGGCATTTTCGGCAGCTGGCCCTTTGGCGGATTCTTCGGGTAAAAAGATAACGTGCGGCATCCAATGGATGCCGCACGTTTTTATGTTCCGGAGCACAGATGCTCAACCAGTATTTTTGTGCCGATGGCAATGAGGACCAGACCACCTACCAGCTCTGCCCGCTTTTGGAACAGGCAACCAAGGTGCTTGCCCAGCACGCCGCCCACATAGGACAGGGCGAAGGCCACGATTCCAATAACGGTGCAGGCCAGCCAAATGTTGATGTTCGGGGTGACAGCAATGGACACACCGCCGGCCATAGCGTCGATGGAGGTGGCGATTGCCAACAGGCAAAGACGGCGGGCGCTGAGGTCGGCGGAACCTACCTCGCAGGTCTTGTCGAAGGAACCCCAAACCATCTTGCCGCCGATAAAAGCCAATAGGCCGAAGGCAATGAAGTGGTCAAAGGCCTCGATATACCGGCTCATGCCGGTGGCCATTAGCCAGCCGAGCAGGGGCATGGCGAACTGAAAGGTACCAAACCAGATGCCCATCTTTACGGCGTCCCGCTTGCGGAAGCCGGGGGTTGCGATGGCGGTAGAGGTGGCCACAGCGAAAGCGTCTACCGCAAAGCTGAGTGCTAACAGAAAGATATACAGCAAACAGAACACCAAACTTTCGTTTAATTTGCCAACTGAGCCTTGAGACCACGGCGGAAGGCTTCCAGTGTTTCGGGAGTCTCGTCCAACCAGTAGGTTCGGGCGGGCGTGTTGTTGTTTTCCTTGTCAAAGGCGGCGTGACTGAACCACACTGCCATGCGGATGTTGGGGTAGCGGTCCATGTGAGCGAACATATTGTCTATCCATGCGACCTTGTCGCCGCCGATGCCGCTGGATGCAAACTCGGTGATGATCCACGGGAACTGACCGAAGCGGGGATGATATTCCTCCCAGATCAGGTCGTAAATGACATCGAACTCCCGCCATTCCTCGGCCCATTTGGTGTAATAGGTGCCGTTGTTATAGCCGGTGATGCCGATGAGGTGGACGTACTCGTTGCCGGGGTAGTAGGCCAGGGAGTTGTTCCAGTCGGAGGGAGGGGCCTGCCGGTCGTGGGGATTGAAGATCCACAGGCAATTATTTGCGCCCTCCTCTTGGAAAATGCGGTAAATGCGCTGCCACACGGCGGTGAAAATGTGGGGGTCGGACAGATTGACCACGCCGCCATAGCTGGTCCAGTCGGAGTTCATCTCGTTGTTCAGCCGGAACAGGAAGGGGTGACCGAAAGCGGCGGCATCCCGAGCCCATTGACGCAGCTGGTCGTCCATTTCACCCCGATAAATGGCCAACATGGGGGAGGGGGCGTACATATCAAGGTTGTCGTTTTCGGTCAGCTGCAGGGTCAGCTCTACCAGGCGGCCGGACTCGTAATTCGTTTCCATAACCTCGGTGGGGAAGCTGTGGGCGGGGAAGTGGCAATAGTAGAGGACCAGAGGGAAGGTGTAATCCAACGCCTGCTCTACCTGTGGCAGCTTATTGTCGAAACCGTCGTCATAGAACTCCCGCAGGTAGATGCCCCACTGCAGAGGAGCATCGAAGTCGTACAGGGACGCATACAGGGCATGGGTTTCCGGGGACAGCTCACCCGGCTGACGGGTGACGGGGGCGTACTCCGTGGCGTACTCCGCCGTACCGAGGGGGTCAAAGACCCGGGTGTTTTTGACCAGCTCCACCAGCCGATTCCGGGTGGCGGTATCCTCTTGCCGGTAGCGGAACATGATTTGCAGGTATTCTCGGCTGGGGGTGAACCGGGTGACGTAAAGATAGCCGTCGTACACGTCGTCGGGGAAGTCGCGGACCAGCGCCTCCACAAGCAGGAGGTCGCCCTCGAGGTGGGAGGTGACGGTAACGCCGTTGTTCTTCTGCCAATCTTCGTTCAACAGGAAACGATACTCGTAGTGCGTGACATAGTCCCGTACGGTGGTGTCCCGGAAGATGCCGGGCAGGAAGGTGGACAGCTCGAAGGTGATGACGTCCCGGATGCTTTGGTAGTCCGCCTTTTCCCGGGAGATGGTCACATCGAAGTCCCTGCCGCTGCCTGTGATGTACAGGGGGGACAGAGAAAAATCGAAGGTGGTCTGCGCCGGCAGGTCCATTTGGTAACCGCCGGTGTAGTTGACCAGGCGGGTGACGTTACCGTCCTCGTAGACCAGCTTGCAGTCGGTGTCGGGCGAGGGGGTGCCGGCGCCCTGGGGTGCCGAGTCGTAAATGCTGACACGAAGATCCTCGTTAAGACCGGCGGTCTCCCGGTCGGCGTCGGCGGTGGTCATGCCAAGCACCTCATACTTCAGTGTCCGTTTGACGGGGAGGATATACGGGTTTTGGGAGGAAATGAACTCCCAGCCACAGGCCAAAAGGCCGATCAGCAGCAGAGTCAGCAGAATTCGAAGCCACAGGGGCTTTGATCGTTTCATAACAGACCTCCGTTTGCAGGATGCAGCTATTATATCAGCCTGCGCGGGAAAAGACAAGGTATTGCGCCGGGAGAAAAAATGGGGTAAACTGATGAAAAGAAACGAGGTGGGACAATGAACCACGAGGAATATATGCGCCGGGCCATGGAGCTGGCACGGCAGGCCGCCGGCGAGGGTGACGTACCTGTGGGGTGCGTGATCGTAAAGGATGGCGAAATTGTGGGCGAGGGCCGAAATCGAAGGGAAGAGAACGGCGACGCCACCGCTCATGCGGAGCTGGAGGCCATCCGGGATGCCTGCGAAAGGCTGGGCTCGTGGCGGCTGCACGGGTGCACCCTGTATGTGACGCTGGGGCCGTGCCCCATGTGCGCCGGGGGCATCATCAACTCCAGAATTGAAACCGTACGCTACGGAGCGAAAGACGACAAGGCCGGAGCCTGCGGCTCGGTGCTGAATTTGTTTGAGGAGCGCTTCAACCACAAACCTCGCCTATACGGCGGCCTTTTGGAGGGCGAGTGCGCCGGACAGTTGCAGGAATTTTTTGAAAAACTGAGATAAAACATGCCGTCCGGGAGAGGGGTCTCCCGGACGGCACGTTGCGTTTCGGTTCATGGTGTCTGCATCACGAGCGCTTTTTGTTGGGCCAGGTATGCACGGGCATCCTCCAGGCCGGCGCCGATGATCTCCATGGTGCGGGCATAGGAGTTGTTGGCGGCGGCGAGGGTGCTGCCCTCCAGCCTGTACAGGGACGACCAGGAGTCCTGGTTCTCAATTGACAGGGGCAGGATGTTGTATTCTGTTTTGCCGGCCTTGTTTTTATATTTGTTCACCCAGGTGGGCAGAGCGGTTGCATCGGCCAGACAGACACGGCCGTCGGAATACTTTTCAAACGTGACCGTAAAGAGAACACCGTCCTCGGTGTGGGCGGTTCGGATGGCGGACAGGGAGCCCCGACGCTGGTTGGAGATGGCGTTTCCTGTGGAGTACAGGCAGAGTGTTTTGTGGTCGGGGTCGGTGCGGCTTTCCAGCAGGTCCACGGGCTGAACCACGTGGGGGTGACCGCCCACGATTACATCAATGCCTAAATCGCACAGGGCTTGGGCGATGCTTGTTTGCTCGGCGTTGGGGGAGAGCTTGTACTCCTGTCCCCAGTGGATGAACATCATCGTGGCCTCGGCCCCGGCGGCCTTCATTTCGTTCAAATACTGCTCCACTTCGGGGTAGAGGTCCTGCGGGGCGCCTGAAACGAAGAAGTTGCAAATCCCTGGCTTGGCGAGGGGGTAATTTGCGTTCAGGGAAGGTCTGCCGTCCTGGGTGACGTAGGAGGCCCAGGTGTAGCACAGCATACCCACCCGGATGCCGTTGATATCCACGATGGTCCATTTGGGTTCCTCTGCCGAGGAGTAGGTGCCCAGTGTTGCAAGGCCCTTTCCACGCACCACGTCCAGCGTGCGCAGAAAACCCACCATGCCGGTGTCGTAGCTGTGGTTGTTGGCGGTGAGCAACATATCGAAGCCGGCGGACTTGACCCCGTCCACAAGGGCGTCCGGGCAGTTGAGGTGCGGGAACCCGTTGTAGGGATACCCGTTGTCCTGCCCGCAAAGGGTGGTTTCCAAATTGACCACCGCATAGTCCAGAGAGGTGGTGTATTCCGAAAGATGACGGAACAGGGACGAGAACTCGTAGGAGCCGTCCGGCTGTTGGACGGCGGCGTTGAACCGGGACATAAAAATCGGCTTGTGCATCAGCAGGTCGCCCATGGTGCCGATGGAGGCGGTGGCGACCACCCGGTTGGGCTCGGGCAAAGAGGATTGCGCCGCGGACTGGGCGCTTTCGGATTGAGTACCCGGTGCGGGGCCACAGCCGACCAGTATACTGACCAGCAGGAGGGCAAGGAGGATGGCGGCCCAGTTCTCTTTCTTGCATTTCATGGATGATCCCTCGAATACCTGTGAATTTGCCGCAAGGCGGTGCTTGCGTGGTACAGTTGGAGTATAACAGATGAACCTGCCGGTGTCTACTGCCTGCGCTGTAAACAGGTGTGACAAAGAGCGGGGTATATTTTTTTGCCCGTTTGGAAGAATAAACCCAAAGAGGTGGTACAAATGGGCCTGTTTCAAAACCCGACGGGGAAGTCACATCCCCTGACCGAGCCCCGCTGGCCGCAGCCCCTGACGGCGGATGGCCTGCAGGCGGTGTACGGTGAAAACGGGGACTTCCGCCGCCGGACTGTGTGGGCGGGGGAGCAGGAGCTGATCCTTTGCTACATCGAGGGATTGGTGCGGTTGGAGCGGGTGAGCGACTACATTTTGCGCCCGCTGGCCCAGGACGGGCGGCTGGTGGGGGCGGCCGAGGAGGAATTGCCGGAGCTGCTGCAAAAGAGTGTTCTTTATAATGTGGTGACCCAGTCTTGTGAGCGCCTGGACAAGGTGGTGACCGACCTGACCATGGGGTGGTGTGCCCTGTTTTTGCCCGGCGGGCAGGTGCTGATGCTGTTTGTGGGGGCGGAGGACCGCCGCTCAGTGGCCGAGCCGGACAACGAGCCGGCAGCCAAGGGGGCCCGGGATTCCTTTGTGGAAAATCTGCGGGCAAACACTGCCATGGTGCGTCGTCGGGTACGGGTGCCGGAACTGCGGATGCGGGAATATACAGTGGGGCGGCAGAGCCTGTCGGCAGTGGATGTGCTATGGATGGAGGGAATCGCAGACCCGGATACGGTGGAGCAGGTGACAAAACGCATTGAAACCATGGACATTGATGGCATCCGGACCACCGGAGATCTGGAGGAGTACTTGGCGGATGGGGCGGCGACAGCCTTTCCGTTGACCTTTGCCACCCAGCGCCCTGATCGCTTCTGCGGCGGCTTGTTGGCAGGGCGTGTGGGGGTGCTATGTGAGGGACAGAGCGTGGGTTGGCTGCTGCCGGGAACCATGGATTGCTTTTTTGGGGCGATGCAGGATCGAACCGGCGGCTGGATGACAGCCACAGTTTTGCGAGCATTGCGGTATCTGTGCATGCTGATCACACTGCTGCTGCCGGGTCTTTATGTGGCACTGGTCACCTTTCAGCCGGAGGTCATTCCCGTCCGGCTGGCGCAATCCATTATCCGGGCAAAACAGGAGGTGCCCTTTTCCACGCTGTTGGAGGTGCTGGTCATGCTGGTTGCCTTTGAGGTGCTGCAGGAGGCCGGACTGCGCTTGCCCGGCCCTGTGGGACAGACGGTGTCAATTTTGGGTGGACTGGTAGTAGGCAGCGCAGCGGTGGAGGCAAAGATCGTTTCGCCGGCGGTGCTGATCGCAGTAGCGATTGCGGGCATAGCGGGTTACACGGTGCCGGTGCAGGACTTTGCCAACGCCTTGCGGTTGTGGCGGTTTATCCTGACCCTTGCGGCGGGGGCGGCGGGACTTGTGGGCCTTGCGCTGGGTTGGGCGGTGCTGCTGCGGCACGTGTCGGGACTGGAGAGTGTCGGCATGCCGTATTTGTCGCCGTTTGCTTCCGGCGAGGGCGGCGTGATCCGCAAGCCGCTGCCAATGGATGTCCTTCGGCGGGGGATACCCCCGTGGCGCAACGAGAGGCGGCAGAAATGAGACGTACCATTATAATATATATGCTGCTTGTCCTGTTGACCGGTTGCAGCGGGCAAGCCACTGGCTGGCAGACGGGCAATGTGGCCCTTGTGCGGACTGTGGGCGTTGACCTGACAGAAGCGGGCGTTCGTGTCAGTGCCGTTGTGCAGGGACGGGACGAGGCTGAGGTGCCGCTGCTTTCCGATGGTACCACGGTGGTGGAAGGGGTGCGTCAGCTGCGAGGAAAAGGCGACGGTTTTGTGCACCTCGGGCACGTGGACCAGTTGCTGCTCGGGGAAACGTTTGCCCGAGCCGGTGCGGAGCCGCTGCTTGATTTCATCGCACGGGACCGGCAAATTGGGCCGGGGGCACGGTTGTGGGTATTGAAGGGTGCCTTGGCGGCGCAGACGCTGGAAACCGAGGGCCTGAATGTATCGGCCAGGCTGGAGCAGCTGGCCCGGAACAGGGATAATGCTGCTGGGCAGAAGCTGTCCTGTACCGCAACCCAAATGATGAGCGTGATGGCCCGGGAGGGGAGTGTGCCCGTTCCTGCATTGCGTTTGGTGGGGGACACGCTGTTGTCGGATGGCTATGCCGTTATGTACCGGGGGCGCCTGGTGGGCTTTTTGGACGAGGAGCAGAGTCTGGGGCTGGAATTGCTGTCCGGACAGGGGGGTGGCCAACAAGTGAGCATCCCCCTGCCGGACGACGTGCGGCTTGTGCTGGTGGTCCGGCGGGCAGAGGTCACAGTGGAGCCGGTGTTTGCCGATGGATGCCTGACAGGCCTGAACCTGCGGTGCTGGGTACAGATGGATGTGGCACAGGGTGTGCGGCTGTCGGAAGAGCTTCGTGAGCGGGCAACGAAATATGCGCAGACGGAACTGCAGGACAGAGTGTTTGCTGCGGCGGCTCGGGCGCAGTTTTGGGGCACGGACTATATCCACCTGCTTCAGCTTGTGCGTGAAAGTTGTTCGACGCAGGAATGGAGCGAAGAGGATTGGGTGGCGGAATTCCGTGCTCTTGCTGTGGCGGTGGAGGTCGATGCCCGGGTGTTGTGGCCGGCGGATATGATGGAGGAGTATGACCATGGGTGATGTGTTGGCCCGGCAGAAGTCTGCGTGGACCTGGGGGGGCGCCCTTGCTTCGGCGTTAGTGATGCTGCCTACAGCGACAACCCGTGCGGGCGGCGGCTGGATTGCGCCTGTGCTGGCGCTGCCTTGTGTGCTGTTGGCGGAATGGATGCTGAGGCCGCTCGGCGGTCGAGGCTTGGCGCAGGGCTTCTGCGATGTGCTGGGCAGGCGGCTTGGCAGTGTTCTTACCATTATATATATAATGTGGGCGGGTGTGCTGGGCGGTGTGCAGCTGTGGGGGTCTGTCCGTCGGGCGGAGCGTGCAGTGGAGCTTGGTTGGCCTGGGTGGCTGCTGGCGACGGGTTTGGTGCTGCTGGCACTGTGGCTTGTTCGTGGCGATGTATCGGGCTGTGTGCGGTGGAGCGTGCTTGTGTTGAATGGGCTGCTGTCCGTTTTGAGTGTAATAGTGCTTTTGGCCCTGATGCGGGTTCGCCGAGACAATCTGCTGCCTCTTTGGAGCGGCGGTGACAGATTGGCGGGTGCTGTGGGGGCGGCGATCGGAGCCATGTGTGTTCGTGTGTACGGAGGTTTTTTGCCGGAAACGGGAAACCGAACCGGCGTGAGATACCCGGCGGCTGTGTGCGGGTTGCTGAGCCTTCTGCTGTTGAGCGTGCAGGGCGGTCTCGGCACGGAGTTTGCATCCAGAGTGGAAGAGCCGTTGCTCACATTGACACGGAATGTAGGAATAGAGGGGACGTTCCGCCGGGCAGAGAGTGTGTTGGCGGCCGTGCTGCTGCTGGCGGATCTCTTGTTGCTGACCCTGCTTTTATGGGGAGTGAAGCTGGCGGCGAAACAAGCATGGCAGAGGCGAGATGCGGGGCGAGTTGTGTGGGTGGTGGCTGCGGGGATGCTCGGAACGGCGCTGCTGCCTGCGGAGTGGGCGAAGGGCCTGGCGTTCGGTCGGCAAGTTGTTCCGTGGGTCAATTCTGTTTTAGGGGTGATGGTTCCTTTGGTGCTGTTGGTGATTGCGCGTGTGAAAAGGGAAAAACAGGGGGCATATCTTGTGCTGGGAAGCGAAGAAAACGGCACATCTTGGACCGGTAAAAAAACTTGAAAAAACATAGAAAAAAGGTGTTGACAAAGGGGGGGAGAGGTGGTAATATAGGCAAGTCGCCGACACGGGGGCAAGCGGTTGAGGCCTGCAGGTCTTGATATGCAAGCACTTGAGGCGGGGACATACCACGGGCTGAACAAAGACGACACC
>JAZSAQ010000105.1:0-31183 GCA_045601985.1 Lawsonibacter sp. | reverse complement strand
GTGCGTCGGCAGAGCAAAACCAACTGGCGCAGGTACAACTCCAGCAGAGGCTGAAAGTTGGCCCGGCGGGTCTGCAATTCGTAAATCATGCTGTCAAATGCCTGACGCAGGGCGGAGTCCGGCCCGGCGAAAAACACGCTGTCCTGAGGGGAAAAACCGCTGGCTGACAGGATCTCCTCCACTTGGTTGCCGGTGAAATGAACCCAGTACATCTGGGTGCGATCCTCGCCTTGATAGCGGTAGTGCTGGGGCTGGTTGGGGCGGAACAGCACCATGTACCCGGCGGTCAGCTGGTGCGATTTGCCCCCGATAACAAACTCCGCCTTGCCGTCCATGACATAGAGAAGTTGATAGTCCGGCCGACCCATGGGTCGCTGGATGCTGGCACGGTCATCGCCGCTGAGGCGATAGTTGCCGCAGCTGCATACCAGCAGGGGAACCGACCGGTCGGCAAAGGGGATTTCGGGGAGGTTAAGATAACCGCAGGACATATACATACCGGGTCACTCCTTGGAGGGCGATTTGCTCAATTGTATCATTTTGTGCATGTTTTGTCTAATGTTATTTATGGAAATCCGAGGGAGAAAGGGGTATCATAAAGAAAAAAGGATAGGAGGGCATTCTATGAAACTGCCTGCTTATTACGAAGACCTGACCTGCCAGCGGGTGAACACCACCCCCGACCGAGCTTACTATATCCCGGCCTCTGCTCCGATGGCTGACCACGTAGAGCATCGTGAACTGTCCGACCGGTTCGCCCTGCTGAGTGGCGAGTGGAAATTCCGCTACTACACCGATATGACCCGGGTGGAGGAGGACTTCTTCCTGCCCGGCTACGATGTCAGTGGATTTGACAACCTGAGTGTTCCCTCGGTATGGCAGTACAATGGCTATGACAGCCACCGCTACGATGACAGCGAGTACTCCCAGCCCATGGATCCGCCCTTTGTGCCCTGGGAGAATCCCTGCGCGGCCTATGTACGGGAGTTTGACTGGACGGCCGACCCTGCCGCCCCTCGCGCCTTTTTGAATTTCGAGGGTGTGGACAGCGGCTACTACGTGTGGCTGAACGGACAGTTTGTGGGCTATGATGAGGTGGCCCACAGCACCGGCGAGTTCGAGGTGACCGACAAGCTGGTGGAGGGTATCAACACCCTTGCTGTGCTGGTGCTGAAGTGGACCAAGGGTACTTATCTGGAGGACCAGGACAAGTTTCGCACCAACGGCATTTTCCGTGACGTGTATCTGCTGCGCCGCCCGGCCAACCACCTGTGGGACTATTTTGTGAATACCGAGCCTGCCAACGACGGCTGGCGGGTGCATGTGCGCATGAATTTTGACGGCGCACCTGTGGATGTGTCCGCCAAACTGCTGTGGAACGGCGAGCCGGTAGACGAGGCGGTGTGTCGGCCTCTGCGTGACGGTGGTGAGTACACCCATCAGATGACGCTGCACGTTGCAGACCCCAATTTGTGGGATACCGAGCATCCCAACCTGTACCGACTTGTGCTGACCTGCCCCAACGAGGTCATCGTGGACGAGGTGGGCCTGCGTAAGGTGGAGGTGGACGGCGTTGTTTTGCGGGTGAACGGGCAGGCGGTGAAGTTCCGTGGCGTCAACCGGCACGACAGCGACCCGGAGACCGGCCCTGCCGTGGATATGGAGCATATGCGCCGTGATCTGCGCCTGATGCGCCGGCACAACATCAGTGCCGTGCGAACCAGTCACTACCCCAACGACCCCCGGTTCTATCAGCTGTGCGACCGCTACGGATTCTTTGTCATGGACGAAGCGGACATGGAGGGCCACGGTCCCCTTACGCTGTATTACGAAGCACCCACCGAGGAGGAAAAACTGGATCGCTTGAACCGGGGCCGTGCCAATATGTTCGCGGGCAATCCCGACTGGATGGACAACATCCTGGACCGTGTTCAGCGTTGTGTGCGCCGGGACAAGAACCGTCCCTGTGTGGTCATCTGGTCTGTAGGCAACGAGACCGGCTTTGGCATCTGCATCGAGAAGGCGCTGGAGTGGATGAAGGGCTACGATCCTGGCCGTCCCACTCACTACGAGCATATTATCCCTAACGACAGCAAGCGTGAGGATGACCACTCCAACATGGATCTGTGGAGCCGGATGTACTTTACCCCCAAGATGATGGATGAGTTTGCGGAAAAGCGTGTCCCCAAGCCCCTGGTGCTGTGCGAATACGCCCACTCCATGGGCAACAGCGCCGGCGACTACGAGGACTATTGGCAGTACTTCCGCAGTCGGGAGCAGTCCTGCGGCGGCTTTGTGTGGGAGTGGTGCGACCACGGTATCTACAAGGGCAGGACCGAGGATGGGAAACCCATTTATCTCTACGGCGGCGACAGCGGTGAGCAGGCCCACGGCGCAAACTTCTGCGTGGACGGTATGGTGTCTCCCCATCGCAAGCCCCATCCGGGCCTGCTGGAGTACAAGAACGTCAACCGCCCCGCTCGCTCCACGTGGAAAGACGGCGTGCTGACCGTCCGCAATTATATGGAGTTTATCGACCTTGCGGACTATGCGCAGGCGGAGTGGGAGCTGACCTGCGACGGGCAACCGGTACAGGGCGGCATGCTGGATCTGCCCTCTATCCCTGCCGATGCGGAGGTGGGTATGAGCCTGCCTTTGAACGTGCCTGCGGCGGGCAAGTGTCAGTTGAAGATTACTTGGCGGCAGAAGCGGGGCAACGATCTTGTGGATGCAGGGCATGAGCTTGGCTTTGACGCCATCACCGTTTCCGGCGCCGACGGGGCCAATCAGACCGCAAAAACGATGTGGCAGAAGAATGAGTCCGGGGAACTCAAGGTGGAACAGGGCGAACGGTATGTGCGTATCACCGGTGCGGATTTTGCTTATGAGTATGACCGGGCCAACGGCCTGTTCTCGGCTATGGAGCGCAACGGAAGGAAACTGCTGGAAAAGCCCATGGTGTGGAATGTGTGGCGTGCGCCCACGGACAACGATTGTAAGGAGCAGGTGAAGTGGCGTGCCCTTGGCTATGAGCGTGCCTTTGGTAATACCTATTCCGACGCCGTCGAGCAGGATGAGACGGGTGTGAAGCTGACCGCTACCTTTATTATCATTGCCCACGGTCGCCAGCGAGCGGTGGAGGGCACGGTCTGCTGGCTGGTGGACGGAAAAGGCAGCGTGAAGATGGAGGCGGACGCCAATCTGTTGGAGGGATTGCCTGGTCTGCCTCGATTCGGCGTGCGCCTGTTCCTGAACAAGGAAATGGAGCAGGTCCACTACCTTGGTATTGGCCCCCTGGAGAGTTATCCGGACAAGTGCCGGGCCAGCTGTTACGGCGCATACACCGATACGGTGTCCGATATGATGGAGCCCAACATCAAACCCCAGGAGAGCGGCTCTCACAAGGGCTGCGACCTTG
Source organism: Lawsonibacter sp. (assembly GCA_045601985.1). Taxonomy (GTDB): domain Bacteria; phylum Bacillota; class Clostridia; order Oscillospirales; family Oscillospiraceae; genus Lawsonibacter. The sequence continues at coordinate 27,765 of JAZSAQ010000105.1, read as the reverse complement.
TGGAACTGTCCGGCGGCGGTGTGAAGCTGACGGTAGCGGGTGGCAAGGAGTTCTCCTTCAATGCCAGCCACTACACCCAGGAGCAGCTGACCAATACCAAGCACTATCACGAGCTGGTGGAGTCCGGCTACACCGTGCTGTGCCTTGATATGGGACAGACGGGTATCGGCTCTGCAAGCTGCGGTTGGGCTTTGGATGAACAGTACCTCCTGAGTCGCAACCTGTCCCTGAAGCTGAAGCTGAACTTCGACGTGAAGTGACCGAAAACAAAAAACGCACCCTCTGCCGATTGGCAGAGGGTGCGTTTTATTGTATGGAATCAATCCAGAGTCATGGGGACCTTGACCACGATGCGCTTGGCGGTAGCGGGAGCGCCGATGGCAATGTCGGGACCGTGGGCGTCCTGAGGCATGAAGACGATAAAGTAGCCGGGCTTCATGGGCACTTCCAGAGCGTCGTCGTCCAGGGCAGCCAGCAGGCAGTCGCCCTCTTCCTTATACTCCTCGGTGATGTTCTTCAGGTCGGGAGTGGACTTCCAGGCCAGCTTCTCCTCGCCGCCGGCGAAGATCATAATGTCGGCGTACTTGCGATGAGCCTCGAAGATGACCTCGCTGCGATCCTTGGTGGTGGGCTCGAACTGCAGGAAACGGACACCGTTTTCAAGCTCGGTCTTCTCGCCCTTCTGGAACTTGGCGTTGTCAAACTCCATGATGGCGGTGAAGGCGGTCTTCCACTGGGGGCCGAGACCAAAGTAGTGGGGGGCGTTTTCGATGCGGTCAATAATCATTGTTTGCATCCTCCTTGTTGTTTTTAGTTGTATCCATTCCCAACGTCTGCTGTGCAAAGCGGATGAAGGGTTTGTTCATGATCCATACGGCGGCCCAAGCTGCCACAGCGAAGTAGAAGAAGACCCAAAGAACGCCCAAGACAAAGAAGAACGAGGTGGCGAAGAAGGCCAGTGCGAAGGGGAGGGCAAACAGCACGGCAATGACGGCTGCTCGCAGGAAGTTGGACAGGGTCAGCTCCACACCGTATCGCAGTAGCTGGAGCAGCTTGCCTTCAAATCGGGAGTAGAAGACAAACACGGTCGTGGTGATCGACAGGGCCAGCAGGGCAAAAAGGGCGACAAAGACGAGCTGGAACGGCGCTGCCTGCCAGCTGGGGGTGAGGGAGATGCTATGGAAGATCAGCAGGCCGTTGATGGGCAGCAGGATCAGCCACGCAGCGGTAGCACGCCAAAAGCTGGTCCGGAAGGAAAAGAAGAATGCACGAAAGCACGGCTCTTTTTTGATCAGGGCACGCTGTCCGGCGCACAGGGCGGTCAGCGAGGCGCCGGCAGTGACCATCGGCAGGCTGCACAGCAGGAACAGCAGGTTCAGAACGGCGGTGTGCATCACCCAATCGAGCAAAGAGAAAAGCCAGGAAGAAAGCTGTTTCATAAGGTCTCCTTTCGGCCCCGGTCAGTGGACGCTGTCCTTGTAGTCGGCGGGGGTCACTTGGTAATACTTCTTGAAGTTGCGGTAGAAGGTACTGATGGCGGGGTAACCGCATTGCTCGGCCACCTCCGAGATGGAGGCGTCCGTATGCTGCAGCAGGCGAGCGGCCTCCTGCATACGGCACTGAAACAGGAAGTTGCTGAAATTCATGCCGGTGATGGACTGGATGGCGTTGTGGGTAAACCGTTCCGACACGTTGAAGTGACTGGACAGAGAGAACAGACACAGGGTGGGGTCGGAGAAGTTGGTGCGGATAAAGGAAACGAGATCCTCGCACAGCTGCTGCTTATCGGATAGCTGCATGGCGGATTTTTGGCGGAACAACTCGTTGATTGCGCCGCGCAGCTGCTGCAGGTTGGCGGCCGGGGTGCCGGTGGGCAGATAGGCGCAGGTTCCGGCGTCGGGGAAGGGCATATTACCCGACGCAGCGGCATCACGCAGCAGGAACAGGATGCTGTAGAACAGCTCTTCCGGGTGCGGGCCGGGGTTGGCGCAGGCCTGATCCAGCAGACTCAGCAGCTCTGATTGATTCCAGGTGGTCAGGGCCTGCTGGAATCGCTTCAGGTCAAAGACGGCGGCAGAGGGGACAGAACCGTCCGGAGGTTCAGAGAACTGGATGATGGGGCGGCGGCTGTCTGCGCTGATGCAGAACTGGGCCTGGCGGATGGCGGCAGACAGCTCACTCAGGCCTGCGAAGGGGGCGCTGACGCCGCAGAAGAAACGAGGGAGAGAACCCTCGATGATCAGGTCGGTCAGGGCGGTTTGCAGCAGGTCCAGATCTGCTGGCTCGGCGGGGAAGAGGACCAGCACCTCGTGTAAGCTGATGTACTCGCACAGGAAGTGCTCCGGCAGGGCGTCCCGCAGCATGTTGAACATGGACTCGTCGTGGTGCACATCGCCGTCACGGATGCGGTCTCGGATCACGGCGGCGTGGTGCGGCTGCAGGAACTGGGGGAAGGTGGCGGACAGGGATTCATACTCGTCCTGCCGGATGGGCTGGCCGGAGAAGGAGCGTACCAGCAGACTGGATGTCAGCATGCTGCGCAGGGCAGTGGCCCGCTGTTGGGTAGTGCGCAGGAAACTGTCAATGGTGGCAAGTTCGTTCTCGGCGGCGGGTTGCTCCTCGCCCATGGCGTGGGTTTTGATCAGCTGGCGGAAGGGCCGAACGCTCAGATGGGAAAACAGAAAGCACATAGCAATGCCGACCGCCATACAAATCAGGAAAATCAAAAGGGGGATGGCACGCACGCTTTGGGTGGTCTGGTGAAAAAAAGATTGGGGGATCCCGATGACTGCCGTGCAGGAAAGACTGGGGACAGAGGAGGTCAGGCGGATAAAACCGTCTTCTGTCGCCTGACCGTGAGCGAACAGCACGGTATCGTCGGAACGCACCAGCTGCAGATAGGTGTTGGCGGGTAAGGCGCTCAGATGAAAATGCTCGCTGATGGTGGCGTCGGAATACAGAAAGCCGTAGGTGTCGCTGCCATAGGTGGAGGAGGCCAGTACGGTCAGATAAGGTTCGGGAGTGGCGCCGGCCACAGACACGTTTTGAGCCGGGAGCAGGTAAAGGCTGTTGTGCCCGCGGGGGCGGGCCAGTGCGGCGAGTAGCTCCTCGCCGCCGTCTTCGTACACCAGGTAGGATGAGAAGCATTTGTCTCCTTCGGTGTAGATGTTGTTGCGGGTCAGGCACGCCCTGGAGCGACCAAACAGAAGAAAACACTCGGTGGGTAGGTCCAGCATGGTGCACTGTACGGCGAAGGAATCACGCAGGGAGAGAAGCGAGGGGATGGTTTGCGTTCTCATTGGATACCCTTCGCTGGAAATGGCGGAGTATTCACTGCTGTTTTCCAAAGCGGAGGGCAGTGTGTGGGTTAGGAACAGCGCCCGGGAGAAAGAGGAGCAGTTTTGGTTGAAGTTTTCCTGCGCCTGTTCCAGGTAGGTGCCCTGCAGAGACTGGGTGAACTGCTGAGTGGAAATGGAGAATGCGGTCAGAAACAACGCAACCACGGCACTGAGCAGGATGAAGTACCGCCAAAACAGAGAGAGACGGGCAAAGAGCCGGCTGAAAAACTGACGCACATTCTCACTTCCTTTCAAATCAACCTACATTATAAAACATAATCGTAAAAATAGCCATAGCAAATTGAAAAATGTGGGGGGAGAAAAAACGGAGGGACGGAGAATGGGCCAAAAATGAGCGAAAAATGAGAAAATGGGGCAGGCGTTTTCGTCGGAACGCCGAAAATGAGAAAAATGGCATATTGACGATGCCTCAAACGATTGAAAATACTGGATTTTCCTGAAAAATGGAGCAAAAAAGGCCTGAGCGTTGTGCGACTCGACGAAAAGCGGGGTGGAGAGGGAAAACTGGAAGATTATGGAACAAAAGGAAAAAACAAGGCGAAAAAAGCGGTAAAAAACGACAGTTGTGCGAAAAATGAGAAAGGCGGCTGGGGATTGGATATTGCGGAACGATGGGAGAGGAATTAAAATATACACTGGACATAGCCCCTTGAAAGGGGGCGTTATTGTTGCTTTTGACAAGAAACAGAAAAATCTGCTCTTGCATAAAAGCGCAAGTACATATATAATGTACTATATTGACAATGCTGCCGTAGGGCGGCGTCCACACTGCCTGTCGGGGCAGACACATCATCCGCACAGGGCCGGCGCAGTTCTGCCAGGCCTTCTGATGGTGTCGCCGGACAGAATCCCCCTCTCCGGCGAGGCCGAGAACGTGGGGTAACCCACAAGCGAGAAAGGAAGTTTGCGTATGAACACCACAGCACCCACCCTGGCTGACAAGGGCCCAGTCCGCAAGATCGGTTTCTGGCTCCGTGTCCGCAAGAACTGGCAGCTGCACTTGTTGATGATTCTGCCTGTTCTGTACCTGATCATTTTCTACTACTCCCCCATGTACGGTCTGCAGATCGCCTTTAAGGATTTCCGCACCCGTGCCGGTATCTGGGGCAGTGAATGGGTCGGCTTCAAGCACTTCATTGCCTTCTTTAACGCCTACAACTTCTGGGCCCTGATCAAGAACACCCTGTTCCTGTCCCTGTACAACATCATCGTCGCCTTCCCCATTCCCATTGTGTTGGCGCTGATGCTGCACGTCAGTGAGCGCAAGGTGCTCAAGAAGGTTACCCAGAACGTGTCCTACATGCCCCACTTCATTTCCACCGTGGTTCTGGTCGGTATCGTCAACCAGGTCCTCAGCCCCATCGGCGTGGCGACTGAGGTGTACCACCTGTTCGGTGGTATCGGCACGGCTCCCGACATCCGTGCCAGTGCCGCAGCTTTCCGTCACCTTTATGTGTGGTCCGGCGTGTGGCAGCAGATGGGTTGGTCCACCATCATCTATGTGGCCGCTCTGTCCGGCGTTTCTCACGAGCTGCATGAGGCGGCCGAGCTGGACGGCGCCAGCCGCTGGAAGCGTGTGCTGAACGTTGACCTGCCCGCTATTCTGCCCACCATCTGCATCATGCTGATTCTGCGATTCGGCTCCGCCATGAGCGTTGGCTATGAGAAGGTCTACCTGATGCAGAACGACCTGAACCTCTCCACTTCCGAGGTTATTTCTACTTACGTTTACAAAGTCGGCTTTACCAAGGCCAATCAGCAGTCCTTCGGTACCGCTATTGACTTGTTCAACGCCGTCATCAACACCATCATGCTGGTCAGCGTGAATGCAATCACCAGCAAGCTCACCAACGGCGAGCAGAGTCTGTTCTGAGAAAGTGAGGTTTGAATAAAATGGCTAAAGCACATGACATTAAAATCAAGCGTCACCGCAGTTGGGACGACAAGCTGCTGTTTGTTTCCACTGACATTATTCTGTTCCTGTTGCTGGTGATTGTGGCTTACCCCATCATCTACGTTATTTCCAACTCCTTCTCCTCCGGCGTTGCCGTTTCCAGCGGCCGTGTTCTGCTGTGGCCGGTGGAGCCCTCGCTGATCGGTTACAAGACCGTGTTCAGCTATGACAGCGTGTGGGTCGGCTTTGCCAACAGTATCTTCTACACTGTGGTAGGTACTACCATCAATATGTTCCTGTCCGTGCTGGCGGCTTACCCCCTGTCCCGTCCCCACTATCAGGGCCGTGGCGTGGTTACCGTCATGTTCACCATGACCATGATCTTCTCTGCCGGTATGATCCCCACCTACCTGCTGATGAGCAAGCTGCACCTGACCAACAGCCGTCTGGGTATCGTGCTGATGGGTGCTATCAGCGCTTACAACATGATCATCATCCGCACCTACTTCAAGAGCAGCATCCCCGGCGAGCTGATCGAGGCCGCCCGTATCGACGGCTGCTCCGAGCTGCGCACTCTGTTCAGCGTGGTGCTGCCCCTGTCCAAGGCTGTGCTGTCCGTGGTTCCCCTGTACTACGCCGTGGCCCACTGGAACAACTACTTCACCTGCATGCTGTATCTGCGTGATGCCAGCAAGCAGCCCCTGCAGATCGTGCTGCGTAACATTCTGGATGCCCAGCAGGTGGACCAGATGGTTACCGACCCCGAGCTGCGCCGTCAGATGGCCGGTATGGCCGACCTGATCAAGTACTGCCTGATCGTGGTCACTTCCGCCCCCATCATTGCCATGTATCCTTTCGTCCAGAAATTCTTCGAGAAGGGCGTTATGATCGGCGGCGTCAAGGGCTAATTCAATCATACGCATTGTTTGCCCCGGGCCATGTGCCCGGGGCAAACTTAACTCCGGAGATGGAAAACGGAGAAGGAAAATTTGACTGGAGGAGAAGAAAATGGAAACTGTCAACATTCGTGGCCTCGATATTTCCCGGTTCAGCCTGGGTACCGTTCAGCTGGGCGTGAACTACGGTTTGGCTAACACCATCGGCGTGCCCAGTGAGGAGCAGGCGTTCGAGCTGCTGAACACCGCCCGCCGTGTGGGTGTCAACTGCCTGGATACCGCCAATGCCTACGGCACCAGTGAGGAGGTCGTGGGTAACTGGCACAAGGCCACCGGCGGCGGTATGAACATCGTCAGCAAGTTCAAGGTCCGTGACCCTGCCGATCCCGTCGGGCAGTTTAAGGCGCAGCTGGCCCTCTCGCAGGAGCGATTGGGCACTGTTGCCGGCTACTTGTTCCATGACGACAAGGATCTGCGTGCCTACGGCGACGTGCTTCGGGACGAATTCCTGCGGGCCAAGGAAGATGGCAAAGTGTCCTTCGTAGGTGCCTCCGTCTACACTGCGGACGATGTGGAGTTCATGCTGGAGAAGCATCCCTGGCTCGAAGCGGTGCAGCTGCCTATGAGTGTGCTGGATACCCGCATCGCCGAGCGTGGCCTGCTGGAAGAACTGCGTAAGCGCAACATTATCGTGTTTGTCCGCAGCGTGTTCCTGCAGGGTATGCTGTGTATGAAACAGGCGCCTGAGCAGCACAGCCTCATGCAGCCCAGCCTGGATGCCGTGGCTGAGGTGGCCTGTGCCGGCGGTTTGACCATGCCCCAGCTGGCTGTGGCCTACATTCGAGACCTGCCCGGCGTGACCAGCCTGGTGCTGGGCTGTGAGAAGGCGGAGCAGGTGGTGGACAATGCCAACCTCATCAACACCCGCCCCCTGACCGCTGCCGAGATGGACGCCATCGCCGAAATCGGTCGTAAGGCTCCTATCGAGAAGACGATGGAGATCATCCGCAGCGCCAAGTGGGACCCCAAGACCGGAAAGCGCAAATAAGTACATACGATAAACAAGCGTGCAGCATTGGCTGCACGCTTTGTTTTTTGTTAAGGGAAAATCCTTGCCAAAAAAAGGACGATAGGGTATAATAGCGGTGTTATTAAACTGGGGAAGAAGGCCGTCCTGCGTGACGGAAAAACAAACGAAGGAGTTGTTTTATCAATGAGTACAATCGGTATTATCCTGTCTGCTATTCAACTGCTGGGTGGTCTGGCCATGTTCCTGTACGGTATGGAACTGATGGGCGACGGTCTGAAGCAGGGCTCCGGTGCGGCGCTGAAGAACGTGCTGGGCAAGATGACCCAGAACGTGTTTATGGGCGTTCTGACCGGCGCACTGGTCACCGCCATCATTCAGAGCTCTACCGCCACCATCGTGCTGACCGTTGGTTTGATCGGCGCCGGCATTCTGAACCTGAAGCAGGCTGTGGGCATCGTTATGGGTGCCAATATCGGCACCACCGTTACCGCCCAGATCATCCGCCTGATGGACATTGAAAGCAAGGGCGATTCCTTCCTTGCCTTTTTCAATCCTGATACACTGGCACCTATGGCCCTGATTATCGGCATTATCCTGTTCATGTTCATTGGCAAGAATATGTCCAAGAACGTGGGCATGATTTGCCTGGGTTTCGGCATCTTGTTCTCCGGCCTGTCCTTTATGACCGATGCGGTGAAGCCGCTGGCCGGCTCCGAGCTGTTTAAGTCCATCATCGCCTATTTTGCAGATATGCCCCTGATGTCCATCGTCATTGGCGTGGTGCTGACGGTCATCGTGCAGAGCTCCTCTGCCATGGTGGGTATCCTGCAGACCCTGGCATCCTCTACCGGAACCATTACGTTTGACGTGGTCTACCCCAAGATCATGGGTATCAATATCGGTACCTGTGTTACCACCGCACTGGTGTGCTCCATCGGCGCCGGCAAGGATGCTAAGCGCACCGGCGTGGTCCATATCGTATTCAACGTTGTGGGTACGCTTCTGTTCATGATCGCCATGGCCCTGCTGCGCTCCTTCGGCTTCTTCCCCGGACTGTGGGAGAGCATCTCCGACAGTGGCGACATTGCCAACTTCCAGACGATCTTCAATCTGGTGACTGCGGTTGTCCTGCTACCCGCTGCCGGACTGATCATGAAGGTTGCCTGCAAGGTGGTCAAGGAGGATCCCCCCAAGGAGGACAAGTACCCCGAACTGTCTGCTTTGGACAAGAAGCTGATGATCTCTCCCACTGTGGCGTTGGATCAGGCCGGCCGCTCTCTGGGCGTGATGGCCCGTGCGGCTTTGGACAACACCAAACTGGGCCTTGCTCAGTTTAAGGAATACAGTCAGGAGCGAGCTGTTGAGATTGCCGAGTGCGAGGATCAGCTGGATGGCTTTGCCGATACGTCGGACAACTTCCTCATCGAGCTGTTCCAGTATGTGGAGAATGAGCGGGACAACCGCCAGCTGAACATGGTTATGCAGTGCGTGCCCGCCGTGGAGCGTATCGGCGACTACGCTACCAACTATGACGAAATGGCCAAGAAGCTGCATGATGCCGGACAGCGATTTTCCGAGAGCGCCCAGAAGGAACTGGACATTCTGGGTGGTGCCGTGGAGGAAATCATTGGTCTGACCGCTTCCGCTCTGCAGCAGGACGACGAGAACATCGCCCGCCGCATCGAACCCCTGGAAGAGGTTATCGACGACATGGTGCTGCTGCTGCGTGACCGCCACGCCGCCCGTCTGCGCCAGGGCATCTGCACCGTGGATACCAGCCTGGTGTTTATGGAGGTGTTGACCTTGCTGGAGCGTGCCGCCGACCAGTGTTCCAGCATCGCCATGCTGATGCTGGGCCGCCACAATGAGGACATCATGAAGAACCACCACCTCTATCTGCAGGAGCTGCATGAGTCCGGTGACCGCTCCTATCTGGATGAGCTGGAGACCCGTAAAGTCGAGTATCTGGCCCCCCTGCAAGGTATTCAATAACAAGCCGAAAACGGCAGCTGACCCCGGTCGGCTGCCGTTTTTTACAGAGGGATTATGAAACGATTTCAAAAAGTTTATTTAGAAATATCAAATCGGTGTAACCTGCGCTGCCACTTCTGCCCCGGTACAAAGCGAAGGGCGGAGGCTATGGACAGGACACGCTTTGAGCGGCTGCTGGACCGGCTGTGCGGCTGGACGGATTACCTCTACTTCCACCTGATGGGGGAGCCACTGTGCCACCCGCTGCTGGGCGAGTTTTTAGACTTGGCGGGGCAACGTGGATTCAAGGTTATTTTGACCACCAATGGAACGCTGCTGGCCAGGCAGCGGGACCTGCTGTTGAATGCCCCCGCCCTGCATAAGGTGAATGTTTCCCTCCACGCCTTTGAGGCGAACGACTTGCCCGTCACCTTTGAGGAGTATTTGTCCGGCTGTCTGGAATTCGGTCGGGCGGCGCAGGGGAAAAAACTGGTGGTCTACCGTCTGTGGAATGAGGGGGGCGAGGATCGGCTGAATACGTCGGTGCTGGATGCCCTGCACGGGGCGTTTCCAGGCGAGTGGAAACCGCAGCGCAGAGGGGTCAGGCTGGATGAGAGTGTGTTTTTGGAACAGGGAGAGAAATTCGACTGGCCCGATCTTGATGCCGAGGACGGGGGCGAGCGGGTGTTCTGTTACGGCCTGCGGGATCAAATCGGCGTGTTGTGTGACGGAACGGTGGTACCCTGCTGCCTGGACCACGAGGGGGACATCCCTTTGGGTAACCTGCTGGAGCAGACTATGGAGGAAATCCTGGCAACCCCCCGCACCCGAGCCATCTGCGCCGGATTTGCGCAGGGCAGAGCCGTGGAGGAGCTGTGCCGCAAGTGCGGCTTTGCCCGCCAGCGGTTTGGATAACGACATGAAAAAAGACTTCCGCCGGGAGGTCTTTTTTTGGCCAAGTGGAGCAAGAAACAGGCACGATTTTGGGACATGAATTGGAAAAAGTTGACCCACCCCCCTGTGGAAGGGGGAAGGGGTTGGATTTATAATTAGGATAGAGGTGGAGAAGTCATGGACTTGATTGATCCGATTATGGAATTTGGCCTGCAGCTGGGAAGGGAAACCCTGCAGGTGGATATTGACGCAAGTCCCCACACCATTGCCAACATGTGGGGAACCGATACGCACAATCACCCGAAGTTTGAGGTGCACATCCTGCTCAGCGGCGGCTGTGCCATGGATATGGAGGGAACCAGCCACAAGCTGCGTGAGCGGCAGTTTGTGGTGGTGGCTCCGGGTCAGTACCATCGCCCGGAACTGGGAACCCGGGAATTTGAACGGGTATCCATGGGCTTGACGGTACCGAAAGGGGAACTGCGCCGAGCCATGCAGGCGACGGTGGAAGCGAAGAATATTTTTGCCGTGACGGACGAAATGATGTATCTGTGCCGGGGCATTCTGACCGAGAGTCGGCGGCGAGACCCCTTCCGCCGGGAAATGATGCAGGCCAAGGTGTCCACGCTGGTGCTGGCAATTTTGCGGACCATGAATTTGCAGGGCGATGTGAATGGCCTGGACAAGGAAGGCAGGCGCATGCCCTCCGCCATCGATATGTATTTCGAACGCAATCTGGCCCAAAATCCCAGCGCAGAGGACTTGGCACAGCAACTGCACATGTCCCGCCGGCACCTGAACCGCATTTTGCAGGCAAACTACGGCATGGGATTCCGGGAAAAGCTGTTGCAGGCAAGACTGGAACGAGCCAAGTGGCTGCTGCGGCATACGGAAAAGTCGGTCAGCGTTATCGCCGGCGAGGTGGGGTACACCTACGACTCCGCCTTTCGCGAGGCCTTTTGCCGACAGGTTGGGGTGACCCCACAGGCCTATCGGTTGCAGCATAAGAAAAAACAGGAACAGGAGGAATTGGGACAATGAAAGCCATTATCAACGCAGAACTTGTCATGCGGGATCATTTGATTGAGGATGGTATCGTACTGATAGAAAACGACATCATCACGGCTGTGGGTGACAAGCGAAGCCTGTCCGTCCCGGAGGGGTGTGAGGTCACCGATGCCCGGGGTGCTTATGTTGGCCCCGGTTTGGTGGACATCCACACCCATGCCGGAGAGGATGTGACTATTAGTGACGAGCCTTATGCCCCTTGTACCGCACATTTGAAAGCGGGCACCACCACTCTGTTGGCAGCGCTGTACTTTAGTTCCACCCGTGAGCAGCTGCTGGAGCAGATCGACCGGGTAAAACGGGCCATCGGCCAGCCGGGTGCGGAGAATCTGACCGGCTTCTACATGGAAATGCCCTATATGAACCCCAAATTCGGCGCAGACCGGGCCAACAACCCCTGGGACAAGCCTGTGGATAAGGCGGATTACCAGGCGCTCATCGAGGCGGCGGGGGACAAGGCCTTTGTGTGGGCAGTTGCTCCGGAGCGGGAACATATTCTGGACTTTGTCAAGGATGCCAAGGCGGTCAATCCCGCCGTCCGCTTCGCCGTGGGTCACTCCGAGGCGGAGCCGCATCAGATCGAGGCACTGATGCCCTACGGCCTGTGCATCGGCACCCATCACACCAACGCCACCGGAACGATTGTCAAATACCCCGAGTGCCGTGGCGTATGCGTGGACGAAACGGTCAGCTACAACCGGGAAATCTATGCCGAACTCATCTGCGACAGTGTGGGTATCCACGTGGATCCCTATATGCTCCGTCTGGTGCGGAAAATCAAAGGTGATGACCGCATTATCCTCATCTCCGACCAGTGCGCCGGCGTGGCCCCTGCGCCTGCGGGCTACGAGCACGTCCACGACATCAACTTCGACTTCGATGGTGAGATCTACGGCTCCCGTCTGATGCTGAATGTGGCCTGCCGCAACATGATGAAGCACACGGGGGCATCCATCGTGGACGTGTTCCGCTTTGCAAGCTACAACCCCGCCCGGGCGGTTGGCCTGCTGGACCGTGGCGAGATCGCCGTTGGCAAGCGGGCAGACCTAATCCTGTGTGACCATAAAATGAACGTGGAAAAAGTCATTCTCGGCGGTGCCGAGATGTAATGGAGGAGAAAACCATGACGAACAAGAAGCTGCAGAAGAAGATTTTTCCCCTGCCTAAGCAGGTGGATGTGAAGGAAGGCAACTTGAAGCTGGACAAGGTGGCGCTGAAGATTACCGCCGATGTTCATACCGCCAAGCAGGCTGCCGCTGTGTTGGAGAAGAAACTGGCTGCCCTTGGCATTGCCGTGTGCGATTGCGCCAAGACCACCATTACCTTGGCTCTGGGTGAGGCCCCTGTCCAGGTGCAGTTTGCCGAGCAGGGCTACCGCATTGCCGTCACTGCCGAAGGGGTGGAACTGACCGGCTTCGGTGCCCAGGGCGTGTACTACGCCGCCGTCAGCTTTGTGCAGATTCTGGACAAGGAGATTCCTTGCTGCGACATTTTGGATTGGCCGGACATGAATTTCCGTGGTCACGTCATCGAGAGCCGTCTGGGCAGCGACCTGATGGAAAAAGAGGACTGGTTCGCCATGATCGACGATCTGGCGGGACAGAAGATCAACCATCTGCAGGTCAACGTCTACGGCTGCTGGCTGGTGCAGTACGATGGCCGTGTCAGTGAGTATCTGTACGTACCCATCGACGGTTACCCCGAGCTGAAGACCCCCTTCCACGTGAAGTACTATTCTCCCGCCAAGGGAGCGTGGGTGGAGGGTGACAAGCTGCCTCCCATGTTCGAAAAGAACTTCTTTGGCGAGCTGGTGGCCTACGGCTACGAGCGTGGTGTGAAGGTGTTCCCCGGCTTCAACTCCTACGGGCACAACACGCTCATCCCCCACACCTATCCTGAACTGTCAGCCAAAAGCGAGGCGGGCGAGCCCAGTTATTCCGGCTTCTGCACCTCCAACCCCGACGTGTACAAGTTGCTGTTCTCCGCCTACGACCAGCTCATTGACAAGTACATGGAGCCTTACGGCTCCGACTGCATTGCCCTGCAGCTGGACGAGGTGTGGGCGGAAATCGGCCAGTACGCCGGCGACATCTTCAGCAAGCGCTCCCCCTGGTGCAAGTGCCCCAAGTGTAAGGATTTGAATGAGGGTCTGCTCTTTGTGGAGCACACCGTGCGTCTGGTCAAGCACCTGAAGGAAAAGGGTATGAAGCGCGTGTTCATCTGCTGTGACATGCTCATCGACCACGGCCCCAACGGCGTGGGTGTACTGACCGAACCCCTGCTGGCTGCCCTGAAGCGGGAGGACGTGTTCGACATCGTTACCATCACCTGGTGGACCTACGCCGACCTGTGGGAGAAGCTGATGTTCCACACCACCCAGCCGGAGACCGGTTTGCACCGGGTCACCTCCCCCTGGAACGGCTACTACCACTGGTGCGTGCAGACCAACTCCACCCGTGACATCTACATGCTGGCCAAGATGGCCAAGGAGGAGGGGTGCGACGGTATGCACTCCTACTCCGCCTACGACCGCTGCTTCGACCGCAGTCACCATCTGCTGGCGGAGCTGAGCTGGAGCTACGACCAGGCCGGCGGCATTCAGGACGTCACGGACCGCTATCTGCAGCAGAACTTCCCCACTCAATACGAGGCCGCCCGCAAGGCCTTCCGTCTGTTCGACCTCATCACCGAGGAGCGCATCGACCAGCCTGAGGGCAATTCCTCCTGCCTTGCCAACTACTTCATGCTCCGTGACCGGCTGAGCTACTACTTCTACTCCTACGTAGAGGCTGGTAAGCCCTATCCCCGTGTGTTCCCCGGTGAGGCATTGGAGAAGGTCTGCGCCCGTCGCGAGGACCACGTGCGTGCCATGCTGTCCATCTCCGGCATGGCCAAGGAGGCCAAGAACATTTGGGAGCACATTGCCGCCGACCACGCCTGCAACACCGAAATGGCCAACCGATACGCCTACGAGGCGGACAACTATATGGTGCTGGTGGACGACTATTTGGCCATGCTGCGCATGATGGAGCTGACGGAAGAGGGCGAGTATGAGGCGGTCAAGGCTTTGGCCGAGGAGCGCCGGGACACCCGCATCGCCCTGATGCGCCGCCACGAACAGGTGAAAGACAGCTATCAGCAGCCCTGGAACCTGCGTAACCACAGCATCTTCATGCAGTTCTTTGAGGATCTGCGTGCCTACATTGAGAACACTCCCGCCGATAAGCTGGATTTGAACTTCTTTGATATGCGTCATCTGGCCTCCGAGCGGTTCATGTGGCTGCGTTAATAAACGAGGTGTTTGGATTGAATTCGAAACCGGAAGTGGGCTTTGCCCGCTTGGATATCACACCGGGGCTGGGAACCCCGGTGGAGGGCTACTTCTTCGACCGCAAGGTGGAGGGGGTGCTGGACCCCATTTGCGTCAATGCGATAGCTGTGCGTGATGGGGACAAGACGGCGGTCATTATGAGTTGCGATTTGATTGCGCTGGGCAACCGCACAATCGCGGCTTGGGTGCCCCAAATCGCCGCCGCCGCCAAGGTGGAGGAACAGGCAGTTTTCATCGCCTGCACCCACACCCATACCGGCCCTGCCGTTGTGGGTACGGCCGGACATTACGGCAGCGATGCCCAGTACGATGCATGGCTCCTGCGCCGGCTGTGTGATGTGGCGGTGATGGCCGTTGCCGATTGCAAGCCGGTGGAACAGGTGCTGTCCTATGAGGGCGACTGCCCCAACACCACCTTTGTCCGTCGGTTCAAGATGCGGGGCGGCTACTATCAGACTTGGGGTGAGCGCAGTGACCCCAACATGCTGGATTGGGCCAGCCCGGTGGACGAGAGTTTGCGCTTTGTCCGCATCATCCGCACCAACGCGGAGGAACTGGTGCTGGTCAACTTCCAGGGCCATCCCGATTGTGTCAGCGGCAACTTGATTTCCGCCGACTACCCCGGTTTCCTGGTGCGCAAGGTGGAGGGGCAGTGCCCCGGCACCAAGTGCGTGTTCTTTAACGGCACCGAGGGCAATTTGGTTATGGAGGACTGGCGCTTTGAGTCCGTCCCCGCCAAAAAGTACGTGGCCGCCCGTGTGGCGGGTCACAAACTGGCAGACTGTGTGCTGACCCACATGGACGAGGCCAAGCCCGTGGCCGTGGCCGGTGTAAGCTTTGGGCAGGAGTGGGTCACGTGCAAGACCAAGTTCGACCCCGCCCGGGTGCCCGAGGCCAAGCGCATCATCGATATTCACGAGAACGGCAACGAGGAAGTGGAACTTGGCCCGGACTGGGTTGCCACACCGATGGTGACCGAAGCGTATAAGATTTTGGAGCTGGATGCGGAGCATCTGGAGCACATCGATTTGCGTGTGAGTGCGGTGTCCCTGGGCGACTTTGCCCTGCTGGGTATTGCCGGTGAGCCGTTCTGCGAGTTTGGTAAGTTCATTCGGGACAACTCGCCCTATGGGGTCACCTTTGTCTGTTGCGAGACCAACGGCAGCGGACATTATTTCCCCACGGCAGAGGCCTATGACCAAGGCGGCTACGAGCCGGGCGGCACGTCCTTCCCCAAGGGGACGGGGGAGATGCTGGCTCAGCACAGCGTAGCATTGCTGCAGAACCTACACAAATAAGAGAGGAAGCGTGGATTATGACAAACTTGCAAGCCGGATTTGCCCGCTTGGATATGACGCCGCCTCTTGGCGTGCGGATGGGCGGCTACTTCTTCGAGCGCAAGGTTGAGGGCGTCCGTGACCCCCTGTACATCAGCGCTATGGCGGTTCAGGACGGCGAAAAGACCTGCATTGTGATGAGCTGCGACCATCTTGGATTTCGCAACCCTGCCATAGCCGTGTGGCTGCCCAAAATCGCCGCTGCCGCCGGGGTGGAGGAGGAGGCCGTGTTCCTGACCTGCACCCACACCCACACCGGCCCGGTCAACTTGGGCGATGCTCAGTTTGAAAGCGACCCACAGTACGACGAGTGGGTGGAGCGCCGCCTGTGCGATGCGGCGGCCATGGCCGTTGCCGACTGCAAGCCGGTGGAGCAGATGCTGACCTATGAGGGCGAATGCCCCGGAGTCACCTTTACCCGCCGCTTGAAGATGAAGGATGGCCGCTATCAGACCTGGGCAACCGAGTGTGACCCGGAAATCGAGGGTTGGGCCGGAAAGGCGGACGAGAGTTTGCGCTTTGTCCGCATCATCCGCACCAACGCAGAGGAAATTTTGCTGGTCAACTTCCAAGGTCATGCCGACAACGTCAGCGGCAACCTGATTTCCGCCGATTACCCCGGCTTCCTGCGTGCCAAGGTGGAGGCAAACTGCCCCGGAACCAAGCTGATGTTCGTCTTGGGCGCACAGGGCAATCTGATTCTGCGTGATTACTGGAAAAAGTTCGTCCCCACGGAGAAGTACACCGCCGCCCGTCTGCCCGGCGAGAAGTTGGCCGACTTCGTGATGGCCCATTGGGACGAGGCGGTCCCCGCCGCCGGTGGCGGCGTGCGCTACGCACAGCGGTGGGTGACCTGCCGCACCAAGCGGGACACCTCCCGTGTGCCGGAAGCCAAGCGCATCGTGGACATCCACGAGCATGGCGACGAGGAGAAGGAAATCGGCCCGGATTGGATCGCCACCCCCATGGTGGCGGAGGCCTATCGCATTTTGGAGCTTGAGGAAGCGAATTTGGACACGGTGGATCTGCGCATCAGCGCGGTGTCCTTCGGCGGCTTTGCCATGGTGGGCATCACCGGCGAGCCCTTCTGCGAGTTGGGCCAGTACGTCCGGGAGAAATCCCCTTATCCCTTTACCTTTGCGTGTTCTGTGGTCAACGGCAGCGGCGACTACTTCCCCGATGCCGTGGCTTACGATCAGGGCGGCTACGAGCCGGCCAACACCCGCTTCATCAAGGGCACCGGCGAGATCGTGGCCGAGGCCTGTCTGGACCTGCTGAACAAAATTCACGGTTAATACAGGGAGGAACTGAACATGAGTAACTTGCAAGTGGGCTTTGCCCGTGTGGATATGACACCCCCGCTGGGTGCCTATATGGACGGATACTATTTTGACCGCTGGGTGGAGGGTGTGAAAGATCCCCTGTACATCAATGCCATGGCCGTGCGTGAGGGCGACAAGGCCGTGGTAGCCATGACCCTGGACGTGATGGCGATTTTCGATAAGCCCAGTGATATGCTGCGCTATGCCGCAGCGGAAGCCACCGGACTCGATCCTAACGCCATCCTGCTGTGCGGCACTCACACCCACACCTCCGTGGCCGTGGGCAGAGAAAAAAGCGACGAGCAGTACCTGATGTGGCTCAAGCGTCGGGTGGCTGATGCCGCCGTCATGGCTCTGAACGACTGCACCGATGTGGAGCAGATGCTGGCCTATGAGGGGGACTGCCCCGGCGTGACTTTCATCCGCCGGTTCAAGATGCGGGGCGGTTACTATCAGACCTGGGGTGAGCGCAAGGATCCCGACATGATCGACTGGGCCGAGCAGGTGGATGACAGCATGCGAATTATCCGCATCCTCCGTGCCAACGCCGAGGAGATCGTACTGGTCAACTTCCAGGGACACCCCGACTGTGTCAGCGGCAGTATGGTTTCCGCCGACTATCCCGGCTTCCTGCGTGATCGGGTGGAGGCCGGTCGTCCCAACTCCAAGTGTATCTATTTCAACGGTGCCGAGGGCGACCTTGTTATGGAGGACTGGCGGTTCTGTTCTGTTCCTGCGGAGAAGTATGTGGCCGCCCGGGTGGCGGGTCACACACTGGCTGACTTTGTGCTGGCACACATGGACGAGGCCAAAGCCATGGACATGACCGGCGGGGTGACCTTTGGTCGGGAGGAAGTGTCCTGCCGCACCAAGTGGGACCCCAAGCTACTGCCCGAGGCGGAGCGAATCATCGACATCCACGAGAACGGTGACGAGTTGAATGAGATTGGCCCCGACTGGGTGGCTACGCCCATCGTGGCCGATGCCTATCGCATCCGGGACCTGTCCGAAACCAAGGATGAGTATGTGGATATTCATGCCAGTGCCGTGTCCTTTGGTGGTGTGGTCCTGATTGGTTCCTCCGGCGAGCCTTTCTGCGATCTGGGTCGTCAGATTCGCAGCAATTCCCCCTATCCTATGACCTTTACCTGTTGTATGACCAACGGCTATGGCGACTACTACCCCACCGATGTTGCCTATGATCAGGGCGGCTATGAGCCCGGCTGCACTCGGTTTATCCGTGGCTGCGGCAGCAAGCTGGTGGAGGGCAGCGGCAAGTTGCTGAATCGAATGCACGACGCCAAGTAATCGGAGGAGATGTTATGCCTCGTATTGAACAAAACTACGACTTCCGTAAGGAGTACGGCCAACCCCACAAGCGGATTCCCGGGGCAAAGGACCGTAGGCCCAATGCAGATGAGCTGGTGCTGAAGGACGGTCTGACCATCTCCGTGGATGGTTTGGGACAGGTTGCGAAGAATGCCGCCGGGGACTTTGCCGCTTACCTGAAAACGGCCTTCGGCATCACCGCCAGGGTGGTGGAGGGCAAGGCGGACATCACCGCCTGTGTGAACCTCGATGCCCTGGATACGTGCAAGGGCTATATGGGGCGCAAGACCTGTGTCACCGCTCAGGGAGTGACCATCACCGCCTTTGACGAGCGTGGCGTTGCCCAGGCGTTTTACGCGCTGGAGGACAGAATGAATGCCCGCCGAGCTCCCTTCTTGATCCACGGCACCACCGAGCAGATGGCGGCCTTCTCACCCCGCATGATCCACTCCGGTGTGGGTTTGGATTACTACCCCGACGACTACCTGTCCACCTGCGCTCACTACGGCTACGATGCCATTCTGGCTTTTGTGGAAAATGGAACCAAGGGCGCCCACGGTGTAGATTACGATTTCCGTGACCTGTGCCGCCGGGCGGCCAAGTACGGCATCGATGTGTATGCCTACAGCTATCTCAACAACTACGTCCACCCCGATGAGGAGGGTGCACGGGAAAAATTCGACGCGGTGTTCGGTCAGGTGTTTCGGGACGTGCCCGAGTTCAAGGGCATGGTCTTTGTGGGGGAGTCTGCCAACTTCCCCAGCCGTGATCCCCGGGTTACCGCCAAACCCGACCTCTCCACTACGGAGAATGGTCTGCCCACGGGCAAACCGAGTCCCGGATGGTTCCCCTGTGCGGACTACCCTGACTGGCTGAAACTGAGCCGGGACGTCATCCATGCGGTAAAACCCGATGCAGACATCATCTTTTGGACGTATAATTTTGCACAGGCGCCAGTGGAGGACCGGGTGAAATTCGTGGAAAACATGCCTGCCGACGTGTCACTGCAGGTGAATTTCAACCTCCCTTACACCTTCCGGTTTGACAATGCGCCCAGCAAGGTGCGGGACTACACCGTGTCCGTTACAAAACCCAGCATCCCCTTTTTGGCCGAGGCGGAGGTGGCCAAGCGCCGGGGTATCCGGCTATACGCCATGGTCAACACCGCCGGCCGCACCTGGGACTTCGGCGTGATGCCGTACGAGCCGTTCCCCTGGCAGTGGAACGACCTGCATCAGGAGATCCTGAAGGCCCGGGAGCAGTATGGCCTGTGCGGTCTGATGGAGTCCCATCACTTTGGTTTCACCCCGTCCTTTATCTCTGCCCAGGCCAAGCAGGCCTACACCGTGGGCGGTTTGTGCTTTGAGGACTATCTGGGCACCTGGGCCGACCGGCTGGCCGGGACAGACAAGGGAAAATTGCTGTCTGCCATGAAGCTGGTGGACGAGTCCATCCACTACTACACCCCCAGCAACGAAAATCAGTACGGCCCCTACCGGATCGGCCCGGCGTTCCCCTTCAACATCAGCGGCGCCAACCATCGCCCTGACCCAGCTGGGGTGCATTTCGGCTACGACATCTGCTTTGTCCACAACTACCACGACGACGGAAGTCAGGCGGCCCCATACTGCCTGCGCCGCCCGGACGAACTTGCCCGGTGCAAAAAGGCGCTGGCCCTCGTAAAGGACGGCCTGCGCATCATGAAGACCATCTCGGTCAAGAATGCGGAACTTAAAAAGCTGATGAATATGCTGGAGTATATGTGCTGCACCCATCGGACTGCCATCAACTTTAAGGAACTGACCCTTTTGGTGGACAAGATGCGCACCGAGGGCAACCCCGACCGACTGTACCGCCTGACGGTGCAGGTGGAGAAGCTGCTGCTGCGGGAACGTAAAAACGCCGAGGCGGCCATCCCTATGGTGGAGCGGGATTCCGCCCTCGGGTTCGAGCCGTCCATGGAGTACATCGGCGGTGCGGACGCTATCCGATGGAAGATAGCCCATCTGGACACCATGCTGAAGTATTCTGTCCCCGCCTATCGCCGCAGATAAAAATAAAAATCACCCGGTCGATGACCGGGTGATTTTTTGTTTAGTATTCCTGCGCCACGGGGACAGCCATAACGACGTATTCGTAGGTTTGCAGCTTTTCCAGCAGGGCGACGGAGCTTTCTGCCGCCGGGGTGACAACTTCCAGGCCGATATGCTCGGGAGTTCCGCTTTTGGCGGGCAGCACCTGAATGGAGGATACCTGCCCGGTGATTTCACGGACGAAGGCGTTGACGTGGGAGATGTGGGACAGCTCCAGATAGTAGGTGTCCGAGTGCATCTGCTTGATGCGGTGCTCCAGCTTGGTGAAGATGGTGATGGTTACGGTCATCAAAAGCCAGGCGGCGATAGCGCCGGCATAGAAGCCTGCGCCGACGGCAAGACCCAGACAGGCAGTGGCCCACAGACCGGCGGCGGTGGTCAGGCCGGTGACCCGGGTGTGGTTACGGGTGATAATGGTACCGGCGCCCAAAAAACCGACACCGGTGATGACCTGGGCGCTGATGCGCATAGGGTCTCCATCCAACTGGAGAACCTGGGTGGAGTACAGGCCAACCATTACCGTCATGGCGGAGCCAAGGCAGACCAGAATGTGGGTGCGAAGACCCGCAGCACGCCCGTGACGACCCCGCTCGGAGCCGATACAGCCACCAATGAGGACGGCCAGCAGGATGCGAAACAGGGCGGAAGCCAAGTTGAATTGGGTCAGCGTAGCGGAAAGATCGGTTAGCAGTTCGTTCAAGAAAAGCCCTCCCTGAAAATATTTCCAATAGGATACTGCAAATCGTGGTAGATGTCAAGGGGAGAAATGGGAAAGCGGCGCTTGACCTGTGCCGTGGAATGTTATATGATACCGATAGAAAAACTGTCCCCTGAGGCAGATGGAAAAGGATGAGGAATATGAATAAAGTCGTATTCGGTACGCTGGACGGCGTGGAAGTTGTCAAGTATACCCTGGTTTGCGCCGGCATGGAGGCCGACATTATGACCTACGGCGCCACCCTGACCGCCCTGCGTGTGCCCGACCGGGAGGGTAATCCCGTCAGTGTGGTGTTCGGCCACAAGACCTTTGAGGAGTACCTGACCAAGTCCGGCTACCACGGCGCCACCGTGGGCCGCTTTGCCAACCGTATCGGCAAGAGCCAGTTTGTTATTAATGGTCAGACTTACCATGTGGCGGCCAACGAGGGGGCCAACTGCCTCCACGGCGGCAACAAGGGTCTGGACAAGCGGATTTGGACCGTGGTTTGCGAGCAGGAGGATCTGCTGCAACTGAACTACCTCAGTCCCGACGGGGAGGAGGGGTTCCCCGGCAATTTGGACGTGACCGTGACCTATCGTTTGACGGCGGACAAAGGGCTGGTCATCGAGTACGATGCGGTCAGCGACAAGGACACCGTCATCAGCCTGACCAACCACTCCTACTTCAACGTGGGCGGTATCGAGACCACTACCGCCGACCTGCTGCTGCACATTGATGCCGACCGCATTACCCCGGCTGACGAGGAGCTCATTCCCCACGGTCAGTTCCGGGACGTGACGGGCAACCTGTTTGACTTCCGCACGCCCAAGCCCTTTATTGGCGACCTGTCTGCCAATCCCGTGCTGGGTAAGCGGGGCTGCTATGACGAGAACTTCGTGCTGAACGGAAGCGGCATGCGCCGCATCGCAACCCTGGAGGGCGGCGATCGGGGCATCAAGCTGGAGGTGTTCTCCGACCAGCCGGGTATGCAGATCTACACCGGAAACCCCAACGCCATTGCGCTGGAGACCCAGAACTTCCCCAATGCGGTCAACTGTCCGGAGTATCCCAGCCCCCTGCTGCGTGCCGGAGAGCATTACCGCACCAGCACCGAGTATCGGTTTCATAACGTCTAAGCGCTAAAATGGGAAAGACCGCCAATCGGCGGTCTTTCTTTTTGGAGAATTTTGCCCTGCTGGGCGAGGGGGACGGGGGATATTCCGCCCCCGGGCGGGAAGAGATAGTTTCGCCCTGCGGGGCGACCTCCTTTGCCCGTGTCGGCAAAGGAGGCAAAACGCCACCGGGGTTTGAGTGGATGAGATTGGTCGCTTCGCGTCTGCATCTCAAACACTCTGCACCCCGGACCCCAAGGGAAACGGCTCGTAAGCGGCAGATGTTCCTTGCGTCCGGCGCACCGATGACGACACCACGTTGCGACTTTAGGCTGCCGCCCCTCGGTCGATACAATCGGATTTCGTTTCTACTATACAAACGCGCCTGCTGCGGTGGGCATTTCGTCCCTGCTGTGAAAGTCGGCGGGAGTTCGGTAGACAGAAAGTGCTACAGATAGTAGGCAGGGCGGCAGCCTAATCGGCGCGGAACGGGTCAGAAATGACCGCCGACCGTGTGGGGGTGACTCCACGGAGGCCACCCAAAGGAAGTACATAGAAACCATGGGTTTCTATGCGCCCTTTTCGTGTCTTTTGTGGCGTTACAAAAGACACCCGCCCGGGGGCGGAACAATCTCTAACCTCGCCCCGCAGGGCGAAATAAAAACACTCCCGATACAGTCGGGAGTGTTTATTCGTTATCGGGAATGTAAGTTGCCACATCCTCTAATCTGCAATCCAATAACTGGCACAGTTTGTTTAAGGTGTGGGTAGAAACAGGCATATCGTTTTGCAACCGCTGCACGGTAGCATGACTGATGCCGTATTTGATGCGCAAGGTATAGGTAGTGGCCTTTCTTGCGGCCATGGTTTTCCACAAGGGTGCATAGGTAATCATGGTAATCTCCCCTTTACACCCGTTATTATGGCTGATATAATGGCCATATAATATGGCTATTATTTGGCCATACAAAAGAAGCGGCATGCTTAGATTGCGGGAGAGAGGTGAATATCGGTGATGAGAGGAGCAAAGAAAACAGTTAGTCTGATTTTACCGCAGGAAACGTACGATAAGCTGAAACGTTTGGCAAATGAGGACTACCGCAGTGTTCCGAGTTACCTGCGGGTGATGATAAATAACAATTTGCGACGATTGGAGTCTGCGCATAAGGAAAACGAATGAAAAAACACCCCCGACCATTCGGTCGGGGGTTGTTGGTTTTATGGGGTTGTACGGTTTAGTACATACCACCCATGCCGCCCATGTCGGGGGCGGGGGCAGCGGGGGCAGCGGGCTTGGGCTTGTCGGCCACCAGAGCCTCGGTGGTCAGCAGGGTAGCGGCGATGGAAGCGGCATTCTGCAGGGCGGAACGGGTCACCTTAGTGGGATCCACGATACCGGCGGAGATCATGTCAACATAGACCTCGTTATAGGCATCGAAGCCGTAGCCGGTCTTGCCGGACTCACGGATCTTCTCCAGCACGACGCTGCCGTCGATGCCGGCGTTGGTGGCGATCTGCTTGACGGGCTCGGTCAGAGCCTTGGCGATGATGCGCACGCCGGTCTTCTCGTCGCCATCCACCTCGGAAACCAGAGCCTCGACAGCGGAAACGGCGTTGACGTAGGCGGTACCGCCGCCGGCCACGATGCCTTCCTCAACGGCGGCACGGGTGGCGTTCAGGGCGTCCTCAATGCGCAGCTTCTTCTCCTTCATCTCCACCTCGGTGGCGGCGCCGACCTTGATGACAGCAACACCGCCGGACAGTTTGGCCAGACGCTCCTGCAGCTTCTCACGGTCGTACTCGGAGGTGGTCACCTCAATCTGGCTCTTGACCTGAGCGATGCGGGCCTGAATGGCCTCGGCCTCGCCGGCGCCGACCACGATGATGGTGTTCTCCTTGGTGACCTTGACCTGACGGGCCTGACCCAGCTGGAACAGCTGAGTCTCCTTCAGCTCAAAGCCCAGCTCGGAGGAGATAACGGTACCGCCGGTGAGAATGGCGATATCCTGCAGCATCTCCTTGCGGCGGTCGCCGAAGCCGGGGGCCTTGACGCACACCACGTTCAGGGTGCCACGCAGACGGTTGACGATCAGGGTGGACAGGGCCTCGCCCTCCACGTCCTCGGCGATGATGACCAGCTTCTTGCCGGACTGCACGACCTGCTCCAGCAGGGGCAGCAGCTCCTGAATGGCGGAGATCTTCTTGTCGGTGATGAGAACGAGGGCGTCATCCATGACAGCCTCCATCTTCTCGCTATCGGTGACCATGTAGGGGGTAATGTAGCCACGTTCGAACTGCATACCCTCGACCACCTCGGAATAGGTCTCGGCGGTCTTGGACTCCTCCACGGTGATGACGCCGTCGGCGGAGACCTTCTCCATAGCCTCGGCAATCAGGCGGCCGATGGTCTCGTCGCCGGAGGAAACGGTGCCGACACGGGCGATATCCTCGGTGCCGTTGACCTTCTGGCTGTTGGCCTTGATGGCCTCGATCGCAGCGGTGGTGGCCTTGGCAATACCCTTCTTCATGATCATGGGATTGGCGCCGGCGGCCAGGTTCTTCAGACCCTCACGGATGATGGCCTGAGCCAGCAGGGTGGCAGTGGTGGTGCCGTCGCCGGCCACGTCGTTGGTCTTGGTGGAAACTTCCTTCACCAGCTGAGCGCCCATGTTCTCGAAGGGGTCGTCCAGCTCGATTTCCTTGGCGATGGTCACACCGTCGTTGGTGATCAGGGGAGCGCCGAACTGCTTGTCAAGCACCACGTTGCGGCCCTTGGGGCCCATGGTGATCTTGACGGTGTCGGCCAGCTGGTTGACACCACGCTCCAGCGCCTTGCGGGCGTCCTCGCCATAGCAGATGATTTTAGCAGCCATAATGATAATCCTCCAAATTCAGATGATTTACGTTTTGTATTATTCCTCGACGATGGCGAGAATGTCGCTCTGGCGGAGGATGGTGACTTCCTCGCCGTCCACCTTGACCTCGGTTCCGGAATACTTGCCGGTGATGACCTTATCGCCCACCTTGACGGTCATGACGACCTCGTTGCCGTCCACGATGCCGCCGGGACCGACAGCCAGCACCTCGGCAATTTCAGGCTTCTCCTTGGCGGCGGCGGTCAGGATGATGCCGCCCTTGGTGGTTTCCTCTGCCTCCACCATCTTAATGATGACACGGTCGGCCAAAGGTTTCAGATTCATAACGGGTTCCTCCTTATATAATAGTCAAATCAGGTTGTAAATTGATTTTAGCACTCAGGTCGTTTAAGTGCTAATTCATCATAACCGCTCCGGCAGGAAAAATCAAGTCTTATTTTGAAAAAAGCGGAAATTATTTACTGCTTATTCATAAAGTGGCGGCGGGGGTACGGTTTTCGACCGAATAATCGGCGGTAGCGGGGCAGAAGAAGTTGACTTTTTTGTCGGAAAGACCGATGGTAAATTGGGTGGCCACCATCACTTCTCCGTCTACTACGGCGGTCAGCAGCCGGGAGGAGGAGAACGTGACGGATTGTCCGTGGTAGTCATGAACCAGATGGGGCAGCTCTTTATACCGGCCGGAGGCGTACTTACCGATGACCCGGGCGAGGGTGGGGAGGTTGATTTTGGGAATCAGCAGCATATCCAGCACCCCGTCGTCGGGCATGGCCTCGGGCACGGGGTTGACGCCGCCGCCGTAATGTCGTCCGTTACACACACAGACAAGGGCGGTGTCCCCGTCCCAACAGTGGTCACCCATGACGCCCTTCATGGGGCGGTTTATGCCTCGGAAGAGCACCTGCTCGATGAGGGACAGGACGTAGGCGGCGGGACCGAACAGCTTTTTGTAGCGGTGGACGCCGGCGCCGATGCGGGCGTCGATGCCGCAGCACACCACGTCAATGCCCAGTTTGCCGTTACAGTCTATGAGGTCGAAGGGGGTTTGGGGGCCCTGTGACAGCGCCTCCAAGTCATAGAACAGGGTGCGGTAATCCGGACCGAAGATTTTGAGGAAATCGTTGCCCGTTCCCTTGGGCACACAGGTGATGGCGGCGTTGGGGTAACCTGCCGCACCGTTGACCACCTCGTTCAGCGTGCCGTCGCCGCCGCAGGCATAGATGCGCACGTCCTCGCCGGTTTGGGCGGCCTGACGGGAAAACACCTCGGCATCGCCCGCCTTTTGGGTGTACATAACCTCGTGAGGGAAAGACAGCTTGGCCAGCTGTTTTTCAAGTTGGGCGGTGCTTTTCTTCTTACCGGCAGCGGGGTTGATGATGAACAGATGCTTCATAAAACCACGTCCCAATCAAGCAGATTTTATCGTGATTATCGCTTGTCTTGCTTCGTTCCGTACATAAACAGGTCGCACTTGAGCATACCGTTATACAGCTTGCGCTTCTTGTCCGCCTGCTTGCCGAAGGTGCGCTCAAACTCGGTGTGGGAAGAAAGCAGATACAGCGTCCAGCCCTCGGGGAACTTATTGTAGGCCTTGCCGAAGGCACGGTACAGCTCCTCCGCTTCACGGCGCTCCATAATGCGCTCGCCGTAGGGCGGGTTGGTGACGATGCGGCCACGCAGACCGCCGAAGTGGAAGCGGGTGGCGTCGGACACTTCGAAGCTGATGAGGTCGTCCACCTCCGCCAGTCGGGCGTTGTGCCGGGCCAGTTCGATGGCAGCGGGGTCAAGGTCGCCGCCCCAAATCTCGTAATTGCCGTCAAATTCCTTGTCCATGGCTTCATCGGCAGCTTCCAGCCACAGCTGCTTGTCCAGCCAACTCCACCGTTGGGCGGCGAAGCTGCGGTTCAGGCCGGGGGCACGGTTCTTGGCGATGAGGGCGGCCTCAATGGGGATGGTGCCGCTGCCGCAGAAGGGGTCGCAGATGGGGTCGCGCCCTCGGTAGCGGGACAGCTGTACCATAGCGGCGGCCAAGGTCTCACGCAGGGGAGCCACCACGCCCTGTGCACGGTAGCCACGCTTGTGCAGGCCGGCTCCGCTGGTGTCCAGCATGAGGGTGGCGGTGTCCTTCATAATAGAGAACTGGATTTGGTAGATGGGGCCGGTTTCGGGCAGGGTTTCCATGCCATATTTCTGCCCCAGCCGGGCGGCCACCGCCTTTTTCACGATGGATTGGCAGGCGGGGATGGCATGAAGTGCGCTGTTCAGACTGTGCCCCTTGACGGGGAACTGGCCGCTTTGGGGGATAAACTGCTCCCAGGGCAGGTTGTGCACTCCCTGAAACAGTGCCTCAAAGGTGGGGGCGGGGAAGCTGCCCAGGACCAGCAAGACTCGCTCGCCGGTGCGCAGATTTAAGTTGATGCGGGGGATGTCCGCCGCCGTGCCGGCACAGAGTACCCGGCCGTTCTCCGCCTGCACGTTGGCAAGGCCGAGACGGCGCAGCTCGTCGGCTGCAAGGGACTCCAGTCCGAACAGGGTGGGGACGGCAAATTGAAG
>JAZSAQ010000104.1:0-14915 GCA_045601985.1 Lawsonibacter sp. | reverse complement strand
AAGGTAATATCGGAAGCGTCAGCGGTCAGGCGAGTCACCACACGCAGCACGTTGCCGTCCACGGCGGGCACTGCCTGTCCAAAGGCGATGGATGCGATGGCCCCGGCGGTGTAGTCCCCCACTCCGGGCAGAGAACGGATGTCCTCATAGCGGCGGGGAAACTCGCCGCCGAACCGTTCCACAATCTGCACCGCCGCCTTTTTCAGGTTGCGGGCACGGCTGTAGTACCCAAGTCCCTGCCACAGCTTCATCAGCTGCTCGTCGGGCATTTGGGCCAAATCTGTCACCGTGGGGGCGGCGTCCGTGAACCGTCGGTAGTAGTCCAGCACCGCCGCCACACGGGTCTGCTGCAGCATAATTTCCGACACCCATACGTGGTAGGCGGTGGGGTCGCTGCGCCACGGAAGCCGGCGGGCGTGTTCGCCATACCACTCCAAAAGGGGGATTGGCAACCGGGAAAGGGGGTCAGTCTGCCTGCTCATGCAGCCGTTCCTCCAGAAATTCCACACACTCAAAAACCAAGCGGTCACAATGGGGCTTTTTCGCCTCGCCACGCTCTTTGGCAGCGTTCAGAAGACCAATGCAGTCAGTGCAGCCGTTCTTCTGCTTGAATTGCGCCAGCAGCGCAACGGCTGCGGCGGTGTTCTCCTTGGCAAGGCCGATAACCATCAATGCCCCGGTCAGGGCGCCGCAGGTGGCGCCGTGGCGCATACCACTGCCAAAGTGGGCACCCAGGTCAAAGGCCTGCTCCTCGCTCAAACCCAACCGGTCAGCGAACGCCACCAGCACCGCCTGAGCACAATTATAATGTACGTTGGTATCTTCCCGCAATTGGCGGGCTTTTTCCATAGGGGTCATAATAATCTCCTTTAATTGAAGATGTCTGCCTGCTCGGCAAACAGGGTGTGCACCCGCTCCCGCACGGAGCGATGCTCCGGCGCAGTCAAACCCGGGTCCCGGGCCAGCAGATTGTGGGCGGCAAGGCGAGCCTGTTCCAGCACCGCCATGTCCCCCGCCAAATCCGCCACGTGCAGTTGGGGCAGGCCATGCTGTCGGCTGCCGAAGAAGTCGCCCGGTCCACGCTGTTTCAAATCCGCCTCAGCAATCTTAAACCCGTCGTTGGTGGCACGCATAACACCCAGCCGGTCTTTCACGCTGTCGCTGTGGGAGGCGGTAACCAGCACACAGTAGGATTGATGTGCTCCACGCCCCACCCGGCCACGCAGCTGATGCAGCTGACTCAGGCCGAATCGCTCGGCGTTCTCGACGATCATCAAGGCGGCATTGGGTACGTCCACACCCACCTCGATCACCGTAGTGGACACCAGCACGTCAACGTCACCCGCCACGAAGGCGGACATAACTTCTTCCTTTTCCTTTGCTTTCATTTTCCCGTGGACGAAGGCTACACGCAGATCGGCAAACACGTCCTCGGTCAGGGTTTTGGCGTAGGTGGTCACTGCCTTCAGGTCGGGCAGGCCCTCCTCGCCGGCATCGGGGTTTTCCTCCACCGTAGGGCAGACCATGTAGACCTGCCGACCCTCACCCACCAGTTTGCGGACGAAGCCGTACATCCGCTGCCGCTTATCCTCCCCTACCACGAACGTGTCAACAGGCAGGCGACCGGCGGGCAACTGGTCGATAACGGACACATCCAGATCGCCGTACACCATCAGCGCCAGGGTTCTTGGGATGGGCGTTGCCGACATGACCAGTACGTGGGGGGATGCGCCCTTGCCGCTGAGGGCGGCACGCTGCTCCACACCGAAGCGGTGCTGTTCGTCCGCCACCACAAGGCCCAGCTTGTCAAATTCCACGCCTCTGCTGAACAGGGCATGGGTGCCGACAACAAACTGAATTTCGCCGTGTTTAATCTGCTCCTGCACCTGCCGCTTTTGGGCGGCGGTCATGGAGCCGGTCAAACGTCCCACCCGCACTCCGGCAGGGGTCAGCAAATTGGATAACGTCTGAAAATGCTGGGTGGCCAGCAGCTCCGTGGGCGCCATCAGCGCCGCCTGCAGCCCGCTTTGCACCGCCATCCAGCCGGCGGCTGCGGCAACCACAGTCTTACCCGAACCCACGTCGCCCTGCACAAGGCGGTTCATGGGCCGGCCGGAAGCCATATCCACACGGCACTGCTCCATCACCCGCAGCTGGGCATCGGTGGGCGTAAAGGGCAGCAACTCCAAATACGGCTTCAAAGAAGCGCATTGACACACCGGACCGGTCACGTTGGTGCGGCGATTCTTCAACAGGGCAAGACCCGCCGCGAGGTAGAACAGTTCCTCGAAAATCATGCGGTGTTTGGCCCTCTCCAGTTGCTTGAAATCGTTGGGAAAATGGATGCCACGCAGGGCAGCGGTACAGTCCATCAGGTCGTTTCGTTCCACGATATCCTGTGGCAGCGTTTCCTGCCACAGATGGGCGCACCCCTCCACCGCCCAGCGGGCAAGGGACACCATGATGTTATTGGTGATACCTGCAGTCAGGGAGTAGACAGGCAGGATGCAGCCGGTGGTAGCCTGTCGGTCTGCCGGCTCGGTCACCGGGTTGGTCATGCGGACCGTACGCCCCTGACGTTCTACCCTGCCGTAGAAGATGTACTCTTTCCCCACCTGCAGACTGTCCCTGCGGTAGCTTTGGTTAAAGTAGGTGATCTGCATCAGACCGCTGTGGTCCACCGCCTCTACCTTCACAAGGTCAAGTCCCCGGCGGATGCGGCTGAGTCGGGGCTGTTTTGCAACCATGGCACGGATGCAGACAGGCCGCTCCCCCTCCGCACGACCGATGGAAGTTTCGGTGCGGCGATCCTCATAATCACGGGGGAAATTGCGCAGAACATCTCCCACGGTCTCAATACCCAGCTTGGCCAGCTTATTGGCTCGTGCCGGCCCGATACCGGGAAATTGTTCTACCGATGTATGCAGATCCATTACCGCACCTCCCTTACTTTGCTTTGGTTCAATTTTAACACACTCCGCTGTCAAATGCAAAAAGATATATAGTCCTTGCCCCTTTTGCAAAAAATGAATATAATAGGTTTACAAGATATCTGACACAGGAGGAACCCATGAGCGATTACATTCTAAATATGTTTCCCGCCAACGAGCAGGAACGAGCCGAATTCGAGGCACTGATGCCCGATGCGGTGTGGGAGTACCCCCGCCGCAGCACTGTGACAAAAGAACAGTTGGAGCGTGCCACCGTCATTATGGGCACCCCTAAACCGGAGGACTTGATCCACGCCAAAACCCTGCGCTGGCTGCAGTCCCTCTGGATGGGTGTGGACGAATACGTGGCCGAGGGCGTGCTGCCCCACACCGTGACCATCACCGCCTGCGCCGGAGCATACCGTCAGTCGGTGTCCGAGCATATGCTGGCCACCCTGCTGGCCATGTGCCGCAACCTGCCCCAGGTCCGGGACAATCAGCGTGCTCACAAGTGGGTGGACGTCAAGAAAATGCGCACCATCCGGGATGCCACCGTGCTGGTGGTAGGTGCCGGAACTATCGGCGGCGACTTCGCCCGATTGTGCAAAGCCTTGGGTGCCAACACCGTGGGCCTCAAACGCACCATCGCCGGTCCCATTGACGGCTTTGACCGTTTGGACACCATGGACGCCCTGGACTCCTGGCTACCCCAGGCCGACGTGGTAGCGCTAATCGTCCCCCACACGGCGGAAACCATCCACCTGATAGATCGCCGCCGCCTGCTTCTGATGAAGCCGGACGCCATGCTGGTCAGCGACGGGCGTGGCAGCGTGTTGGATCAGGATGCTCTTGCCGAGGTCATGCAGAGCGGGCACCTGTGGGGTGCTGCCCTGGATGTGACCGTTCCCGAGCCACTCAACACCGACAGCCCTCTGTGGGATATTCCAAACCTGCTGCTCACCCCCCACCTGGCCGGCGGCATCCGTTTAGAAGTCAGCCGGAAAAACGCCGTAGACTTCGCCCTTGCCAACTTCCGCCGCTACGCCTTGGGTCAGCCGCTGCACGCCGTGGCCCGAGCCGGACAGGTCAGGTAACGGTTTCTTCAAATTTTCCGTGTTCGGTAACAAAAAAACTTTGCCTTTTTTGACAAAGGATGCTATAATCTAATGTGTATGAGCATATGCTTTCTTCATATGCTGATTTAGGAGAAGCCTCGCCTGCGGGCGTGTGTCAATACAGACATCCCATTTCATCAAAGAGGGTGCGATCGTGAAGAAGTATCAAGTTATCGGCGGTTACCCGCTGCACGGTTCCATAGAGATCAGCGGCGCCAAAAACGCCGCCGTGGCCATTCTCCCCGCCGCCCTGCTGGTGAACGGGGTCTGCCGCATTGAGAACGTCCCCCAAATAAGCGATGTGACCCTGATCCTGCAGATCATGCAGGAGTTGGGCGCACAGGTCAAAACGATCAACCGCACTACGCTGGAGATCGATTGTTCCCACATTCTCAACCAGCGTGTTTCTCATGAGCAGGGCCGCAAGATCCGTGCCAGCTACTATCTGGTGGGTGCTCTGCTGGGTCGCTTTGGTCAGGCCGAGGTTCCCATGCCCGGCGGCTGTGACCTGGGCAGCCGCCCCATTGATCAGCACATCAAGGGCTTTGCCGCCATGGGCGGCATCGTAGATGTGCAGTCCGGCATCATCTACGGCCGTGCCGGTAATGGCAACCGTCTCAGAGGCGGTCAAGTCTATTTGGACATCGTGTCCGTAGGCGCTACCATGAACATCATGCTGGCTGCCGCCCTGGCCGACGGTATGACGATTATTGAAAACGCCGCCAAGGAGCCCCACATCGTCGACCTTGCCAACTTCCTAAACTCCATGGGCGCCGACATTATGGGTGCCGGCACCGATGTGATCAAGATCCGCGGTGTGGATCGTCTGCGTGGCGGCACCTACTCCATCATTCCCGACCAGATCGAGGCGGGTACCTACATGGCCGCTGTGGCCGCCGCCGGGGGCGAGGTTCGCATCTGCAATGTCATCCCCAAGCATCTGGATTGCATCACCGCCAAGCTGGAGGAAATGGGTGTGGAGGTCATCGAGGATGACGACACTGTCCTGGTTCGTCGTACCGGCCCCCTGACCCGCACCAACATCAAAACCATGCCTTATCCCGGCTTCCCCACCGACATGCAGTCCCAGATCGGTGCCGTGCTGTGCATGGCCCGTGGCACCAGCGTCATTACCGAGGGTGTGTGGGGCAACCGCTATCGCTACATTGACGAACTGCGCCGTATGGGCGCCGTTGTCCAGGTCGACGGCAAAGTGGCTGTGATCGAGGGTGTGGAGAAACTGACCGGCGCCCCCGTCCACGCCTGTGATCTGCGTGCCGGCGCTGCCATGGTCATCGCTGGCCTTGCTGCCGAGGGTGTGACCGAAATTGATTCCATCCACCACATCGAGCGTGGGTACGAAAACCTGGTGGAAAAGCTGTCCGCCGTGGGTGCCCACATCCGTGTGATCGAGACCCCGGACGAGGAAGCCACCCAGCCTCAGGTAGGCTGATTGCATCATATACAAAGCCGGAGATGTCTGCCGCACCCGTGGGGCGCCGCCATCTTCGGCTTTTTCATTTGAAAGGAACGATTGATTTGCTTCGCATTACCACCCTTGCCAGCGGTTCCGGCGGCAACTGTGTGCTGGTATCCGGCGGAGGCTGCCACCTGCTGATCGATGCCGGCATATCCTGCCGGCGCATCACCACCGGTCTGGCTGCGCTGGGAGTAAGTCTGCCCCAACTGGACGGCATCCTCATCACCCACGAGCACTCCGACCACATCTGCGGACTTGCCACCCTTATCAAAAAATACGACACCCCCATTTTCGCCTCTCCGGGCACTGCCAGGGCTTTGGGATACCGACTGGCCTTTGCCGAAGGGCAGCTGCGCCCTGTTGATGTGGGTACGGAGTTTTCTGTAGGAAACATGACCGTCCACAGCTTCGCCACCAGCCACGACAGCGCCCAAAGCACCGGCTACACCGTCCGTCTGGGCAACCACCGCTTGGCCCTTGCCACCGACCTTGGTTACGTGTCTGACGAGGTACTGAACGCTGTGCTGGGCTGCGACATTTTGGTTGCGGAGTCCAATCATGATGTGGACTGGCTGCGCTCCGGCCCCTATCCCCCCTACCTGCAGGAGCGGATTTTAGGCAGTCGGGGCCATCTGTGCAACGAGGACGGGGCCGAACTGATTACCCGTGCCGCCCAGTCCGGCACCCACACCATCATTTTGGCCCACCTGAGTCAGGAGAACAATACCCCCGCCCGTGCACTGGAGGTTTCTCGCCGCCGTCTGAGCGCCGCCGGGATCGATCCGGACCGGGACGTCACCCTGACCGTTGCCCCTGTGTGCGGCAACAGCCCCACCTTCTTTACCGAAAGGAGCGAGTGCCCTTGTTAAGCGTACACATCATCTGCGTGGGTAAGATGAAAGAGAAGTTTTATATCGAGGCGGCACAGGAGTACGCCAAGCGCCTGGGTGCCTACTGCAAGCTGACTGTTACAGAGCTGAATGAGGAGCGTCTGCCCCCCGATCCCTCCCAGGCACAGATCGATGCCGCCCTTACCAAAGAGGGACAGGCCATCCGGGCAAAGCTTCCTCCCAACGCCGCCATCGTGGCCATGTGTGTGGAAGGCAAGACCTGCTCCAGTCCGGAGCTTGCGGACCAAATGCTCCGCTGGGAACAGGACAGCGCCAAGCACATCGTTTTCCTCATCGGCGGAAGCTGCGGTCTTGCCCCCACCCTGAAGCAGCAAGCCCGCCTGCGCCTGTCCATGTCCCCCATGACCTTCCCCCACCATCTGGCCAGGGTCATGCTACTGGAGCAGATTTACCGTGCCTTCAAAATCAACGAGGGGTCTGCCTACCATAAATAGTGGAAGTTCGCCCCAATTTGTGTTACAATGGATATACCAAACTAATTTCAACGGAGGTTTTGCTATGACGTATCGTGATACCTATAAAAAGTGGCTGGCCAGTCCTGCCCTGTCCGCCGAGGAAAAGGCAGAGCTGCAGTCCATCGCCAATGACGAAAAGGAAATTGAATCCCGTTTTTACGATCAGCTGTCCTTCGGCACCGCCGGTCTGCGTGGTACCATGGGCGTGGGCCTGAACCGCATGAACGTCCACGTCATCCGCCACGCCACCCAGGCCTTTGCCGAGGTCATTCTGGAGCAAGGCGCTGACATCGCTGCCCGTGGCGTTGCCGTGTGCTACGACTGCCGCAACAACTCCGCCCTCTTCGCCCGTGAGGCGGCCTGTGTGATTGCCGGCAACGGCATCCCCGTGCGCCTGTTCGACGCTCTGCGCCCCACGCCGGAGCTGTCCTTCGCCGTGCGTGAGTACGGCTGTACCGCCGGTATCAACATCACTGCCAGCCACAACCCCAAGGAGTACAACGGCTACAAGGTCTACTGGGACGACGGCGCCCAGCTGCCTCCCGAGCATGCCGACGAGGTTGCCCGCAAGATGAAGGAACTGGACGTGTTCGACTGCGTGCGCCGTGCCGACTACGACGAGGCGGTCGCCGCCGGCAAAATCGTGCTGATGGGCGAGGAGACCGACGAGCGCTTCCTTGCCAACGTCATGGCCCAGGTTAACGACAAGGCTGTGGTGGAAAAGGTGGCGGACAACTTCAAGATGGTCTACACCCCCTTCCACGGCACCGGTCACAAGCTCATTCCCACCGCTCTGGGTCGCCTGGGTGTGAAGAACCTCATCTGCGTACCCGAGCAGATGGTCATCGACGGAGACTTCCCCACCGTAGTCTCCCCCAACCCCGAAAATCCCGAGGGCTTCGCTCTGGCCGTGGGGCTGGCGAAGAAGGAGGGTGCCGACTTCATCCTCGGCTCTGACCCCGATGCTGACCGTGTGGGCATCATGGTCAACACCGGCAACGGTGAGTTCGTAGTCATCTCCGGCAACCAGACCGGTGTGTTGCTGCTGGACTACCTCATCGGTGCCATGAAGCGTGCCGGCAAGCTGCCTGCAAAGCCTGTGGCTCTCAAGACCATCGTCACCACCGAGATGGCCCGCAAGGTGGCCGAGGTCAACGGCCTTGCCTGCTACGACACCTTTACCGGCTTTAAGTTCCTGGCCCAGTAGAAGGACCGGCTGGAGCAGTCCGGCGAGGGCAGCGTTATCTTCTCCTACGAGGAGTCCTTCGGCTATATGCTGGGCGGCTTCGTCCGGGATAAGGACGCCGTCACCGCCTCCCTGCTGCTGACCGAGATGGCGGCATGGTACGCCGACCGGGGCATGACCCTGTACGACGCCCTTCAGGAACTGTTCGTCAAGTACGGTTTCTATGGCGAGCGCACCCTGAACCTGGTGATGCCCGGTCTGGACGGTCTGAAGAAGATGGCCGACCTGATGGCCGGTCTGCGCAAGGATCCCCCTGCCGAGATCGCCGGGGTCAAGGTGGCCGAGTACAAGGACTACTCCGACGGCAGCGTGGTCTGCGCCGAGTGCGGCAAGAAGTCTGCCATGGAGCTGTCCGGCTCCAACGTGCTGCGCTATGAGATGGCCGACGGTACCAGCCTCATCGTCCGTCCCTCCGGCACCGAACCCAAGGTGAAGGTCTATATCCTGGCCAACGGTGCGGACAAGGCCGCCTGCGACGAAAAGGTGACCAAGTATGCCGCCTGGGCGGAGAGTCTGAAAAAGTAAACACTTGATAAAGACGCCCCGTGGCAAGTCCACGGGGCGTCTTTTATTCTCTCGCTTGTCAATCTCCACGCTTCGTGGTAAAATATAAAATAGGAAATTGTGGGACTGCGAGGTATCTGCATGGACATCGGCGGCATCAAAATCGATGGCAAACTGGCCCTTGGCCCTATGGCCGGGGTAACGGACATGGCCTTCCGTACCATCTGCCGGGAACAGGGCGCTGCCCTGACCGTTACCGAGATGGTCAGTGCAAAGGCCTTGTGCTATCAGGATAAAAAGTCCATACCGCTGCTGCAGCTGGGCGAGAATGAGCACCCCGCCGCCGCCCAGATTTTCGGCAGCGACCCCGGCTGTATGCAGGAGGCCGCCGCCATCGCCCGGGAGGTGTCCGGTGCCGACTTCATTGACATCAACATGGGCTGTCCCGTCCCCAAAATTGCCAACAGTGGCGACGGAAGCGGGCTCATGCGCACCCCCGATCTGGCGGTCAAGGTCGCCGAGGCTGTGATAAAGGGCGCCGGTTGTCCCGTCACCGTCAAGTTCCGCCTTGGCTGGGACAAGGGCAGCATCAACTGCGTGGAATTTGCCAAGGCTATGGAGCAGGCCGGCGTTGCCGCCGTAGCCGTTCACGGACGCACCCGCACTCAGATGTATGCAGGCACCGCCAACTGGGACTGGATCCGTGAGGTAAAAAACGCCGTGACCATCCCCGTCATCGCCAACGGCGATGTGTTCGAGGCAAAAGACGCCGTGCGCATTTTGAAGTACACCGGTGCCGACATGGCCATGATCGGTCGTGGCGTGTTCGGAAACCCGTGGATCTTCGCCCAGTGCAAGGCTGCGCTGGAGGGACAGGATGTGCCAGAAATCCCACCCCTTTCCGAACGATGCGACACCGCCGTGCGCCAGTTCGAGATGGCCGCCGCCAACAAGGGCGAAAAGGTGGCCTGTCTGGAAGCCCGAAAGCAATACGCCTGGTATCTCAAGGGCGTATCCCACGCCGGCTACTACAAGGAACAAATCTGCAAAATCACCACGCTGGAAGACGTATATCGAGTCACCGCAGGTATCAAGAGAGACCTGTGCTGACACAATAAACTTACGAGAAAGGCGGTGAGCAAGCGTGACGGAGCAGGAACTGGTCGCCCGGGCAAAAGCCGGGGACGAAAACGCCTTTGAACAGCTGATGCTGGACAATCAAACCCGCATTTACAACCTGACCCTGCGTATGACGGGCAATCCGGACGATGCGCTTGACCTCGCCCAAGAGGCCTTCCTCAATGCCTGGAAGGGTCTGAAATTTTTTAAGGGGGACAGCGCTTTCTCCACCTGGCTGTACCGCCTTGCCACCAACGCCTGCCTGGACCATCTGCGCAAGCAGAAGCGGCGGCAGGACATTTGGCTGCCCCAACTGGCAGACGAGGAGGACGATTCCCTCCCCGACGTCCCCGACGAGCGTTACCGCCCCGACACAGAGTTGGAAAAACGAGAACGGCTTGAGACCTTGCAACAGGGCCTTTCCAAATTATCCGACGAACACCGGCAGGTGCTGGTCATGCGTGAGCTGGAGGGTCTTTCCTACCAGGAAATCGGCGATGTTTTGGATTTGGAGGCCGGCACAGTCAAATCCCGCATCTCTCGTGCCCGCCTCGCTTTGCGAAAAATTTTACTGGAAACGGGGAACTTTTCCCCGTAATCAGCGTCAAACCCCTTGAAACCAAATGAAAGGAGCGTGACCCGGCATGAATTGTGAGCGCTATCTCGACCTTATCAGCGCCCGTTTGGACGGTCCCCTGTCCCCCGAGGACGAGGCTGACCTGAGTGCGCACCTGAATACCTGTCCTGAATGCCGGGCCATTGCCGATGACCTTTCCGGCATCCACAGCGCTTTGTCCGGCGCTGCCGCTGTCCCCCCCGCCGAGCTTGCCGACGGCGTAATGAAGGTCGTCCGTGGCCAGCACAGCCGTCACCGCCGTACCTGGCAGCAGCTGAGTGCCTTGGCAGCCTGCCTGGTCCTGTGCATAGGTCTGCTGACCCTGTTCCATCCCGAAAACAGTGAAGTTCCTCTTGACTTACCCAACATGGCCCGCCACGTGGTGCCCCCTGCTCAAACCGAAGGTTTGCCCACTGCCACGCCGGAAGAACTGTCCTTCACCAACGAACAGCGGCTGCGGTTGAGTGGTATGTCCACCTCGTTCGAACCCACCGCCGACCTGCTGGGCAATCCGGACGCTGTTGCAAAATGCTTTGCCCGCTTCCCCTACAACGACCTGTCCGCCGTGGCGGATTCCTACGACGAGGACTTTTTCCTCACCCACCGCCTGCTGGCCGTGGTGGTTTGCGAACCCAGCAGCTCCATCACCCATACGATTTCCTCCGTGACCGAGGACAGTGCCACCCTCCTGCGTGCCGTACCCGAAGCCGGTGACAGCGACGTGGCCCTGTGGCTCATCCTCGCCGAGGTAGACGGAAGCGGTCCGGAAACGGCTTTGACCTTAGATGTACAAACCAATTGATCAACCAAAACGGGACACATTCGGCGTCCCGTTTTCTCTTTCCCCTTTACTTTTGCGCACTAAATCACTCATTTACATTTTCGTCAAAAAACTGTTGTAATTTTTTCCGTTTTGTTATATAATAACCAACAGCATGATATTGCTTCGACCTTGGTCGAAGCTTGTCGCAGAAACACCCAATTGTAAGGAGTGGAAACAACATGAGCTATTCTGTACAAAACATTCGCAACGTCTGCCTGCTGGGTCACGGTGGTAACGGAAAGACCGCCCTGGCAGAAAGCCTGCTTTACATGACCGGCGCCCTGGATCGCATGGGCAAGGCCGTGGACGGCAACACTGTGTGTGACTTTGATCCGGAGGAAATCAAGCGCCAGATCTCCATCACTTCCGCCGTCGCCCCCATCGAGTACAAGGCTTGCAAGATCAACGTTCTGGACACGCCCGGCAGCGCCGGCTTCGCCGGCGAGGTTGTCGCCGCTCTGCGTGCCGCCGACGCCGCCATCATCGTCTGCTCCGCCAAGGACGGTCTGTCCGTGGGTCTGGAGAAGGCTTGGAAGTACTGCGAAGAGCGCAACATGCCCCGCTTCATCTACATCTCCAAGACTGACGAGGATAACTCCGACTACAACGCCACCTTCGATGCCCTGCGTGAGCGCTACGGCAACAAGATCGCTCCCGTAGTCGTTCCCATCTGGGACGCCGACAAGAAGGTCACCGGCATCATCGACGTGCTGAATAAGCGTGCCTATGAGATGCAGAACCTCAAGCGTGTGGAGATCGACATCCCCGAGGGCAAGGACACCGTCATCACCGAGTTTAACGACGCCCTGAAGGAGTCCGTGGCCGAGACCAGCGAGGAGTTCATGGACAAGTTCTTCTCCGGCGAGGACTTTACTTACGCCGAAATGATCCAGGGTCTGCGCCAGGGCGTGCGTGAGCTGTCCCTGTTCCCCGTTCTTTGCGGCTCCGCCGTCAACTGCATGGGTTCCCTGATGCTGATGGACTACATCGTGGATTTGCTGCCCAACCCCATGGAGGGCAACTACCACCGCGCCACCCGTCAGGACGGCGAGACCGAAGAATTCGTGGTCTCCCCCGGCGGCGTGCCCACCGCTTTCGTGTTCAAGACCATTGCCGACCAGTACGGCAAGTTCTCCTTCATCAAAGTCCTGTCCGGCGAGATCACCTCTGATATGCCTCTGGTCAACGCCCGCACCGGCGACAGCGAAAAGCTGGGTCGCCTTTACGAAATGAAGGGCAAGAAGGCCACCGAGGTCCAGGTCCTCTCCTGCGGCGACATTGGCGCCATCGGCAAGATGGACAAGGTCAAGACCGGCGACACCCTGTGCGACACCCGCAAGGTCGTCTCCCTGAAGGCTCTGCCCTTTGCCGAGCCCTGCTATCAGGTCGCTGTGTCCCCCAAGACCCGTGGTCAGGAGGATAAGGTTGCCCAGGGTCTGGCCCGCCTGAATGAGGAAGATCCCACCTTTACCGTGGTCAACAACGCCGAGACCCATCAGATGGTGGTCACCGCCGCTGGCGATATCCACGTGGATGTGCTGATGTCCAAGCTGAAGAGCCGCTTCAATGTGGAAGTCGATCTGAAGGAGCCTCGTGTTCCCTACCGTGAGAAGATTCGCAAGACCGTGCAGAAGCAGGGTCGCCATAAGAAGCAGACCGGCGGTTCCGGTCAGTTCGGCGACGTGTGGATCCGGTTCGAGCCCAACTTCGACCAGGAAGAGATGGTCTTTGCCGAGGAGGTCTTCGGCAGCTCCGTGCCCAAGGACTACTTCCCCGCCGTCGAGAAGGGTCTGCGTGAGGCCTGCGTCCACGGTCCTTTGGCCGGCTACCCCGTGGTCAACCTGAAGGCCGTTCTGTACGATGGCTCTTACCACCCCGTGGACTCCTCTGAAATTGCGTTCAAAACTGCTGCCCAGCTTGCTTACAAGGCCGCCATGCCCGAGGCAAATCCCGTGCTGATGGAGCCTGTTGGCGAGCTGAAGGTCACCGTGCCCGACGCCTACATGGGCGACGTCATCGGCGATTTGAACAAGCGCCGTGGTCGCGTGATGGGCATGACTCCCATCGAGGGCGGTGAGCAGGTCATCGAGGCCGAGGTTCCCATGGCCGAGATGATGTCCTACACTATCGACCTGCGTGCTATGACTCAGGCCCGTGGTTCTTTCACCTTCCGCTTCGTCCGCTACGAGGATTGCCCCCCTGCTGCGCAGGAGAAGGCGATTGCAGCCGCCAAGGCAATGGAAGAAGAATAAAATTCTACCAGCAAAACACCCCGTCCCTTGTGGACGGGGTGTTTTTTCGGGCAATCTTTTGATTGTACAACAAAGGTCCCCACGCCACAGGCGCGGGGACCTTTGTATGGATCAAATTATTCTTCACCAAAGGATTCTTCCATCTCTTCCAAAGCCGTCACCAGGCCACCCAGCAGTGCATCGGTAACCTTCTCGTCGGCCTCGACCTTCCAGTTTTCCTCACCCTCGACCACATTGAACACTACCTCGTTGGTCACGGTAGCCAGATCCTCGGCAGTCAGTAGCTCGTTGAAGATCTTCATCATCTCCTCAGCGATTTCCTCATCGCTGGGAGTGGGCTGGGTGAATGCGTTGGCAAAGACGTACTCCAGCGCCTTGGCCACATACTGACCAAAAACAGGCTTCATGTCCACGGCGGTAATCTTGGTGGTAACACGAACCTGCTCATCACTCACCTGCTCGGAGCTGATAATCTCATACTGCATCTTGGAAAAAATGTTCTCAAACAGCTCCATACCGCCGTCGGGCAGGCCGGCAAGTTCCTCATTGCTCACCATTTCTTCCGTGTCCATGTACTTGGATGCGGTTTCAATATCTGCAACCTTAAACGCCTCCATCAGACCCTTTACCGCACGTTCCGCCTGCTGAACAGGCGTCACGCCGCAGGCCGCCAGGGACAGGGCAAGGCTAAGGACCAGCACAGCAGCTGCCAGCTTCTTCATCAGTTTGTTCATTGGAATGCTCCCCTTTCTTTCGTGGCGGCTGCATCACACCACCACCCGTATGCACCCATTGTAGCGGCAATGTCGAAAAAAGTCAATCGGCGGCGCACCATTTCGTCAACCTTATGTGCACCAAAACGTACACAATCCACGAAAATCCCACCCTTTGTAGAAGGGCAATGCCCGCACAACGAAGGAGGAATTTACTATGTCAAGCAATCAGACCCCGATTTACGGACTGAACCAGTGGTCGCTGGAGGACAGCGTCATTATGGAGGAGTTCAACACCGACAACCGCAACATCGAGCAGGCGCTGCTTTCCCTCGCAGCCGCCATGCCCAAAATCGCCACCGGCAGCTACGTGGGCACCGGCACCGCCGGCGAGGAGCACCCCAACACCCTCACCTTTGACTTTGAACCCAAGTTCATCGCCATCTTCAGTAACGGGGAGGATGTCAGCCCTCACAACGAAAATGGCGGTGTCGCCCCCTGGTTCTTCGTCCGCCCGTGGAAATATACCAACCGGCATTTCAACGGCAGCAATTCCAACTATTCCTATAGAACCTACGTCACCTGGACGGACAAGGGCGTAAGCTGGTACGCCCAGCACGGCGACGGGACGGTCAACGCAGGCAATCAACTGAACGGCGAAGGCAGAACTTATTATTATTTTGCCATCGGTTAAACGAGAGCCCAGCCTTGCATTGCAAGAGGGGGCTTTTCCTGTTCACGACGGCTCGGC
>JAZSAQ010000103.1:0-58304 GCA_045601985.1 Lawsonibacter sp. | reverse complement strand
GACCTCGGAGCCCATCATCTCGGACACGTCCACGGTGCCACGGATCACGTCAGGACCGTTGCCCTCGAGCTGGATCTGAATGTGGCTGGGACGGATACCCATGACGATATCCATGGTGTCCACACCCTTGGCAGCCAGAGCGGCGTTCTGCTCGGCAGTCAGCTCCACAGTGGCGCCGCCAACCTCGACAACATAGTTGCCGCCGTTCTTGACCAGCTTGGCGTTAAACAGGTTCATCTGGGGGGCACCGATAAAGGTGGCGACGAACAGGTTCTCGGGATGGCTGAAGACCTCCTGAGGCGTACCGATCTGCATGATCCAACCGTCCTTCATGATGACGATACGATCACCCAGGGTCATAGCCTCGGTCTGGTCGTGGGTAACATAGATAAAGGTGGTGTCGATGCGCTGACGCAGCTTGATGATCTCGGCACGCATGGAGTTACGCAGCTTGGCGTCCAGGTTGGACAGAGGCACGTCCATCAGGAAGACCTGAGGCTCACGCACGATGGCACGGCCGATAGCCACACGCTGGCGCTGACCACCGGACAGAGCCTTGGGCTTACGGTCCAACAGCTCGGTGATGTCCAGGATGCGGGCAGCCTCCTGCACCTTGGCGTCGATCTCCTCCTTGGGCAGCTTGCGCAGCTTCAGGGCGAAGGCCATATTGTCATACACGGTCATGTGGGGGTACAGAGCGTAGCTCTGGAACACCATGGCGATGTCACGGTCCTTGGGCTCCACATCGTTGACCAGACGGTCGCCGATATACAGCTCGCCACCGGAAATCTCCTCCAGACCGGCGATCATACGCAAGGTGGTGGACTTACCGCAGCCGGAGGGACCGACCAGAACGATAAACTCCTTGTCGGCGATGTCCAGGTCAAAGGCATGGACAGCCTCGAAGCCACCTTCGTAAACCTTCTTCACTTTGTTCAGGGTAACATTTGCCATAATTTCTGACCGCAAGGATTCTGCCTCCGCAAAAATCCCCTCGTGAACGGGGAGCGGCCCCGCACACATTACGACAGGTCTCCACACTGCCGCACCG
Source organism: Lawsonibacter sp. (assembly GCA_045601985.1). Taxonomy (GTDB): domain Bacteria; phylum Bacillota; class Clostridia; order Oscillospirales; family Oscillospiraceae; genus Lawsonibacter. The sequence continues at coordinate 57,253 of JAZSAQ010000103.1, read as the reverse complement.
CCGGTCAAAGCGGATTTTCCTCCTTCAATTCAGCATCACGACCCTATAGAAATGGAGTAGAGCCGAGATACCGTGATATGAGGTGCCGTGGCAGACACACCACCACAGACTAACCGTAAAAATTTTAGTACATCCCGGCCCCAATGTCAAGCAAAACACGGGTGTCGGGATGTATTTTTGACCTATTGCACAATTTTAGGCTGCCGTATCTGTCACAAGCAACTGAGCGAAGGCTGCCGCTCGCTCGGACCGGGACACACCCTGTCGAACCACCACATACACCTCTGGCAATTCAAGACCCTCAAAGCTGCCGGCCAGCCGGGTCCTTTCGATGGGGTAGATGGTCAGGTTTTCCTCTCCATCCTGAATCAACAAATACTCCTTTGTGGGGGCATCGCACACGGCAATGTCCATCTGGTCGGCGGCCAGATAGCAGGACAGTTGGGTCATGGCATCGGCACCATATTCCCCTTCCACACTCATCAGGTCGAGATAATTCAAGGGTTCACCGTTGGCTGCGCCCAGCTCCTCCAACGGCTGCTGCAGTATACGGGTGTAGGGGGCAACCACGCCCACGTGGAGCCACTTGCTCCGCACTGCGTTATTGTGCATGGTAATGCCCACACTGATCAGCACCACCACTACCAGCACCACACCCATAATGTGGGGCCAGTAGTAGGTGCCGATGTGACGCAGTTTTTCCTTTGTGCTCATTACGGCAAACAGTTCTTTCGCCCGCTGTCTATCTTTCTCCATGACGGTTTCTCCTTACGTTGTTTCCTTGAGTATAGCCCTTCCCTGCGCAAATAGCAAGTAAACAATCTGTGAATTGGTCGGTTTTCGTTGCAAACAGGTTTCGTTAGCGGTATAATGTAACAAATCTTGTTGAAAGAGGCTCTGTTATGGGAAACATTTTTTCGTATGACTCCAAGCTGATGCAGATGCTGGACACCTTGGGCAACACCATCATGCTCTCGTTTCTGTTTGTGCTGTGCTGCATCCCCGTGGTCACCATCGGCGTGGCGTTCACCGCCCTGTTCTCCGCCTGCCGGGCCCAGACCCGAGGTATGCCCTGTTTCCGTGCGTTTTTCAAAGCGGTCAAGGACAACTTCCTGCGTGCCACCCTGCTGTGGCTGCTGATTGGCGCATTGATCTATCTGTGCATCGGCGCCGCCTTTAACCTCAACGATATGGACGGAAGTCTGGCGGTGTTTATTATGTCCATCGTGGCCGGCTGTCTGCTGCTGATCCTGCTGACCGTGTCGCTGCTGTTCTACTCCCGGTTTGAGTGTACCTTCCGCCAACTGCTGCAGAACGGCGTGATCACCATGCTGTCCTTCCCTGTCCGCAGCCTGCTCATCACCATTCTGGCGTGGCTGCCTGTGCTGTGCTTCTTCGGCCTGCCCGACTACTTCACCGCCCTGGGCATCGTTTGGGTTCTGCTGTACTACGGCACCGCCGGCGCTGTCTGCGTATGGTTCATGAAAAAGCCCTTTGCCCGCCTGGCGGAAAAGCTGCTGGGCGTGGTGGAAAGCGATGTCATCGACGAGCCTGCCCACGGTCAATAACCCAACCCATAAAAAGGCCTCCCCCTTCGGGTGCACTCCTTTTTATATCAGCAGTCGATTTCAAACAGCTTGCGGGGGTAGTTGGTCAGGTTTTCGGCACCGCCGTCCTTGACGCAAACCACGTCCTCAATGCGCAGGCCGGTCTCGGTCTTGGCAGAGCCGAGGAAGATGTCGGCGCAGAAGGTCATGTTTTCTTCCAGCAGGAAGTCAGCACTGGTCTCGATCCAGGGGGCCTCACCCTCCATGGTTCCGTTGCCGTGGAAGGGACCGTACAACAGCCAGTCGCCGTAACCCATGGCGGTCACGTTGTCGATATGGGCCTGCGCCACGTCGCAGGCACGGGCGCCCACCTGCAGGGAGGCGATGGCATCCTCCTGCGCCTTGTAGCCCACCTCGATGAGTTCCTTCTGCGCGGCCGTGGCCTTGCCAAAGACCACCGGGCGGCCAATGCTGGAGGCATAGCCGTCCACACGGGCACCGATCTGCAGGAAGGTCATGTCGCCCTTCTCGATCTTCTTGTTTCGGGGGCGGCTGATGGCTTGGTTGGACCCCTTTCCGGTCAGCACCCACAGGGGGTAGGACTCCCGCTCGGCGCCCAGCTCGTGCATCTTGCCCAGAGCCAGACCCACCACCTGCTGCTCGGTCATGCCAACCTTGATGTTGGCCAGCACGTAGTCGAACGTCTCCCGGGTGATTTTAGCGGCGGCCCGCATACAGGCCAGCTCGTTCTCCGTCTTGCGCATACGCAGGGCATTGACGACGTCATCGGCCTTCTCCACCTTCACGTCCAGAGCCTCACACAGAGCCTCATGCACGCCGATGGTCATCAGGGGCAGGCCGGCCACGCCGAAGCGGCGGATGGGCTTGCCACCCCAAACCTCGGCAAACACGGAGGGGAAGGTATCCAGCTTCTTGCCGGGGTACTCCGGTTCGGAGGACTCACGGAAGGCCTTCAGCAGGCGGATGTCAGGAATCTTGGAGCGGTCGGCGGCGTAGGTGTAGCTCTCCGGGCCGATGAGCAGCAGGGGCTTGCCCTCTCGGGGGATCAGCACACCGGCAGTCTCGAAAGAGGGCCAGTAGTTGGAGAAGTAGCGCACATACTGGGGCTCGGCCTCGTTGCCGTAGGCCAGCAGCAGGTCATAGCCTTGCTCCGCCATGGCCTTCTGGACTTTTTCCACTCTCAGGTCAAATTCCTCCTGAGGAATAAAGGGCAGATTCATGGTTTTTACTCCTTTCCGCACAGCCACCGGGCGGGATTCTCCACCAGCAGCATGTGAATCTGTTCGTTGGTAATTCCCTCGTCCTCCATCATGGGGACGATATTGGTCAGCACATGGTCATAACCCCAGCCGCCGTAGGTGTGCAACAGGTTTTTCAGGCACACGTCACAGGACAGCAGGATCTGCTGGCCGTACCCGGCATCCAGCAGCTTTTTCAGCAGGGTTACCCGGTCGGTGTCGTGGACGAACAGGCCGTAGCCGGAGTTGCGCACCTCCCGACGGATGTAGTACTCCTTGCCAAAGTTGTCAAACTCCACGTACACGCCTTTTTCCAGCAGGGCGAAGATGTACTCCTCCCGGTTCTCCACATCAATGTGGCTGATGCAGATTTTCTCGGGGACAACACCGGCAGCCAGCAGGATGTCCGCCGCCTCCAGTCCGTTTGTGGTCCAGGGGTTAATGTGGACATTGATCGCTGCACCGGTGTCCATGCTTGCCATGGCGGCGGCACGCAGCACACGTCGCTCCTTATCGTCAAAAATCTCACTGATGCCGATCTCGCCGATGTAGCCGGCACACACACCGTCCAAACCCACGGTCAGCTCGTTCACCATCCGATCGGCGATCTGCCGCTCGGTCATTGCGTCCAGCTCCTTGGGGTGGGTCTGACCCACATAGAAGCCGGTGCCCATGATGATGTTTAGGCCGGTTTCCTCGGAAATACGGCGCAAGGCGGCCGGGTCACGGCCGATGCCGGGCAGGGAGGCATCCACCACCGTGTGGCCGCCGGCTTTTTTGAAGTAGCCAAGTTCTTTGACTGCCAGCGCTTCGCTGTCCAGCAGCAGGTTATCCTTCAGTGCGTAGCAGTCCCGGCTGAGGATACCCAGATTCCACATCTCCACCGGTTGGGTGGCGGGGTCATCGATGCCGTCCACAGGCAGCGCCTGATAAAAGGCGGTCAGGTCCAGCAGCACGTGTTCATGGGTGGTCACGATCCCCAGCTGTTCTCGGGTAATGGGACCGGTAACGGTCGTCACGTTCATGTCGCCACCTCCTCACAGGGGCAGGTCGCCGTTTTCCCGCATCCAGCGAACGGCCACGTCATAGGCCTCGTAGTCCAGGTCGGCCATGGTGTTGGTATGCAGAACAACACCATCGATCTCACCCGCCAGCAGCTTCTCCTTGGCCCAGTTCAGCTGCCACTCCACCGCCTCGCCGGTGGCCTGCTTGCTCTCGCCGAAGTTCCACAGGTACACACCCACCATGCGTTTGGTGTTGGGGGTCATGCGCTTGAAATGCTCGAACTTCTCGGGGATGAGGGGCACGTCCTTCTCGCACCATGTCCACATGATGATGCCGTCAAAGGCTTCCATATAGGGTTGGAACTCGTCGTCCTCCTGCCGGTCCTTGCCAAACTGGAAGGTATACAGCACCATCCAGGTGTCCATATGGCGCACATCGTTTACATGGAACTTTTCGCAGATCTTCAACAGGTTTTCCAGGGGCACATTCTTGTAGCGATTGTCGGACTTAAAGTCGTCAAACACGGCGCAGCCGATGTTGGCAAAGTCCTTGGCATCCGCCAGGAAACCGTCGATGGGAGCGGTGTCGCCACCGGCGGCGATGCTGGGGTTGCCAAACTCCCAACCCACCTGATTCAAGGTGGTGAAGGACTTGTTGTACTGGCGGCGGTTGACGGGGATGTGGAGGTGATCACCGTCGGGCACCATAAACACGTTGCGCACGCCCAGATAGAGGCAACCCTCCATAGGAGTCATGCGGGAGATACCGTCGTTGCCGTACTTGCTGTTGTAGTATCCTTCGGGATGCCCCCACAGCCAGAACTTGTCGCGCAAAATCATATCCGTTCCTCCTTGCTTTTTGGAAACTGTCGTGCTACTATGCACTTATGCATCATCAGTTTATCATGTCCCTCTCAAACAACAATTGGTAAACGGGTATGAAATATGGAGGTTTGCGTATGTCTGCCGACAATCAATTCCTGTGCGAGCTGGCAAATCACCTGCATCTGACCATACTGACCTACCGCCGGGCGGAGGTGGACACCGCCTGGCGGGGCGAAATATGCGGCGCCCCCTTCACTTACCTGTACTACATCGTGGGCGGTCACGCCGACATCGAAACGGACGAGGGCATTCTGCCCCTGGATGCCGGGAACTGGTATCTGCTCCCCTCCGGCTGCTCCTTCCGCTTCCGCTGCTGCAAAAGAATGGATCACATCTATTTCCACATCACCCTCAGTGGCGCAGAGCAGCTGGACCTTTTGAGCCAGTGCCGCCGCCCCCTGCGCCTTGGATTCACTGAGGCGCCCCGGTTGATATTCGATTGCCTGCACGGCAGCGGCGACGTGATCTGCGCCCTGTCCGTCAAAAACTTCATCAGCCGGGTTCTGCTGTCCGGCCTGACCGAGCATGCCGTCACCCTGCGCCCACGCAAGCTGTCCCCGGTCATTCTGGCGGCGACGGAATACATCAACAGCCACCTCTCCGCCCAATTGAAAACCTCCGAGGTGGCAGAACAATGCTTCATCTCGAAAAGCACCCTGACAAAACATTTTCAAAAAGAACTGTCCATCTCCGTACAGGCGTACCTCTATGACATTCTGCTGACAGAGGCCAGCCGTCTGCTGCTGAAAGAAAATCTTTCCGTGCTGCAGATCAGCGAGCGACTTGGCTTCTCCGACCAGTTCTACTTCACCCGCCGGTTCAAAGCCAAGTACGGTGTCCCGCCCAATAAATACCGAAAAATCTATGCTGAACCGCGCCGCCAAACATAACATTTGGCGGCGCTTTGCGTATATCCCATGTCCACTCTGCATACCCTGTGTTGGGGTGATACGTTTTGAAAAACTGGAAAATCTATGCACTTTGGATTGCCGTGGCAGAGGCGGTGGGCGCTCTGTCCGGCTGGCTGACCCGGCAGGGCGTTGAGGTATACACACAGACCGTGGTCAAACCGCCCTTTTCCCCGCCTCCCTGGGTCTTTCCCGTCGTGTGGGGCATCCTGTTTGCCCTGATGGCCATCGGCGCCGCCCGGGTCTATCTGTCCCCGGCCTGCCCGGACCGCACCCGTGGCTTGCGGCTGTACTGGCTGCAGTTGGCGGTCAACTTTTTCTGGAGCATCATCTTCTTCAACCTGCAGGCCTTTGGTTTTGCTCTGGCTTGGCTCGTCTTATTGTGGGTGCTGATTTTGTGGATGCTGCTCACCTTCCGCCGTGTGGATCCCGTGGCCGGCTGGCTGCAGCTACCCTATCTGCTGTGGGTCAGCTTTGCCGCCTACCTGACCGCCGGGGTTTGGCTTCTCAATCGCTGACCCCTTGCTCACAGCCGGCAAAGGTGGTATAATGACTGCAAACAGTTGTTATACCACCTTTTTGTACATAGGAGTGCTTATGAAACTCTATTGCCTTGGGGACAGCCTGACCTTCGGGTTCGGCGTGTCCCGAAACATGCGCTGGACAACCCTTGTGCAGCAGGAAAGTGGCTGGCAGTTGGTCAACCGGGGCATCAACGGCGACACCACGGGAGGTATGCTCTCCCGTTTGGGACCGGAGGTGCTGGACCCCATCTGCGCCGACCCCGCCGGACGACTGGACAGCCGAGTGCTGCTCATGGGCGGCAGCAACGATGTGTTCTTCGGCGGCACCGATACCGCCGCCCGTGCCAACATGGCCGCCATGTGCCAGCGGCTCATGGGCGAGGGCTTCGCCCCCTACGTGGGCATCAGCCTGCCGGTGGACTGGCAGAACGCCCCCCGCCAGTGGGCGGAGGTGGTGGACTTCCAAAAGGCCGCTCGGCTGATGCAGGACTACTGCGCATGGCTGCGGCAGTTCTGCGCCGCCTTCCATCTGCCCGTTGTGGACTTCGCCCAGGACTTCACCAGCCCCGACGGCAGCGCCGTCAGCGCACGGTTCCATGACGGACTCCATCCCGACGCACAGGGGCATCGGCTCATGGCCGACCGACTGCTTGCTACCCTGAATGCCACCCCTGTGGGCGGCATCTCCCGACGGAATGCTCTGTAACATAACCAAAGATAAGGGGGTCTTTTCATGTATAAACGTCATCTATTCACCTGTATCCTTGCTCTGTCGCTGGTCTTTTTGCTTTGCGCCTGCGGCGGCGACACGTCTGCAAGCACCTCTGTCCCAGACGAGTCTGCCGTGTCCACGCTGGCCCCCACCGACATCTCCCTACCCCCGGAAGATTCGGTGGTGCTGTTTACCAATCCCCTGACCGGCGAGGCCACGGAAGAAGATATTTCCCAAAACCGACCCGTGGCTATCATGCTCAATAACCTGAAAAAGGCTCTGCCCCAGCACGGTGTGGCGGAGGCAGACCTGATTTACGAGGTGTGTGCTGAAGGCGGCATCACCCGCATGATGGCCGTGTTCCAGACCATGGACGACGTGGGTAATCTGGGCTCGGTGCGTTCCGCCCGCCCCTATTATGTGGAACTGGCGGCCGGCCTTGACGCCATCTTCATCCACGCCGGCGGCAGCGACGGCGCCTACCGTTCCATCCGAAACCTTGGCGTATTCAACATCGACGGTGTCAACGGTCCCTACGGCGGCACCCTGTTTTGGCGTGACGCCCAGCGCAAGAAAACCGCCGGCTACGAGCACAGCCTGTTCACCAGCGACGCACGCATCACCGACCTGTTGGGTGGCAAGCTGGCCTCCCAGCGTCAGGTGCATGAGGCCGGGTACTCCCTTCCCCTGACCTTCTCCGAGGACGGTACCCCAACCGGTGGTCAGGACGCCAACACCATCACCGTGAAATTTTCCAACTACAAAACCGGCACCTTCACGTATGACGCCACCCAAAAGCGTTATCTCATCCGTCAGCACGGTTCCGCCTACGTGGACGGCAACACCGGCGAAGAGGTAAGCGTGACCAACGTGCTGGTACTCAAAACCGCCATCGGCGTCATCCCCAAGGACACAGCCGGCCGGCTGAACGTGGATCTGGTGGGCAACGGAAGTGGCTACTTCGCCTGCGGCGGCAAGTACATCCCCATCACCTGGTCCAAGGCTTCCGCCTCCGCTCCCCTGACCTTTGCCACCGCCGACGGGCAGCCCCTGTCCCTTGGTGTTGGCAACAGTTACATCAATATTGTCCACAACGAAAACCCCGTTACCTTCAGTTAACGCAGAAACAACAACAGCCCCCTGCCGTGCGGCAGGGGGCTGTTTCTTTGTGTTCTGTTGTTATCGCTGGGGGTTGCTCAGCAGGCCGTGCTTGATGTCCCACAGTTTTTGGGACAGGTCCACGTAGTAGTTGTGGGGGTTTTCAAAGCGTTTTACCTCGTCCCACAGGGAATCCACCTGCCGCTGACAGTGCGCACGGCTGGTCTGCAGGTCGGGAACGTTATATACCAGCTCGCCGTCTCGGAACACCTGCACCAACAGCGGGCGGGCCTCGAAACCGGTGAAGGTCTTGCGCTTCCACGTGGCATCGGGGTCAAACAGTTCCAGCGGCTGGCTCTCATCAATAAACTCATCGTGCAGGCAGATGAGGTCAGCCTCCGCCTTGCCGGTGGCCTTGGAGAAGATGCGGTACACTGTCTTGAAGTGAGGCGTGGTGATTTTGGCGGGGTTCTCACTGATTTTAATTTTCGGGATGATATTTCCGTCCTTGTCCTCCACCGCCGCCAGCTTATACACGCCGCCAAACACCGGCTCGGACCGGGATGTGATGAGCCGCTCGCCCACACCAAAGGTATCAATCCGGGCTCCCTGACGAACCAGGTCACGAATGATATACTCGTCCAAAGCGTTGGAGGCCACGATCTTACACTCGGTCAGTCCCGCCTCGTCCAGCATCTGCCGTGCCTTTTGGGACAGATAGGTCAGGTCGCCGCTGTCCAGACGGATGCCGCACTTGGTAATGCCCTGGGGCAGCAGCACTTCCTTAAAGGCGCGGATGGCATTGGGCACGCCGGACTTGAGCACGTTGTAGGTGTCCACCAACAGGGTGGCATTGTTGGGGTACAGCTCACAGTAGGTCTTAAAGGCCGTATACTCATCGGGGAACATCTGCACCCAGGAGTGAGCCATAGTGCCCGTTGCAGGAGAGCCGTAGCGCTGGTCGGCCATAGTACAGGCGGTCGCCGCACAGCCGGCAATATAGCTGGCTCGGGCACCCAGCAGAGCGCCGTCTGCGCCCTGTGCCCGACGGGAACCGAACTCCGCCACCGGACGCCCCTCCGCCGCACGGACAATGCGGTTGGACTTGGTGGCGATGAGGCACTGATGATTCATCGTCAGCAAAATAAACGTCTCGATAAACTGGGCCTGAATGGCGGGGGCGCGAACGGTCAGAATCGGCTCACCGGGAAACACGGGAGTCCCCTCCGGCACGGCCCAGATGTCACCGGTGAATCGGAAGCTGCGCAGGTAGTCCAGAAACGCCTCGTCAAAACAACCCTTGGAGCGCAGGTACTCGATATCCTCCTCGTCAAAGTGCAGGTTCTGAATATAGTCCACCACCTGAGCAAGGCCGGCGGCAATGGCGAAGCCGCCCTTGTCCGGCACGCTGCGGAAGAACATGTCGAAATAGCAGATCTGGTCGGCCATGTCGGCACGGAAGTATCCGTTGGACATGGTCAGCTGATAGAAGTCACACAGCATAGTAAAGTTCGTTCTTGCTTTCATGGGAATTCTGCCTCCTTGCAAGCGGCTGTGCCGCAAAGGTGTCTTGTCAGCTTATTATAACCGATGTGTTTCCAAAAATCAAGGCGCACCCGCAGGTGCGCCCTGATTTTTACTTCTGTTCGAAATACAGGCCGTAGTGAGCCATGATGGGTCTGGTCTTGCAGAACTCGTTGAAGTCCCATTCCAGTCCCGCCTGCTTCAGCCGCTCGATCTGTGCCATGGAGCCGATGGGATAGGCAATGTCGAAGTTGTCCAGGAATTTAGGGTCTTTCTTGATAATACCCGCCTGAATGTCGTTGGTCAGGTCGTGAGCCTCAATGCGCACCTTGCGGCACAGAAGCATAAAGTCCACTACATCCATCAGGAACTTGCGCTCCACCGCAGCGTATTCCGGCTTGCCGCCCAGGTCATTCATCATCAAGGGATCCTCAATGCGGTCATAGAGGCAGCTCTTGCCGGTGAAGGGGTAGTACGTAAAGGTGTAGCGCTTATCCACCAGCGTCTTGCAGCTGTCGCAGAACTCACTCATGTTCACCTCGCGCTCGGGCACGCTGCCCTCGGCCAGACCGATGAGGGAGCGGGACACACCGAAGCGGCGGTTATCACCCGCCACATCCAGTACGGTGGCCCCGATGTCCATGCTGCCGCACAGGGTGTCGCTGTGGGTGCCGGCAGGCAGACGGGGGTGATTGGACACGATGAGGGGGACAAACAGCTGGCTGGTGTAGGGCCAGGGGCCTTTCGTGGCCAAATTGTAGTCGTTGTCACAGCTGCCGTGGTCGGAGGTGAAGATGATGGTGGTGTTCTCATACACACCGTTGCGCTTCAGGGCATCCACCAGACGACCCACCAAGCGATCTACCTCCACAATGACCTCGCAGTAGGCCTGACGTTCCCGCATGCGGTCCGCCCGCACGGCAGGATCGTCATGCAGCGCCTCGTTGGGGTTCAGGAAGGCGCAGCGCACCGCCTCCACTGAGGGGGTGTTCTCGGTCAGGGGCTTATAGATGATGTCGGGCAGCTTTTCCGGGTCAATGGAGCCGGACACCTCCTTGGGAGGCAGGTGGGGAGAATGGGGGGACCAGAAACCGCAGTAGAGGAAGAAGGGCGCTCCCTCCTTATCCGGGGCGGTGCCGTCAGGCGCCTTGCCTGTGGCCACGTAGCTGTCCAGAAACTCCTCGGCCCGGTCGGTGGTCCAGCGGTCAAAGTACTCCTCCTCGGTGTACTTGAACTGCCGGCCGTCCCGGCACCAGCCCCAGCCGTTGGTCACTTCGGGGTGCTTTTCCCGCATCCAGAGGATGTACTCGTTATCCTTCTCCTCGCTAAACCGGCGGGTGTACTTCATCTTCATGTCGTTGTCGGGATACAGCTCGATACTACCCATGCCGGCGGTCATGTAGCCCTGCTCGTGGAGTCGGTCGGTAAACAGGGGCAGATCGGCATTGCCCTCCACCTCGTTGGTCCAGTAGCCGTGGCCGGACACAAACTCGCCGGTAGCGATGGCGGCACGGGCGGGGGCGCACACGGTGGAGGCGGTGATGGCGTTGTCAAAAACCACGCCGTCGGCGGCCAAAGCGTCGATGTTGGGGGTGGGGACGAAGTCCGCGCCGTAGGCGCCCAGAAAGTCGGGACGCAGCTCGTCACACAGAATCATCAACACGTTGCGCTGGTTTTGGTTGCTCATTGTTTGGTTCCTCCTTCATTTTGCCCGGCAGCGTTCTTCAGCCGCTGGCTATATTTGCGGGCCAGTTCGGCAAGTCCCTCGCCGCAACGGTCCAAAAAGTCACGATAGCCGCAGTAGGTTTCACCCACTCCGCAGCAGATCTCCCGGCGCATCCGGGGGCAGTTTCCTCCGCAGAAGGCATCGTAGGGGCAAAGCTCACACACCGCAGATTTCTCCTGCACCCGGTTTACAAATGCCCCCACCGCCGGGCCGGACAGCAGCTGGGAAACGGTCTGCTCGGTCAGATTGCCCAGTCGGTATTCATCGGTGCAGTAGAAGTCGCAGGGATAGGCGCTTCCGTCCGCCTCCACCACCAGTTGGGGGCGGCACACGCCGTCCATGCCGCAGCCTGTAGGCCGACCCAGCACCAGCAAGTTGACCACATCATCAAAGAACTTCACGCTGCGCCAGCGCCCCTGACGCAACTCCTCCCGCCACTGCTCAAACAGGGTAGCGTAAAAGTCCGCAAACCGCTTGGGGGTTAGAGCAAACAGACTCTTCTCCCCCTCCAGTTCTCCCAGGCAAGGGGTAAACTGCACAAAGCGTACGTCCAGTTTGTTCAGCTGCTGCCACACCTGTCGAGGATGGCGGGCCACGGCGTTGGTCAGGGTACACAGCACGTTGTGCTCCACCCCACACCGACCCAGCAGTTCTATGGCACGGACCACCCGGTTCCACGTACCGTGTCCCTCCCGGTCCACCCGGATGTCATCGTGGCAGTCCCGCAGCAAGTCAAGGGATACCCCTACAAGGAAATTGTGTTCCTTCAGGAATTTGCACCAGTCCTCATCCAGCAGCAGGCCATTGGTCTGCAGGGCGTACGTCACCTGTACGTCCTGCCATTGACCGGCAATGGCAACAAACGTGCGGTAAAAATCCAGTCCGGCAAGGGTTGGTTCTCCCCCCTGGAAGACAAAGTGGACTTTGTCTCCCGGCTGCAGCTCCGCCGCCACGTTGGCAAGGATAGCCCCCATCGTTTCCGGCTTCATCATACCGAAGGACGGGGTGGTCCTGTGCTGCGCCACATCGGTATAAAAACAGTATTTACACCGCAAATTGCACCGTGCCGATGCCGGTTTGAGCATAATACTGACCTGTTTCATGCTGGGGCCTCCCATGCTCTCTGTTTGTCCCAATTTTACGCTTGCCCAACGCAGAATGTCAATGTGTTTTCGCCCCCTCTTTATGGATTTTTCAGTATCCTTTCGGTCCCTGACTAAACTGCCGCACAGGCGGTTATAGTATAACTACCAAACCGATAAGGAGGGCGTCTATGTCCACAGAACTCGACCGAAGCCAAACCTGTATGAACCTAATGCGTGCCTTTGCCGGAGAAAGTCAGGCCCGCAGCCGCTACACCATGGCTGCCGCAACTGCAAAAAGCCAGGGATTTCACGTGCTGGAGCGGCTGTTTCGGTTCACCGCCGAGCAGGAACTGGCCCACGCCAACGTTTTTTACCGCCACCTGACCTCCCTGTCCGGCCGTACCCTGACCGTGGACGGCACCTATCCGGTGGACCTACCCAATGACAGTCTGGCACTGCTGCGTGCCGCCCGGCACAACGAGCTGCAGGAGTGGGAGCACGACTACCCCGCCTTTGCCCGTGTGGCCCGGCAGGAGGGCTTCGACCTCATCGCCAAGCATTTTGAAACCATCGCCGACATTGAGCACACCCACGCCCAGCGGTTCGGTCGCTTTGCCAACCTGCTGGAAAAAGGAGAGCTGTTCTCCGCTCCGGAAACGACCCGTTGGGTCTGCCTGAAGTGCGGCCACGTGGTAGAGTCCACCATGGCCCCCGCCCATTGCGACGTATGCCATCATGTTCAGGGCTATTTCCTCCGGGCGGATGCGCAACTTCTGTAACAAAAAACAGCACCTTGCACGAAGCAAGGTTCGGTTTTTATCGCTTACAAAAGTCCCATATCAGAAAAAGGAAACAGGATGCACACGGCTTTGCCCATGATGTAACCCTCGTCCACGGTGCCGATGTGGCGCCCGTCGGTGGAGCCGTTGCGGTTGTCACCCATAACAAACACGTGCCCCTCCGGCACTTCATAGGTTTGGTGACCGGAGCCGTTCATATCATGCTGGCGGATATAGGGCTCGTCCAAAAGCCGACCATCCACATAGACCTCATCGGCCAGATAGTCGATTTCCACGGTTTGGCCGCCGGTGGCGATAATCCGCTTCACAATGGCCTCGCCTCCCAAAAGGGCGGTGGTTTCATCGTCGGTCTTATTCAGCACCACGATGTCCCCGGCCTTGGGCGTGTAGCCCAGATCCCACAGCAGCAACAAATCGCCGTTGTGCAGGGTGTCCAGCATGGAGCCGCCCTCCACACGGGTGATGCGGCAGACAAAGCCGAACAGCAGCACAATGGTCACCACCGCCACCACAAGGGTCTGCAGCCAATAGTATATATTGTGGGCTGTTGTTTCCTCCGCCTGAACAGCGGGGCGTTTCTCTTCCATAAGAGTCCCTCCTGCAAATGGGATAACATGGCTATTATATGCGCCTTTTACTCGGATTGCAAGGTCAGAATGTTTCCAACCCCCAGTTGCATCTCCCGCCGCTGGCAGGAAAACAGCAGCACCTGTCGCCCCAGCGCATCCAGCATCTGCAGCGCCAGCTCCATACGCCTGTCGTCAAAGCTCAGCAACGCATCATCCAGCACCACGGGGCTCGCCTGGGCATCGGGCAGGCACAGACGGTAAATGGCAAGTCTCACCGCAAGATAAATCTGATCCGCAGTCCCCCTGGACAGCGCCAGAGAGGCTCGGGGCAGCAGGCCGTCCGTCGTCCGGGCACTGGCCTCGAAGTCCCGATTGAGAACCAACCCCTCGTACCGCCCGTCGGTCAGCTGACCCAGCAGCTGTCCCGCCAACTGGTTCAGCTGGGGGGCAAAGCGCTGCTGCAGTGCCTCGTTGGCCCGGTCCAGCGCCGCCACCGCCTGCTCAATGGCCGCATATTCTACACGGCGGCGTGCCAGCCGGGTACACAGCGTTTCACGCCGGGCCTCCAGCTGTGCGCAGTCGCCCACTGACAGCATCTCGCCCTGCGCCAGCGCAAGGGCCGAGCGTGCAGCGGTCAGCTCCCGCTCCACCTCGCCCAGCTCGTACCGGGTCTGCTCCGGCGTATTGATGGGCTCGTGCAGCAGTTCAAGGGTGTCCACCTCCTGCGCACCCTGGGCCTTCAGGTCGTCGCAGCGGCGGGCCGCCTGTTCCAGCTCTCCGTTCAGGCGCTGCACCTCGCCACGCAGGTTCAGTCCCCGGTCAATGGCACGCTCACACGCCTCCCGCCCCGTCGCGTTTGGAGCAAAGGCATGGACAAATCCGTTGAGTTTTTCCTCCTCCGTATTCAGCCGCTCCCGAGCCCGCTCATATTCCCGTTCACTTTGTCGCAGGCGGTCGTCCGCCTGTTCCAGCCGGCTGCGCAGGCCTTGGCGTTCCTGCCACAGGGCGGACAGAGCCGCTGCGGAGGTCACTTCGTATCGGGCCAAAACCTCCTGCGCCCGGCGCCGATATCCGCCGGCCACGATGGTCATGGGGATAAAGGTTCCCAGCGCCACCAGCACTGCCACACCGGCTCCCAGCAGCTGCCCAATGACGGCAGACAACACAGGCAGGGTCAGCAAGCTCACCCCGACACCCAGGCACAGCGCCAGCACAAGGCATACAAAACGCAGGCGACAGAGCATACGATTCTTGCCCAGCATCTGCTGCACCAGCTGACACAAATCGTCCAGTTGGGCACGGGTCAGTCCCAGCAGCGGATGGTCGGGACAGGTGCGGGCGGCCTGCTCCCGTTCAGCGGCAGCCGCATCCCGCAGAGCCCGCTGGCGCAGCTCCTCTTCTCGCAGGGCTTCCAGCCGTCCAAGACCCTGTCGAGCATCCATCAACTCCCGCTCGGCGGGAATGACAGTCAGTTCCTGCTCCGTCCGGGTCAATTCATCCTCCAGCTGCTGCCGCTTCTGCTCCGCCTCAGCGTAGCGCTCGTTGAGCCTGCGGGCGGCAAGCCGCTTGTGGACGTGCTGCTCCCCCTCCAGCCGGCGCCGCTCCTGCTCCAGGCGGGAAATATCCCCCTGCGCCTTGGCAAAGCGGTCGTGGGCATCCTTCAGCCGGGCAAGGGTGGCGTCCACCCCGGCCAACTCTTCCTCCATTTGGGGGATCAGTCCGGTTTTATTGTGCTTGCGGCGGCGCAGCCACACCCGCAGCTGCTCCCTGGTGTCGGTGTAGGATACGTCCTCCTGCCCGGTGGAAACCAGGGCGCTGATTCGCTTTTCCAGCTCGGCAGTGCCATCAATGGACAGTGAGGGCGCCTGCCCCACAAAGGCAGACCGCTCCCACACCTCACGGCCCACCCCCAGCAGGGTCAGGCCGCAGTTTTCGCCCGTCAGGCCGGGAACCGGCTGCTGGGTATCGGAATAGACTGCGGAAAACCCGCCGAAGGGGTTGTTCCCCTTGGCAAACCGGCGCAGAGTGATATCACGCCCCTGCCACTCCAGCTCCATCTCCCCCTCCATGGGGGCACCGGACCAGGGGGCGTAGCGGTTTTTCTCCGCCAAAAACCCCTTTTTGTCCCGCTGGCTGGTTTCAATGCCGTAGAACATAGCCCGCAGGAATCCACACCAGGTGGACTTGCCGGCCTCGTTGGGGGCATGGATAATATTCAACCCATCGGCAAGAGTCAGCTCCGAGCGCTCCAATCGGCCAAAGGTGGCCGTCATGCGTTTGATCTTCATGGCGCCACATCCTCTCCGTTTTCCAAGGCCGCAAGGCCGAACCGAACCGCCAAACGCAGCTGTTCGTCCTCCGGTGCCTGCTCACACAGCTCTGCCATGGCCTGCAGGAACAGACCGGTCAGGTTATCCTCTCCCGCACGGGCCCACAGGTCCTCCGGCGGGCGGGTGCGATCCTGCACCTGATAGCCCCAGGTCCGCTCCTCCAGCAGCTGCTCTACGGCGCCCAACTCCGCCGGGATAAGGTTGTACCGCCCCGTCAGCCGCACCCGGCAGATATGCTGCCGCCCGTCGGTGGGCAGCGCAGCCTGCACTGCGGCAGCCGGATCCTGCGTATCGGTCAGGTTCACATCCAAAATCTCATAGCGGCGCTGGCACAGGGGCACAAATTTCGCCTGTGCGCCGTCCTTGTCCACATCGACCAGCAACACACCCTTCTCCCCCAGCTCGTCAAAGCCACGGCCCTCGGGACAGCCGGGATATGCCCAGCAGGTGCTTCCGCTGCGCTGCAGGCCGCTGCCCTGATGAATGTGCCCCAGGGCCAGGTAGTCCAATCCGCTGTCGGCGATCTGCGCCGTGGTGATGGGGGCATAATTCGCCCCCTCGGTATTGGCGTGAAGCACCATCAGGTGGATGCGGCCATCCTCCGGCGCACGGAACCCCATCAGGGGCGACTCCTCCCGCTGCTCGGACAGGAAGGCTGCCCCGTGCACGGTGCAGTTCAATTCGGGCAGCACCCTCGCTTCCGGCACAGCGGAGGAAAAAATATGTACGTTATCCGGCCAGATAGGCAGAGCGTAGGGCGAAGCGGCATCAAAAGGGTCGTGGTTGCCCGGCGCAATGAATACAGGGGCCTCGATACAGCCCAAATCCTCCGCCAGTTCCCGGGCGGTATCCCGGTAAATGCGGCCGCTGTCGAACAAATCGCCCGCCAGCAGCACCAAGTCAACCCGCTCCTGCGCCGCCAGTTCTGCAATCCTTCGCACCAAATCCCGCTGCTCGGCCCGGCGCTGGGCCGCCCGCTCCGGCGTCAGACCGGCAAAGGGGCTGTCCAAATGCAGGTCCGCTGCGTGTATCAACTTCAACACGGGGTCGTCCCCCTTTCGTTAGTTCTCTAAAACATCCACCCGGCGCACCGCCACACACGTTTTCGTGTCGGTGTCGATGGTAAACAGGCAGGCATTCAGCTGACACGGTCCGGACGCCGGCTCAAACCGGCGGGGAATGCCGCCCAAAAACAGATTGATGGAGTCCTCCGGCCGCACCCCCAGCACAGAGCGGCTGGGGCCGGTCATGCCCAAATCCGTGACAAACCCCGTTCCCTTGGGCAAAATCTGTGTGTCGGCGGTGGGCACGTGGGTGTGGGTGCCCCACAGGGCCTGTACTCGTCCGTCCAGATACCACGCCAGAGCACCCTTTTCGCTGGTGATCTCCGCATGGAAATCGCACACCACGATATCGGCGTCGCTGTCCGCCAGCAGGCTGTCGGCCACGGCAAAAGGACTGTCCAGGTTGCTGTTCAGGTGCAGCCGCCCCATCAGGTTCACAACAGCGATGCGCAGCCCCCGTGGCCCGTCGTAAACGCCAAAGCCACGGCCCGGTAGTCTGCCGGGAAAGTTTGCCGGGCGCAGCAGATAGGGGTCGGTGTCCAGTCGGTCGGCGATCTGCATCTTGTTCCACGTGTGGTTGCCCAGGGTCACCACATCCGCCCCTGCGGCGTACATGTCCTCCACGTGGCGGGGCAGTGCGCCCACAACGGCGGCGTTCTCGCCGTTGACCACAGTAAAATGCACATCGTGCTCCTTTTTCAGCTTGCGCAGGCTTCGACCCAACAGGTCAAGCCCCCCTTCACCGGACACATCGCCCACGGCCAGCAGATTCAACAGCATAGTGAACCCTCCATTCTTCTCGGTACTATCATTATATCGCACCGCCCTCAAAAATACAATGCCACCGGTACGATTCCAATCTATCACCTTTTTTGTCCCAAAAATGGGACCCAACAAAAAACCGCCCCGCAGAACACTCTGCGGGGCGGTTTGATGTACGGATTTACTTGGCGTACTCCACAGCCTTGGTCTCCCGAATGAGGTTGACCTTGATCTGACCGGGGTACTCCATCTCCTCCTCGATCTTCTTGGCGATGTCCCGGGCCAGCAGGACCATCTGATCCTCGTTGACCAGCTCGGGCTTGATCATGATGCGCACCTCACGACCGGCCTGAATGGCGTAGGACTTCTCCACGCCGTGGAAGGAAGAGGTGATCTCCTCCAGCTGCTCCAGTCGCTTGATGTAGTTCTCCAGATTCTCACGCCGGGCACCGGGTCGGGCGGCAGAGATGGCGTCGGCCGCCTGGACCAGGCAGGCCACGATGGTCTTGGCCTCCACATCGTTGTGGTGGGCCTGAATGGCATGAATGACCTGCTCGTTCTCACGGTACTTGCGGGCCAGCTCCACGCCAATCTGCACGTGGGAACCCTCCACCTCGTGGTCAATGGACTTGCCCAGGTCGTGCAGCAGGCCGGCACGCTTGGCCTGAGCCACGTCGGCACCGATCTCAGCAGCCAGCAGACCGGCCACATGGGATACCTCGATGGAGTGGTTCAGCACGTTCTGACCGTAGCTGGTGCGGTAGCGCATACGGCCCAGCAGCTTGACAAGCTCGGGGTGCAGGCCGTGAACGTTGGTCTCGAAGATGGCTCGCTCGCCCTCGGCCTTGATGGTGGCGTCCACCTCTCGCTTGGCCTTCTCCACCATCTCTTCGATGCGGGCAGGGTGAATGCGGCCGTCAAGAATCAGCTTCTCCAGCGCCAGACGTGCGATCTCACGGCGGACGGGGTCAAAGCAGGACACGGTAATAGCCTCGGGAGTATCGTCGATGATGAGGTCAACACCGGTCATGGTTTCCAAAGTACGGATGTTGCGGCCCTCACGACCGATGATGCGGCCCTTCATCTCGTCATTGGGCAGAGGAACAACGGACACAGTCGCCTCGGCCACATGGTCGGCAGCACAGCGCTGAATCGCCAGGGAGATGATCTCACGGGCACGGGTGTCGGCCTCCTCCTTGAAGCGGGACTCGATCTCCTTGACCTTCATGGCGGACTCGTGGGTAACCTCGGTTTCCAGCTGGGTGATGAGGAAGCTCTTGGCCTCCTCGGCGGTGTAGCCGGAGATGCGCTCCAGCATTTCCAGCTGGCTGCGCTTGATCTGCTCGGTCTCGGCCTGGACAGCATCCAGCTTGGCCATCTTTTCGGTCAGCTGCTCTTCCTTCTTCTCGATGTTGTCGGTCTTGCGGTCCAGAGTCTCTTCCTTCTGCTGCAGGCGGCGCTCCTGCTTCTGCAGGTCGGAGCGGCGTTCCTTCTCTTCCCGTTCGTACTCGTTGCGGGCCTTGTGGATCTCTTCCTTAGCTTCCAGCAGGGCTTCGCGCTTTTTACTTTCGGCACTCTTGTAGGCTTCGTTGACAATTCGCTTGGCCTCGTCCTCGGCAGAGCCGATCTCACGCTCAGCTGCGGACTTGCGGCGGTTCCAGCCAAAGAAAATACCAATGGCACCGAACACGACACCGCCAATGACGGCGCCGATAATGTAGGGCAAAAATTCATTCATTGTGTTTTAACACCTCCTGTATTCAGACAATGAAAATAAAATCAGCCGCAGGCCTTACGCCTGCGACAAGTGAAAAACAAGCCCTTCGTTTTTCATAATTGTCCGCTTAATATTTTAATCGTATCTCGTCCATATGTCAAGGATTATTACTGTAAAGTACAAAAGTAAAACCGCCCCTTGCAAAGGGGCGACAAGACAGGTATAATATGAGAGAAATCTAACAAAAAAGGAGTGCTGCCCCATGAACGCTGTCGCCGCTCACGTGACCGGTTTCCAGCACATCGGCCTGCCCACCAACGATCTGGAAAAAACCATCGAATTTTACAAGTCCCTCGGTTTCGAGGTCGCCTTCTCCACCGAGATCCCCTCTGACAAGGTCGCCTTCCTGAAGCTGCAGAACATCTGCATCGAAAGCTATCAGTCCACCGGCGAACCCTGCGCCGTGGGCCACGCCGGTGCCATCGCCCACATTGCCCTGGACGTGGACGATATCCAGGCCGCCTGGGATGCCGTCAAGTCTGTCGGTCACGCCCCTCTGGAGGACGAAATCCAGTTCCTGCCCTTCTGGGCCAAGGGCGTAAAGTTCTTCAATATCGAGGGTCCCAACGCCGAGATCGTGGAATTCAGCCAGGTGCTGTAATCCCCTCACAAACCAAAAGCACACGGCAGCAACTGCTGTCGGGTGCTTTTTATGTTCTTTACTGCGCCAGCGCCAGGTCGCCGTCGTGGATCCAGCTCATCTTGCGCATGATCCAACCGAAGAAACCACACAGCACAGCAGGCAGCACGACGCACACCAGCACCAGACCGATCCAATCCATTGCGGCAGGAGTGATGGCTGCAGCACCCTTGGCCAGGGCCTTTTCCGCCGGGGCCACCCAGCCGGTCCACACACCGATGGGGCCGCACAGACCGCAGGTACCCATGCCGGAATTGATGGGTTCGCCGTTCATCTGCAGCTTGAAGACACAGCTGGCAATGGGGCCGGTGATGGCAGAGGTCAAAATCGGAGGCAGCCAGCAAAGGGGGTGCCGCACCAAATTGGGCATCTGCAGCATGGAGGTACCCAACCCCTGACTGACCAAACCGCCCCAGCGGTTCTCCTTAAAAGACATGACCGCAAAGCCCACCATATGGGCACAGCATCCGGCTACGGCAGCGCCGCCGGCAATGCCGGTCAGGCCCAGCACGGAGCAAATGGCTGCGGAGGAGATGGGCAGGGTCAGGGCGATGCCCACCAGCACGGATACCGCAATGCCCATCCAGAAGGGTTGCAGGGTGGTGGCCCGGTCGATCATAATGCCAAAGGCAGATGCCGCCGTACCGATGGGGGGTGCAATCAGCTTGGCAAGCGCCACACCCACAAGAATGGTCACACCGGGGGTGACCAAAATGTCCACCTTCGTCTCCTTAGACACCGCCTTGCCAAACTCGGCGGCAACGATGGCAATCACCAGCACGGCAAGCGGTCCGCCGGCTCCGCCCTCGGCATTTGCCGCCCAACCGACCGCCGCCAGCGAGAACAGCACCATGGGATCCGCCTTCAGTGCGTAACCGATGGCCACCGCCATGGCCGGACCGGATACCGCCATGGCGTACGTACCGATATCCACAAGGTACTGCACCGCCAGCTGCTGCCCCAACGTTTTGATGATGGTGCCGATAAGCAGCGAGCAGAACAGGCCCTGCGCCATGGCGCCCAGGGCGTCAATGCCGTAGCGTTTCAGGGAAATCTCTATGTTTTTACGTTTGAAAAAAGCCTTCATACTCTCACCCTTTTCGCAAACTTCGAGGTGTCTTGACACCTTCAGCGCTATTGTACCACCCTTTTCCTGTTTGTCAAGATAAATCCGATGTCCGCAAAAAAGTCTCCGCACCCACAAGGGTGCGGAGACTTCTCATACGGATCAGGCTTGATTAGAATTCGTTCTTCAGGGCCACGCCGTTGGCGTCGGTGTTCAGGGAACCGGTCAGCAGGCGGATGAAGTCGATCAGGGCCCAGATGCTGCCACCGATGCCGGTGCAGCAGGTCAGAACGATCTTGATGATGCCGTTCTTGGTGTAGCCCAGATAGAAGTCGTGGATGCCGATGCTGCCCAGGAAGAAGGCCAGCAACACAGCCACCAGCTTGGACTTCTGCTCGCCGCCCACGGCCGCAGCCTTGGCGGACGTGGCAGCAGCGCCGCAGTTGGTGCAGATGGCCGCACCGGGATTGATCTCCTTGCCGCAGTTGGCACAGAACTTGGTGCCGTCACCCTTGGCAAAGCCGCAGTTCATGCACGCAACCGCATTCTCATTGATTTCGTTTCCGCAATTCTTACAAAACATCTTTTTTCCTCCTAACAAACAAATAATTTTAGCTTAATCAGCCAATTTACTATCGCAATTGTGGCGATGATGCTCAACAGCACGCCGTGGATCTTGTGCCTGAACTCGAACATCAGATACGCAACCACATACGGCATAAAGAAAATCACCACGTTGTGCTGTGCCGCCCGGTAAAAATCCAGCTTCAGCAGGGAGGCCAACGCACGTGTCATCCCGCAGCCGGGACACGGGATCCGGAAAAGTGCCAAAAATACGCAGGTAATATCGAAACGGTCCAGCAGTGCGTATGCTATGGCAAAATATGTCGCAATCAGTGCAAGTATGAGGACTTTGCGCTTATAACCGGTTATGCTTCTCAACCGGATCAACCCTTTTGGTTGAAGTCGGCACACATCAGGTTGGTCGCCTTAAACAGCTTGTGCATATAGACAAAGGGACCGATAACGATCAGGCTGCCCAGCACGTTCCACAGCCAGTAGTCCGCAGCGGACAGACTGTAGGCAATACCACGGCGCTTGAGCTCATTGCCGATACGGTTGGAAATCTTGTGGAACCAAACGATGCCGGCAATACCGAGGGTGATGGGTGCAACGATAAAGTACAGCAGGCAATAGTGCATTGTCTTCTTCCCGTCATAGCGACTGGCAACCACGTTGATGTCATCACCCACAGAGGACATAACGACCAGGCCGTAAATGCCCAAAGTCAATATGGACAGCAGAATGTACTTCAGCAGTCCCTTGTTGGTCTTGCGCTGGCCCACCGGAGCACAGGAAGTCTGGACGGCAACGCCGCACTTGACGCATACAACGGCGCCCTCGTTGATTTCTGCTCCGCAATTACTACAATACTTCATATTTTTCCTCCTCTGCGTTTTTGTCAAAAACTGACACTGTGATTATATCGCATATTGTCCTCTTTTGTCAATATATGGCAATGCGTTGAAAAAACGGCCCGCCAATGGCGGGTCGTTTCCTCTGTTATTCCTTCACCAGAAGCCCCATCTGCTCCAGCGAGGCTTTCACCCGGGAAAGGGCCGCCTCATCCGGACAAACGATCGTGTGCAGGTGGATCCCGTCGGTCAGGGCCGACAGGGGTGCGGCCTCCTGCTGGGCTACCAGCTCCACAAATTGAGCCACCTCATGCCGGTTGGACAGCTGCAGCGGGCCGGTGATCTGTCCGTAAACCGGATGCTCCACAATGACATCCACCACCGTGCAGCCCTGATCCACGATGGCATTGAGCTCCTGCCCCATCTGCTCGGCCGTGTGGCGGCAGGCCAGGGTGTGCGTCACCCCGGCAGCCGGTTTGGGCAGAATGTATCCTCTCGGCGTGGCAAAGATATCCATGCCGCCGGCACGCAGCAGGGCCACGTCACCCACGATAATCTGTCTGCTGACGGAAAACTTTTTTGCAAGCGTTGTGGCGCTGACCGGTCCTCGGGCCTGTTCCAGGCTCTTTGCTACACCACGTCTTCTTTCCAGTGCGTCCATGGAATTCCCTCTTTTCTGTATTATATAGTGTTCTTGACACCAGTATACCACGGTCAAAAACAGGTTGCAAGTGCGATATTTTTGCAGAATGTGGCAGGAAACCTTGACTTTTCCCCGCAGTGTTTATAAAATAATGGTTACTGCAAATACTCTTTTGTAAAAGGACTGAATCATTATGGCTAAAGACAACAAGAAGCAGGTAGAGCAGATCACCGATATGGAAGTGGACTTCACCCAGTGGTACACCGACGTGTGCAAGAAAGCGGAGCTGATCGACTACTCCTCCATCAAGGGTATGTTCATCTACCGTCCCTACGGTTACGCTATTTGGGAGAACATCATGCACACCCTGGACGCCATGTTCAAAAAGACCGGTCACCAGAATGTGTCCATGCCCATGCTGATCCCCGAGTCCCTGCTGCAGAAGGAGAAGGACCACGTGGAGGGTTTTGCCCCCGAGTGCGCCTGGGTCACCTACGGCGGCAGCGAGAAGCTGGAGGAGCGTTACTGCATCCGCCCCACCTCCGAGACTCTGTTCTGCGAGCATTTTAAGAACATCATCCACTCCCACCGTGACCTGCCCAAGAAGTACAACCAGTGGTGCAGCGTGCTGCGCTGGGAGAAGACCTCCCGCCCCTTCCTGCGCCACCGTGAGTTCCTCTGGCAGGAGGGTCACACCATGCACGCCACCGAAGAGGAGGCCCGCCAGGAGACCGAGCAGATGCTCTACGTCTACGCCGACTTCCTCGAGAATGTGCTGGCCATGCCCGTGGTCAAGGGCCGCAAGACCGATAAGGAAAAGTTCAACGGCGCTGAGGAGACCTACACCGTGGAGTGCATGATGCACGACAAGAAGGCCCTGCAGTCCGGCACCAGCCACTACTTCGGCGACGGCTTTGCCAAGGCCTTCGACATCACCTACACCGGCAAGGACAACACCCTGCACTATCCCCACCAGACCAGCTGGGGCGTGTCCACCCGCATGATCGGCGGCATCATCATGACCCACGGCGGCAACAACGGTCTGGTGCTGCCTCCCCGCATCGCTCCCATCCAGGCCATGGTCATCCCCGTGGCACAGCACAAGGAGGGCGTGCTGGACGCCGCCCGCAACCTGTACGACCGCCTGACCGCCGCCGGTGTCCGTGCCGGCATCGACGACTCCGACCAGTCCATGGGTTGGAAGGCCGCCGAGTACGAGATGAAGGGCGTGCCCCTGCGTGTGGAGATCGGCCCCAAGGATATGGAGCAGGGGCAGTGCTGCATCTGCCGCCGTGACAGCGGCGAGAAGGTCTTTGTCCCCCTGGCAGAGCTGGAAACCACTGTAGCAAAGCTCCTGGACGAGGTGCATGAGGGCCTTTACAACCGTGCCAAGGCCAATCTGGAGACTAATACCCGTGTCTGCCTGACTGTGGACGAGGTCAAGGAGTTCATCGACAATCAGGGCGGTTTCGCCAAGACCATGTGGTGCGGCGAGCTGGATTGCGAGCTGCAGATGAAGGAGCGAGCCGGCGTGTCCTCCCGCTGCATGCCTTTGGAGCAGGAGAAGGTCGCCGACACCTGCGTGTGCTGCGGCAAGCCCGCCAAGCACATGATTTACTGGGGCGTGGCATACTAATTAAACCAAACAGAAAGAGGATGCGACTACGTCGCATCCGCTTTTATTCTATCCTTATTCCACCAATTCCCACAGGAAGTTCTCCAGCTTCAATCGGCTGCCCACGTCCGCCCCTTCGGGCAGCAGGAACATGGTGATGGACAGCACCTCTCCCCCGTCGGTGACCAGCTCGGCGTAGTCTCCGTTCACGGCTCGCAGGGTGTAATAAATTGCTTCCATCGCCAACCTCACGAATCGATGAAGCTGCGCACCCGCAGCTCCACGCCCAAGTCGGCGGCCATCTTGTGGCACAGGTTGATCTCTTCCCGGGTCTTGTCCTTGTCCACGATGGTCAGCACCACCTTGTCCACAAAGGGTACTGCGTCCCGTGCAAAGTCCAGCATGGCCTGATAGGCCGCCTCGCCCTGAACGGGGTGGCACAGGGCCACGTAGTCGGCGGCATTGGTAGCATTGAGGGAAATGGACAGGGTATTAATGCGCCCTTTCAGTTCCGGACACACGTTGCGGCCGTTAATGAGGTTGGCGTGCCCGTTGGTGTTGATGCGCACGGGAGGCAAGTTGTCGCCGAAGCGCACCTTCAGCTCATCCACCAGCCACAGCAGGTCGTCCAGCCGGTAGGTGGGTTCGCCGTAGCCGCAGAAGACGATTTCCCGATAGGAGCACACATCCCGCCCCAGGAAGCTGTCCAGTGCCTCCTGCCGGGTCGGCTCCCGCTCCAGCCACAGGGAGTCCTCGGTATAGATGGAGCCCTGTGCCTTGCCGTGGCGCAGACAGAACTCGCAGTTGCAGTTGCACTTGTTGGTCAGGTTGACGTACAGCGCACCCTCGTATTCATAGGTGATGGTCATAGAACTTCCTCCTCGTCAGCGGGGAATGTTGAAAAATCTGCGGGCGTTTTCCGTGGTAATGCGGGCGGCCTCTTCCGGGGTAATGCCCTTCAGCTCGGCGATCTTCTCGCTGACCAGATGGACATAGCCGGAGTCATTGCGCTTGCCACGGAAGGGTTCCGGCGTCAGGTAAGGGCTGTCCGTTTCGATCATGATGCGGTCCAAAGGCAGCCACTGGATGACCTCCAGCGCCTTGCGGGCGTTTTTGAATGTGATGACCCCGGTAAAGGACAGCATCCAGCCCATCTTGACCAAAATCTTAGCATCCTCGATGCTTCCGGCATAGCAATGGTACACCCCCGGCACATCCTTATACTGCCGCACGATGTCCAGCGTGTCCTTATGGGCGTCCCGGTTGTGGACGATGACGGGCAGCTTTGTCTGCCGGGCAATCTCCAACTGTTTGACGAAAACCTCTTTCTGCAGCGCGGCGGGAGCGTTGTCCTTCCAGTAGTAGTCCAGACCCACCTCGCCGATAGCCTTCACCTTGGCGTGGTCGGTCAGGGCCAAAATACCCGCTTCCACCTCGTCCGACCAGGTATGACAGTCGGAGGGGTGCACACCTACGGCGGCATACACATGGTCGTGCCGCTCGGCCAGCGCCACCGCCCCCTGAGAGGACTCCAGGGTGCAGCCGGGGTTAATGATGAGCTCCACGCCCCGCTCGGGCATGGAAGCAATCAGTTCCTCCCGGTCGGCGTCATACATCTCGGAGCCGTAATGGGCATGCGTATCAAAATACATATGCATTCATCCTTTTGCAAAAAATGGCCCGCCACCGGCGGGCCATAGCAAGTATAACAAAGCCAAGGGGCAAATGCAAGGGGTTACAGCACTTCCCGGTACATGGCGGCGGCATCCGCCTTACCCACGTTGTCGGCTACGGTCAGCACTTCAACCTTGACGGTGCGCTCGCCAAAGCGCAGCTCCAGCACATCGCCCACCTTCACGTCATAGCTGGCCTTCACCGGCCGGCCGTTGGCGGACACTCGGGCATTGTCACAGGCTTCGTTGGCCACGGTGCGCCGCTTGATCAGGCGGGACACCTTGAGCCACTTATCCAATCGCATGGGAACTCCTCCTAAAAAGAACAGACGGCAGGGATCGCTCCCTGCCGTCTTTGTTGTCGGTCAATTACTTGGCCACAGTGTCCTTCAGAGCCTTGCCGGGCTTGAAAACGGGAACCTTGGAAGCGGGGATCTTGATGCTCTCCTTGGTCTTGGGGTTGCGGCCGATGCGCTCAGCGCGGGCCTTCACCTCGAAAGCACCAAAGCCAACCAGCTGCACCTTGTCACCGGCGGCCAGAGCGGCAGCGATGGTGTCGATAACAGCGTTGACAGCGGTCTCGGTGTCCTTCTTGGACAGGCCGGCCTTCTCGGCCACGGCATTGATGAGTTCAGCTTTGTTCATTGGAATACTCCTCCTTCGTATTGTTCGGCAGCGCCTGCCGATAATGGATTAATATAACCTATCAGCGTGTACCACGCTGTTAAGTTCCCTCAAGTTCGGCCACTTTATCGATAAATGCATCGGTGGCACGGGTCAGCGCCTGTTCCGGATCCACGCCCATGGCACGGGCCAGATTCACTGCGGCGAACAGCACGTCGCCCACAGCCGCCTGGGCGTCGGCGGGATATTGTGTGCTGCACACCGCCTGGGTCAGCCGGTCTCGGCGGGTCTGCTCGTCCGCACTGGGGAAGCCGGCCTTTTCCGCCTTCTTCAGCACTTTTTCCGCACGCCACAGGGCGGGCAAGGCACGAGCCACGGCACGCAGCACATCAGTCTCGGTTTTCTGTCCCTTTTCCTCCTGCTTCAGGATTTCCCAGTTGGTCAGCACCTGATCGGTGTTCTCCACCTGCACACACCCGAACACATGGGGGTGACGGAAGATCAGCTTCTTGCAAACGCCGTCGGCCACTTGGTCCAGCGTCATGCCGGACAGCTCCCGCTCGATGCTGGTGTGGAACACCACCTGCAGCAGCAGGTCGCCCAGCTCCTCCTTCAGGTTCGCCAGGTCACCGGTGTCGATGGCGTCCGCCGCCTCGTAAGCTTCTTCCAGCAAATCACGGCGGATACTCTGGTGGGTCTGCTCCCGATCCCAGGGGCAACCACCGGGTCCACGCAGCAAATCTACAATGTGTATCAGGTCCCGGACATCATAAAAATCCTTATGTAAGAAATCTACCACAACTTTCGCTCCTTTGCAAGGGTTTTTTGTGTTTTTTGTCTCAAAAACGCAAAATTTTCGCAATTTTTTCCCCTTTAGGCATGAGCAGCAAGTCCTCCTTGGAAATGGCCCGGGTCAGCAGAACAAGGACAAAATAAATAATGACTGCCACACCGATGGCGCCGAAGGTGGCCACCGCATTTCCGCCACGGGAAAGGGTCTGCCCGCCCACCTGTGCCATTCCGGCCGCAAGCAAAACCCGCTGCAGCAGGCCATAAACCGCCCATGCACCGCCTCCCATGATCAGGCCGGAAAACACGGGTTTTGCGAACACCCGCACATAGCTTCCCACCTCGGGCACAATGCGTTTCATGGCAATCAAATCCAGTGTCAGCGCCACCACATAGCACAGCAGTGTGCCGATCGGTGCGCCAAAGACGTGTACTTCAGGGATGGACACCAGCAGGTAATTTGCCGTCAGCTTGGCCGCACCGCCAAACAGGGTGGTAACGATGGGCAACCAGGCGTGGCCGTTGGCCTGCAGCACCGCATTACACACCAGCACCAGACACGCCAGCACCGCCGCAGGACCCAGCACCGACAAGGTCGGGCCGGTAATGGTGACATCGTATTTCGGGTAAAGCAGCTGCATAATGGGTCCGGACAGGGCCAGCAGGCCCATGCCCATAGGCACGGAAAGCAGCGCAGTAATACGCAGGACGGAACCCGTGATGCGGGCAGAGCCTGCACGGTCGCCTTTTACCAAAGCGGCGGAAACAGCGGGGATAATGGCCGCAGTCAGGGCCGTCATAAAGGAACTGGGCAGGTTATACAGGCTGTTGGCTGCGGAATAGCTGCCATACATGGTACGGCTGAATTGCTCCAGCAGGTCCACTGCGTGTTTGGCCTGAGGCACACCGTCCGCCACCTGCTCCATCAGCAGGCTCAGCTCCGGCATCTGCCCGGGAGCCAGGGTTGCCCGCCAGGCAGCAATAGCGGCAGTAATCTCCTGCGGGTCAAGCCAGCGGCTCCACATCTGCAGCCGATCGGTGTTTTCAAACAGCAGTTCCTGCAGTCTGCGCTGGACCAGCGCCGTATCGATGGCATTGATCAGGGGCACGATGGAGGTAGACAGGGTGATCGGCAGCGCAATCAGCAACAGCTTGCCCAAAATCCGTCCAGCCGACTCCGGCGTGTCGGTCCCCGCCAACCGTGTGCGGCGGCAACCACGTGCAAACTCCCACGCCATGTATACCACAGCCAGCACGGTACCCACTGTCACGCCGGTGATGGCTCCTGCAGCGGCGTAAGATTTCTTCGCCTCACCTACCACGCCCGGCAGCCCCACCCGCAGCACCAGCATGGCAAGGCCAAGGCCAAGCACCAGCTTGCACAGCGCCTCGATGATCTGGGACACGGAGGTGGGCGTCATGTTCATGTGACCCTGGGCGTATCCACGGAACGCCGCCAGGAATCCCACACACACCACAGCCGGGGCCAAAGCCTTAATGCCCAGGGCGGAATAGCTGTTGCCCATCATCAGGGCCAGCCGGTCTGCACCGAACCACATAAACAGGAAGGAGATCAGGGCCAGGGTCAAAAAGACGCTCAAGGCAACCCGAAACACCTTTTGCTTTTGGTTCTGCTTCCCCAGGGCGTTGCACTCAGCCACCGTCTTGGACAGGGCCACCGGCAGACCCGCCGTAGCTACGGTCAGTAGCAGGGCGTAAATGGAATAGGCGTTGTTGAAGTCCGCCGTTCCCTTCTCCCCCAAAACATTGAACAGGGGGATCTTGAACAGTGCACCGATGATTTTGACGATGGCGATGCCGGCTGCCAAAATGGCCACCCCACCAAACATGGTATTCTTCGCTTGCTTTTGCTCAGACATATCCTATGCCTCCCGAACAGATTACCCAAACAGCAAGGGCAGGGCGTAACCGGTCACCTCAGCTCGGATGCGTGCCAGATCCAAGGTGTGGTACACCCCATTTTCATATATGACCTGTCCCTGCGCCATATTCATGACCACATTCTCGGGGCGGGCAGAGTAGACAAGATTTTCTGCCACAGCATGGCAGGGGGTCATGTTCAGGGCGGTCAGATCCACCAAAATCAGATCCGCCACCCTTCCGGCGGCGATTACACCGGTTTCCGTACGACCCAGCGCCGCCGCACCGTTGACCGTAGCCATCTCCAGTACATCCCAGGCCCCCATGGCCGTTGCATTACAGCCGGCACCGCAGGGCAGGCTCGCCGCCAGCTTCATGTCGGAGAAGGGGTCGGCACAGTTGTGGGAGGCCATTCCGTCGCTGCCCAGCGCCACACGCACCCCGGCATTCTTCATCGCTTGGGTAGGAGCAATGCCGGATCCCAGCTTCAGGTTGGACCAGGGATTGTGGACACAGGACACGTCCCGCTTGGCCATCAGTTCCCAATCCTCCGCTGTGGTATAGACGCAGTGGGCGGCAACGCCGCCGTTAACCCAGGCTCCGCACTCGTCCAGCGCCCGCAAGGGGGACACGCCATTGCGGTCAAGGCTCGCCTGATGCTCCGCCGCCGTTTCGGACACGTGGGCGTGCATACGCAGGCCATGGTCGGCGGCGTACCGACCCATCCAGCGCCACAGGGGGGCGTTGGAGGTATATTCGCCATGAATAGAGGCATCCACCCGGATGCGGCCTCTGTCAAAATTGTGCCAGCTTTCGGTCAGCACCTGCTGGTTGCGGCAATCGCCGCACTTATCGGGAGCAAAATCCTCCGGGGCCCCAAAGTACACTCCGCCGCAGGACAGGTTGGCGCTGATGCCGGAGCGGGCAATTTGCTCCGCAATCGCTCCGGTATGCATGTACATATCGGCGATACAGGTCACGCCGGCAGCGATCATCTCCGCCAGTCCAAGGGCGGCTCCGGCCGCAACCGACCGGTCATCCAGCTTGGCCTCGGTGGGGAAAATGCAGTCGTTAAGCCAGTGGTGCAGGTCCAGTCCGCCGCCGACACCTCGCAGCAACGCCATAGGCACGTGGGTATGGGCATTGACAAACCCGGGCAGCAGCACCTTGCCGGCACAGTCCACGGTGCGGGCAAACTCACCCTCAGGTCGGGCCTGTCCCACATAAGTGATGTATCGACCCTCCACCGCCACAAACGTATCCCGGAGCACCTTTCGGCTGCCGTCCATGGTCAGAACTGTGGCGTTATGAAACAGCACGGACATAAAATCCCTCCAAACCTTAAATCAAAGACCGGGCCCGGTCATAGTCACGTCTGTGCACATAAATGTAATACTGGTAGGCGCAATCCGAATTGACCCCGAAGCTGCCCATGCGGCTGCGGCCGCTGCTTGCAGCGGCGGACCGTGCCGAGGGATTGACCGTCCTGATGCGGTAGTCAATACCGTTTTTCGCCAAAACCTCCCGCACACGGACCTGCTCCTCCATGGACCAGGTGGTCAGCAGCTCCTTGCGATTAAACACAGTCAGCATAATAGCGTCCTCCTTACATCCGCTTCAGGCAGCCCCGCACCAGGGCGGAGAACTGTGTCCGGGCCGCCTTGCCCGCATCCAGCACCTCCTGCTCGGAAAGGGGCTGGTCCAGAATACCCGCCGCCATGTTGGACAGCAGGGTGAAGCCCAGCACCTGCATCCCGCAGTGACCGGCCACGATGACCTCCGGTGCCGTAGACATACCCACCGCATCGCCGCCCAGTACACGGGCGGCACGAATTTCTGCCGGGGTCTCGTACTGGGGCCCGTAGCAATAGAAGTACACACCCTCACGCAGGTTGATGCCCTGCTCCTTTGCCACCTGACGGGCCAGTTCACGCAGGGTGGGGGTATAGAGCTTAGAGGCGTCGGGGAACCGCACGCCAAACTCGGGGATATTCTCGCCCCGCAGGGGGGATTCGGAAAACATCTTGATGTGGTCGGTAATGAGCATCAGCTCCCCGGCCTGCCAGTCGGTGCGTACGCAGCCGGCGGCATTGGTGACGATCAGGGTTTCGCACCCCAGCAGCCGCAGCACCCGAACGGCGTAGGCGACCTCCTCGTAGGAATAGCCCTCATAGTGATGCATCCGCCCCTGCATCACGGCCACGGGCCGACCTTCCAAAGTGCCGAAAACAAACTGCCCTTTGTGACCGGGAGCGGTAGATGCCCGAAAATGGGGAATGTCGCCGTAGGGGATGGCGATGGGATGTTCCACCGTGTCGCCCAACTCCCCCAGGCCGGAACCGAGAATCATGGCCACCTTGGGGGTAAATTCGCCCAGCTTGTCCAAAATATAGTCCGCACTCTGGCGGTACTGTTCAAAGGTGAAGCTCATGTTCGCCCCACTCCTTTCCGCATATCTCTGCATGATATAGTGTACACGAAATGCAGAAAAAAATCAACGATAACCAGCTCCAACCATGACAATCATCCCATACTGTGGTATGATAGAGACAAAGAGTTGGAAGGAGGTGTTCCCATGGCCCGTTTCGTTCGCCGATTGATTGCTCTGTCGGTCTGTCTTTTTCTTCTGTGTTCCTGCGCCACAACTGTGCCCGAACGCACCGATGTCCAATTCACCGCCATGGACACCTTTATGCATCTGACCGCCTACGGCGACGGGGCACAGGCCGCCCTGTCCTCTGCCAAACAGAGCCTTCTGACGTGGGAGACACAGCTTTCCGTTACCGACCCAGGCAGCCAGATTTCCACCGCCAACACAGCAAACGGCAACTCCGTACCCGTCAGCGCCGACACGGCGGAGCTGGTGGACTTTGCCCTTGCCATGTCCCGGCGGACCAACGGCGCTATGGACCCCACCGTCTATCCGCTGGTGCGGGCATGGGGATTTACCACCGACCAGGTCCGTGTCCCGTCCCAAACAGAGCTGGACGCCCTGCTGCCCCTTGTGGGTGTGGAGCAGGTCTCCCTGGCCGGAACTACCCTGACCCTCTCCCCCGGCGTCATGCTGGACTTGGGCTGCGTAGCCAAGGGTTGGGCCGGCGACCGCCTTGCCGAGGATTTGCAGCAGGCCGGCATCACCTCCGCCCTGCTGCGTTTGGGCGGCAACATTCAGGCCATTGGGACCAAACCCGACGGTTCGGACTGGGTGGTAGGGATTCAGGACCCGGACTGCGAGGATATGCTGGCCCGCCTGCCCGTACACCACTGCGCCGTGCTCACCTCCGGCGGCTATCAGCGCCGTTTTACCCAAAACGGTGAAACATACTGGCACATCATTGACCCCTCCACCGGCTATCCGGCACGGGCAGGCCTGACCTCGGTGACCATTGTCGCCCCCTCCGGCGCCTTGTGCGACGCCCTGTCCACCGCCCTGTTCGTTATGGGTTTGGACCGAGCCGCCGACCACTGGCGGGAAACCCGGGATTTTGATGCCGTATTCGTCCTCGAGGATGGCAGCATTGCCATCACCGCCGGGTTGGAGGGCAAATTCACCCTCATGCCCGACTATGCCCAGCGGGAGGTGACGGTACTGCGATGAAAACCAGGTATTGGATCGCTCTGTTTGCCGCTTTGGCTGCGGTCTGCGTTGCGGCCATCGTACGGTTCCCCCTGCCACAAGGCGTGGCCAACTGTGCCGAGCTCTATCAAAACGGCACCCTCATCCGCACCGTCCCCCTTGACGAGGACACACGGTTCACCGTTCCCTCCCCCGCAGGGGGCAATAACACCGTGGTGGTGTCCGACGGACGTATCCGGGTGGAGCAGGCCACCTGCCCCGACAAGCTGTGCGTCCGACAGGGATGGTCCAGAACGGAGGACTACCCCATCGTTTGCCTGCCCCACGGCCTTGTCATTCAACCGAAAGGAGGCGTGGTGAATTTTGATGCCGTTGCAAACTAAACCCTCAATCCGGCGCCTGACCCGTCTGGCGCTGCTGACCGCACTTGCCCTTGCCATTCACCTGCTGGAGGGACAGATTCCCAATCCCCTCCCCATTCCCGGCGCCAAGTTGGGCCTTGCCAACGTAGTCACCCTGTACGCCATATTCGCCGTTGGCCCTGTGGATGCGCTGTGGGTGCTGCTGTCCCGGATCCTGCTGGGCAGCCTGTTCTCCGGTCGGGCCACCACCCTGTTCTACAGCCTTGCCGGCGGCCTTTTGTGCTACCTGATCACCTGCCTGCTACACAAATTCATCCCCCACCGTCAGCTATGGGTGGCCGGTATGCTGGGTGGGATTTGTCACAACATCGGCCAGCTGGCGGTAGCCATCGCCATTACCCGCACACCCGCTTTGGTGGTCTACCTGCCGTGGCTTCTGCTGTGCGGCATGGGTACGGGTCTGTTCACCGGCCTGTGCGTCCGGCTCTTGCTGGAAAAACTGCCGGATAAATTAAAAAAGTGGTAAGAAACCTTGAGTTTCTTACCACTTTTATTTTCTCTTTAACCAGCCAAACCATCGGCGTTTTCCCGGTTTTCCCCGTTCCGGTCGCACCGGCTTAAAGTCTTTGGGGATGCCACCCCATTTCTTCTCACAAGCGACACACACCCATCGCCCTTCTTCCACCACGCCGTCACATATCACGCACCGATCTACGGAAAAACGTATCTGCTCCATATGCCTTCTCCTCCCCCCCACGAATGGGTTTTCTTTCAGGTTATTTCTCCTTGCCAAACCCGTCAAATCCTTGGGGAGCATGGCTCGTTGCCCTGCATTGTAACACGGTTAACCCGCAAATTCCATTGGCAAACCCCACGATTCCATCTTGTCTTGACACCCCTGTTTTGTTGTATGTGATAGAAATCCGGCCTCCGTCCTCCACCCGAGGACAAAGCATCATTTTTTGTGCCCCCTCCCGCAAACTTTCTCCTTGCAGCGCAAGGCCTTCCCCCTTTTTCGATATTGGTGTGTCCTTCTGCTGCAACACAGAACAATGCCTGCATCCCAAGGGATGCAGGCATTGTTTTTACATCGATTATCGTTGTCTTATCAGAATTTACGCCACACCATCTTGTTGACCACGCCCGTGTAGGACTGGATAAGCTTGACCACCTTGGTGGACACGTTCTCCTCCACGTAATCGGGTACGGGGATGCCGTGGTCACCGGCATTGTTCATCTCTACCGCAGTGGCCACCGCCTGCAGCAGGCTGTCACCATCAATGCCCGCCAGCACGAAGCACCCCTTGTCCAGCGCCTCGGGGCGCTCGGTGGAGGTGCGGATGCACACCGCCGGGAAGGGCTTGCCGATGGAGGTGAAGAAGCTGGATTCCTCAGGCAGGGTGCCGCTGTCGGACACCACCGCAAAGGCGTTCATCTGCAGACAGTTGTAGTCGTGGAAGCCCAAAGGCTCGTGCTGAACGACCCGCTTGTCCAGCTGGAAACCGCTTGCCTGCAAGCGGTTTCGGCTTCTGGGATGGCAGGAGTACAGGATGGGCATATCGTACACCTCGGCCATCTTGTTGATGGCGGTGAAGAGGCTGGTAAAGTTCTTCTCGGTGTCGATGTTCTCCTCACGGTGGGCAGAGAGCAGAATGTACTTGCCTTTCTCCAACCCCAGGCGGGCGTGGATGTCGCTGGTCTCGATCTGGGGCAGGTTGTTGTGCAGCACCTCCGCCATGGGGGAACCGGTGACATAGGTGCGTTCCTTGGGCAGGCCGCAGTCGGCCAGGTAGCGGCGGGCGTGCTCGGAGTAGCACAGGTTGACGTCGGAGATAATGTCCACGATGCGGCGGTTGGTCTCCTCCGGCAGGCACTCGTCCTTGCAGCGGTTGCCCGCTTCCATGTGGAAGATGGGGATGTGCAGGCGCTTGGCGCCGATAACGGACAGGCAGGAGTTGGTATCGCCCAGCACCAGCACGGCATCGGGCTTAATGTCCACCATCAGCTCGTAGCTCTTGGCGATGATGTTGCCCATGGTTTCGCCCAAATCCTTGCCCACGGCGTCCAAATACACATCAGGGTCGTCCAGCCGCAGGTCACGGAAAAACACGCCGTTAAGATTGTAGTCGTAGTTCTGTCCGGTATGGGCCAGAATGGTATCGAAATACTTGCGGCACTTGGTAATGACCGCCGCCAAACGGATGATTTCAGGGCGGGTGCCTACGATAATCAGCAACTTCAGCTTGCCGTTGTTTTTGAAAGAAGCCATGGTTTACTCCTCCACTTTCTCGAAAAATGTATCCGGATGATTGGGGTCAAAGGGTTCGTTGGCCCACATGACCGTCACCAAATCCTCGGTATCGGACAGGTTGATGATGTTGTGGGTGTAGCCGGGCAGCATATGCACCGCCTCGATCTTCTCGCCGGACACTTCAAAATTCAGCACCTCGTCGCCGCCGAGTTTCCGCTGTTGGATCAGCGCCCTGCCGGACACTACAATGAAAAACTCCCACTTGGTGTGGTGCCAGTGCTGTCCCTTGGTAATTCCGGGTTTGCTGATATTCACAGAGACCTGGCCGCAGTTGGCGGTCTTCAGCAGTTCGGTAAAGCTGCCCCGTTCGTCCACATTCATCTTTAGAGGAAATGCCGCTTTCTCTTTCGGCAAATAACTCAAGTAGGTGGAATACAACTTCTTGCCAAAGCTGTCGGCGGGAATTTCCGGCACAAGCAAGGTTTCCGGTTGGTTTTTGAACTGCTCCAGCAATCCCACAATCTCACCCAAGGTCACCTTGTGGGTGACGGGGGCGGCGCAATAGCGGCCGGAGTCGGTCAACACGGTGTCAATGCCGTCAAACTCGCAGCGATGCTCTTTTCCGTTCAACGCACGCAGCATCTCGTCCACAAGGTCGTCGATGTACAACAGTTCCAACTGTACCGCCGGGTCGCTGACCGTGATGGGCAGGTCGTTTGCAATGTTATTGCAGAACGTAGCCACAGCGGAGTTGTAGTTGGGCCGGCACCACTTGCCGAACAGATTGGGGAACCGGTACACCAGCACCTTTGCCCCGGTTTCCGCACCGTAAGCAAAGACCAACTCCTCCCCCGCCTTCTTGCTTCTGCCGTAATCACTGTCATAGCGACCGATGCAGGTAGCCTGAATGGAGGAGGAAATCATCACCGGGCAGGTGTTGCC
The DNA here is from genome assembly GCA_045601985.1 of Lawsonibacter sp. Lineage (GTDB taxonomy): Bacteria > Bacillota > Clostridia > Oscillospirales > Oscillospiraceae > Lawsonibacter. The sequence continues at coordinate 20,201 of JAZSAQ010000103.1, read as the reverse complement.
GCAGGTCTTCAGGGTGTCCAGCAGCGTGGACGCAAAGCCGAAGTTCCCCTGCATGAACTCCTCCGGGTTCTGGGGGCGGTTGACCCCCGCCAGATTGAACACAAAATCGGCCTTTTGGCAATACTCAGGCAGCAGTGCCGGATCCGTGTCAAGGTCAAACTCAAAAATCTCGTCGATGGCAAGCCCGGTGGTACGGTTCTTTCCGTCCCGAATGGTTTTCAGGCTTTCCACCAGATTACGCCCTACAAACCCCTTTGCCCCCGTAACAAGAATGTTCACAGGATCACTCCTCAAATTCAAACTTCAGGCCGACAAATTCCAGCTTTTTCTGGTACTCGCTGACCGCCTGGGTATTGGTCGCACGGAATTCCTGCGTCGCCTTTTTCAGCCGGTTGCGGCGAAACAGAGCCACAGTGAAAATGCGAATCACCCAAAACAAAGGCAATAAAACTGGCAGTTTTTCCAAAACCGGATACTTCTTCTTCATTTCCGCAAGGGGCTGGAACACAATTCTGCTCAGCCGGGCAAATCGGGCCTGGGAAAGGGTCTTATCCTCTCCCGCCTCCCGGATTACAGCGAACATATCATGCTCATCCTTGTTTCCGTAGGCACCGCTGGCGCAAACGTGGTCAATGATGGCACGGGACACCTCGTCCCACTGGCCCTCGCCAAACCACGCCCCGACCGCTTTCATCACGTTCTCGTAGAATTCCAGCAGCCGTAGCTTCTTCAGCTCCCGCCGGACATAGTCCATGTCCAGCTCCGGGAACGCCTGTCGGAATACTCGCAAATCCGCCAAATGTCGCAGGCCGATACCGCCATCCCGATAGTGCTTTGCGAAATGGGTAAACAGATAAATCTGCTCGTCCTCCCGCTTCATGGCATAGCGAGTGCCCTGCCGCTGGGTCGCCAGCTGCCAGCCGTCACCGAAATAACCGTGATAGTCCTTGTTGTAGGATGGGATCAGCCGCTTGTGCAGTTCCAGAATCAGCGGGCCCTGTTTCCAAATCAGCTCGTGGTCGCTCTCCACAGTCTCCGCAAATCCAAGCTCCTGCATAATCGTGCGTATCCTGTCATATTGCTCCAACCGGATCAAAATATCCGCATCGCCCATGATGCGCAGCTCCGGTGCGGGGTAGAGTTTCTTCAGGTTGTATCCCTTCAGCGGCATATAGTCCAGACCCGCCTGATCAAAGGCTGCACAGACCGTTTCGATCAGCTTGTTCTGCTGCTCGCTGTGGCGCAGGCACTTGCAGTAGCTCTGAAACAGATGACCCGCAAGGGGACTTTGCTTGTCCACCCCGCAATTAGATGCCCCCGCATACCCCACCGCCAACATCTGATGGCGGCTCAACTGCTGATAAAGCTGCTTGGGCTCAACGCCCTCCGGCAGGGTCAGGCTCTCACCGGTCAGGCCGCTGCGCACAATGGTAAGCAGCGCTTGCTGCTGCGCATTCATCACTTTTTCCATGCGGCCAGTTCGTCCCGGATATACTGCAGGCTCAGCAGCTTCTCCTGTACCTGCTCCACATTGAGCAGCTCGGTGTTGTTGGAGTTGAACTCGGTCAGGGTATTGCGGGTCTTATCGCCTTCCTTGAAGTACTTATCATAATTCAGGCCACGCTTGTCACAGGGCACACGGTAGAACTGCCCCATGTCTATCGCGTTGGCGCATTCCTCGTTGGTCAGCAGAGTCTCGTACATCTTCTCGCCGTGGCGGATGCCGATGACCCGGATCTCGTGATCGGGAGCGAACAGACCGGTGACCGCCTTTGCCAGGGTCTCGATGGTGCAGGCAGGGGCTTTCTGTACCAGAATATCGCCGGAGGTACCATTCTCAAAGGCAAACAGAACCAAATCCACTGCCTCATCCAGGCTCATGATGAACCGGGTCATGGACGGCTCGGTAATGGTGATAGGCTTTCCGGCACGAATCTGGTCGATCCACAGGGGGATAACGCTGCCACGGCTGCACATGACGTTGCCGTAGCGGGTGCAGCAGATCTTGGTCTTTTCGGGCGCCACAGTGCGGCTCTTGGCCACGATAACCTTCTCCATCATGGCCTTAGAGGTGCCCATAGCATTGACGGGATAGGCCGCCTTGTCGGTGGCTAGGCAGACAATGTTGCTCACGCCGGCGTCGATGGCGGCGGTCAACACGTTCTCGGTGCCGCTGTCGATGGTCTTCACCGCCTCAATGGGGAAGAACTCGCAGGATGGCACCTGCTTCAGAGCGGCGGCATGGAAGATATAGTCCACGCCGTGCATGGCGTTCTTCACAGACGCCAAATCACGCACGTCGCCAATGTAGAAGCTGATTTTCTCCGCCACCTCGGGCATCTTGGCCTGGAACTCATGGCGCATATCGTCCTGCTTCTTCTCGTCACGAGAGAAGATTCGGATCTCGCCGATGTCCGTCTGCAAAAAGCGGTTGAGCACCACGTTGCCAAAGCTACCGGTTCCGCCGGTGATCATCAGAGTTTTATTCTTGAAAAGTGACATAGTTGACTCTCCTATCTATCTGCAATTAACGCTCTTTGCGCTTCAGGGTCTCTCTCAGTATGGTGGACGATATCCCGTCCGTGTGGGGCAGATACACAACATCAACCCCGATTTCAGCCAACTGCTGTTCAATGCTGTTCCACTTGGCGCTGCCCTTCCAGTCATCCCCGACAAACATCACATCCACTCCGTACTCCTTGGCCGCACGGATTTTCCCTTCAATGGCATAGGACTCCTGGGCAACCGCTCGATCGACATAGCGCAGCGCCTGTACGATTTGCAGCCGCTCCTCAAAGGGGATGATGGGAATCGTACCCTTTTCGTTGCGCACCAGCTCATCGGTGGACACCGCCACAATCAGCTTGTCGCAAAGCTTTTTGGCGTTTGCAATCACGTTCAGGTGCCCTATGTGGAACATATCATAGACACCCGCCGTATAACCAATCTTATACTTCTTCATAGTCTTCTCCAAAATCGATGTAGTCGGGCTTATGCCGCAACACCCGCTTCTCCTCCGGCGGCAACTGCATATAGTTGCTGTAGATGCGTCGCAGCACATAGTCGGCATCATTGGGAATTCGGTACTGCTTGCCCTCAAATTCCGCCAGCTTGTAGGGTTCGTACTTATCCTTTGGGATGGTCTGCTTTACGGGGTCATAGCCGCTTCCGTAGTTGATGTAATACGGATAACCCTTGTTGGCGTTGTGCTGCATCAGCTTCATCTGCACCCCGGTAAGAAATTTTACGGAAAACGGTTTCAGCAGGGCGCCAACCAGTTTCTGTTTCTTTGTGTATGGCAGAACCACGTTGCGTTTGTAGCAGATCGCATTGGCCAGCGTTTTCACGATCTTCGTCCGGATACACAGTTTCTCCTCTGGTGCGTCATCAAAGGGGAAGATGTCAACGTAGATGCCCTTTTCTGTGTCCAGATGCTTCAGCCCTTCCTCGGCAATCTCCGTGCCCTTTTTTCGAACCTTACCGAAAATCAGCCAGTATCCAGCATCCGTTTCAATGTTGTGCAGAAAATATTGGGGTTTCAGCTGCGTTTTGCACAGCTGGCAGAAATTCATATAATCCTGCCTCGGCATAGCAATATCCAGATCATCATCCCACGGAATGAACCCCTTGTGCCGAATCGCCCCCAAGAGGGTGCCGCCGACCAGATAATAGTGGATGTCGTTTCCCTCGCAAATGCGAACGATCTCATCCAGTATCTCCAGCTGGGTCAGCTGCAGACGACGCAGCACCGCATCGTCAATGTTGTCCCTGTATATGATGGCCATGGCAAAGCTCCTCTCGTTTGTTCTGCAGCGCTCTTGTATTACTTGTCGGTGCCCCGCTTGGTAATTTTCCGGCAGAGCGTTTCAATCATCTTCTGTTCCATTTCGTTCTTTCCAAACAGCCAGAACCCGCCAAAGGCAACCAGCACATAAGCAAAACCCGCACACAGGAACGAAACATAGATATTTTCGATCCAGGCGCCGACAGCAAAGCCAGTCGCTGCGCCAAGGATCTGGAACGGCAGGATTCCGGTGAAAATATTCCGGAACAGATACCCCACTTTAATTTGAATTGCCTTCGCATAATAAATGTTCATCATCAGCACCTGAAGCAGGGTGGAAATGCCCGTTGCCGCTGCGGCGGCCACAATACCGAACCACTTGATGCCGAATATGGTCATAAGGATGTTCAGCGCCGTAGTGATCATCAGCATAAGTGAGCGAACATGACGCTTGTTTTTTGCGTTCAGAACATTCAGAACCACCGCATTGGACATATTCAAAAACGCCGGTGCAGTCAGTATGATCGCCATCAGCCATGCAAGCAGGTACTTCTCGCCGTAAACGATGCATACGAACGGTCTGCCGCAAGCAAAGAATCCAAACAGTATCGTTCCGCTCACAAGAACGATCATTCGGCAGGGCTGAACCAGTGTCTTCGTCAGGTCCAACCCTCCCAATCCCGAAATAACATCTTTCGTCACCTGGGGAACATATGCAGACACCGGGATCACAGACAGGGACGAGAACACACTGAAAATATACAATCCCACGGAATACAGTGCAACCTCCTCCGGCCCCGCCATAACACCGAGGACGAACTTGCCCACAATATTGTTGGACTGATTGACGATGGTCTGCAAAAACAGAGCCAGGCACAGGGGCAGCGCACTGCGCAAAACCACCTTGTCGAAATGGCGGAAATTGATTTTGATTGCAAACTTCTTCCGGCAATAGACAAAGGTATATGCAACCGCCAATACATTGACTGCCGCATCCACCGCACAGATGATAACCGCTTTTTTGAACTGCCCGATCAGGCACACCAGCAGCACCAACCGGGAAACCAGCTTCACGATCGCCATAACGGAAGAATATGTATAGTGTTCATGGGCCAGCACGATGCCGTTGAGTGTATGGCTCAGGAAGGAGCCAATCAAAAACACCGTAATCAGGACAAACATCTGCTTGCCGTCTGCAATCTGCTGCGGAGTCAGCGAGCCGGAATATATGGTACCGATGGACAGATAGAAAATCCCGGAAACCAGCAAAATTACCAGCGAGAGAAATGCCGTAATGCTCCAGATCGTGGAAACATGCTTCTCTATTTCCTCTTTTGAATTTCCCTGCGCCCGAACAGCCGACAGATTTCTGGACATGACGGTACCCGTTCCAAACTCCAGCAGAACAAGGTAGTTGGCAAAAGAAGACATGGTCTGATATACACCATAGTCTGTGTCACCCAGCTGCCGAAGCATGAACGAAGACAGGAACAGTCCGCTTATCATGCTAAGAAATGTATTTGCATAGGACAGGGCAATTCCCAATCCACGATTTCTGGATATCACGTTTGTTCAGTCCCTTCCCAACCATTTTTTGACCTTATATTTCAGCCGGAACTTCAGGTTGTACTTCCTATGCCCTGCTGCCAACACAAAGCCATCCCGGTTGCAGGCATCCAAAAAGGCGGCACGTTTCGCACCAAACCCGGCTGCAACCTGCTTTTTCCGCAGGTTATACGATGCCTGCTCCAAATCAAGAACCGTCAGCGCCACCTGCTCGGAAATCGCCTCAATCGCCCGCTCTCCCTTTTCGGAGTTTGCAATCACCAGCGAAATCCCCTTATTTCCATTGGTCACTTTGGAAACACTCCGGTGCTTCCAAAAGTCCGCCAAAATGATATCTGCGTAATGGTTTTCGGCAAACTCACACTCCAGGCAGTAGTCCCTGACCGAAATGTGTTTGCTGACAAAGCAGTCAAAATATGCGTCCTCCGTAGCCAGGCAGCTGTACACCCGGCCATTCTTTCCGCTTACCTTCACTGCATGAGGATTCCACCCAAAAGTCTTCGGACGAAAATCCACGCCGGCAACGGGTGCTTTTAATTTCCGCTCCAGCCAGTCCAGCCATTGCCGGTACATCTTGTGGGAGGGCATACCGCCACAGCTGAAGTCACAGGTGAGCAGCCGATCGTATTCCTTGCCCAAAAAACGCTTCAAGCCCGCAATCTGGCAGGGAGCGCCGCAGTAAAGAACCGCTCTGCCCTGTTCCAACTGTTTCTTCACGGTCCGGAACGAATCACCCACCAGGCTCTCTACATATTTGCTTTTTTGTAATTGCTCCAGAGATACTTCCTCATGGGAACCGATGCGGACCGTTCGAAACTCGTCTGTGTAGGCCGCACCAAAAACCACGCCCCCCTGTCCGAGGATCAAATCCGCAAGTGCCCGAAACACACCGCCGGAAGAACTGCTTTGCACGACCCGCTCGTCGTTATGGACCACCGCATATGCCCGCACCGTGTTTTGCCCCTGCTGCGGGGTATTCACCGGACATACTGCCTGGCAGCGACCGCAGTCCACACACTTCGTGCCGTCCACAACGGGGCGATAGAACGTCTCGCCTTCGTTGACCGAGATCGCGTCCACCGGGCATATATTGTAGCACGCTCCGCAGTTGGAGCATTTTTGAAACGCACCAATATTATTCATCGTTCAAAATCTCTTTCAGATAGGTAACACTCCGTGCCCTCTCTCGGGCGATTCTTTCGTTGATCCCGGCATACGCCGCCAAGTCAAACTCCATCACGTCGGCAACGTCATAGCGGGGAACCTGCAGGGTCTCCAACAGGGAGGCCAGTCTGGATGGGGCCTTGGGATTAACCACCGCCGCCACTTTCTTATTCATATTCAGCGCCAGCGCCACACCGTGGAAGGACGAAGACACCACCGCCTGCGCATGGTCGATCAAACTCAAAAACTGTGCCGGATCGGCGTCACACACTCTTCGATTGCCCCACACGCTGGTCCGCCCGGTGGGACTGAGAGAAATGATTGCACACCCCGTCTTCTTTCTCAACCGTTTCAACTGCCGGTTCAGTTTCCGATCCCAATAAATCCCATAGACCAAGATGTACGGTTTTTGGATGGGATACTCGCCAGCAACCCTTCGCCAACTTTCGCCGTCTGCCAAAAAGGTGGGATCAATATGGACATTGATGTCTTTCTCTACAAGGGGGCCTATGACATCCGGCAGGTCCGTTTCCCGCACGGACAGCGCATCAAAACCGCGAACCAGCCGGGCAAATTCGTCCCGTTTCTCTGCCGGAATTTCCGTCGTCCCCATGCTGGCCGCATAGGACAACCTCCGCTGTCCCTGCGGAACAAAATCCAGGAAAAATACCGGCTTGCACAGCTTGGGGTGCCAGATTTGGTCACTGCCGGCCAGGAAGTAATCCGCCTGAGGCAAATTGCTTTTCAGCGCCTTCGCATCATTATAGTACCTGATATCAATATGCTCTTTGATAAAACGAACGCAGCTCTCGTACTGCCTTCTTCTTGCCGGTCGGTAATACAGGTTGAATATATCCTTTATCAGCTTCTTGGGATTTTTGCTGATCGCAAGCGGGAAATCCCGCTTAGCCAGCGGGGCGGGAGCATCTCTGACAATAAAGCTTTCAAAACCAATCTCTTGCAGGCACTGTTTCAGACCCATAGCCTGTAAAACAGACCCATAGCTCGACCACTCACAGTAGGTCGAAATACAAACTTTTTTCATCCCGCCCCTCCTTTTCCGCTTATTCTCACCGGCCTTTATGCCTTTAAGGGTGTCGCCCCTCACTCAGTACTTCCGCCCGACTGCAGGGCCCACTCTCATACAAAGCCGGGCGCTTTTCGCCCACCAGCAGCGCTTTGGACAGCTCCAGCAGACGCAGGGCAGCCGTCTCCGCATTCCAAAGGTCGATCATCGTTTCGTAAGCTTTGCGCCCCAATTGCCCGCCCCGTTCTGGATTATCCAGCAGAAATCTCACTTTTTTATAAAGTTCGTCCACATTCCCGCTGCGGTATATCAACCCGTTTTCGCCATTGTTCAGCAAAAAGGGCACGGACCCTATGGCATCGCTGGCAACCACGGCACAGCCACTGTTCATTGCCTCGTTCAGCACCGCACCCCAGCCCTCGTTCCGGTCAGAGGTAAAGAGATAGATGGCCGCTTCTTCCATGTGGGCCCGCACTTCTTCCGAGGGCACAGCGCCCACCAGCTGAACGCAGGTCTGCAGGCTATGTTCCTCCACCTGTCGGCGGATATCGTCCCAGACCTCGCCGCTACCAATCAGTTTGATTTGGAAGTCATATCCCTCCGCCCGCAGGCGTCGGGCAATCTCCACCACAGCCTCTGGGTGTTTCCAGTCCAGGAAACGCCCCACCCAAAGAATGGTAGCCGACTGTTTTTGGTTCAGCAGTCCTTCGATATCATCGTATCGATTGAGTTCCGGAAAATAGCCCCACTTATATGCCTTGTTAACGAAGGTGCCGTTCCTTGCAAAATCCACGGCGGTGTATGCGCTGGCACACAGCAGATACAGATTCTTGTGCCTGCCGTACTTTTTATAAAACCGCAACCAATGCGCCGGCAGCTTCCACCACGGGCATTTCGCCTTGTAAAGCCGCTCGGAATACACCAGTATTAGTTTTTTCAGCTTCAGCCGCTGGGACTGGTACTCCCACGGAGCCGAGCCGTGGACCACAACCTCCGCCTGCGCTATCAGTCGGAGCGCTGCATCCTTCTGCGTCTCATCCTCGTATGCCCGAATCACAAAGGGATAGTCCCCGTTCAAGTCCCGGTAACCGTTGGCCAGGCGTTCCTCCGGCACAGACTTGGTTGCGACAAAGCAAAAATCGTCACCAAGCTGTTGGTACAGGCATTGACAAAAGGGCAGCTGGTGTATGGAGAGATAGCTCGATACAAATACAATCTTCATTCAGATACCTCATCAACCTGAACAAACCGTGCCTTGGCAAACAGCACGCATACGCCAAATACCAGCATGGCGTAGGTGGCACCACCCACGAAGAAGGCCGCCTCTGCACCCGTATACATCACAGAACACAAGAAGCCAACAAAGGCCACCCGCTCAAAGGTCGGTGCTCCACGGCGGGGGCGGTTAATCTCCATACAGGTTTTCATCAGGTGCACATAGCCCACACACGCCGGCACGCCCACCGAGGCGGAAATGGCCAAATAACCGTTGTGCAGGTTATCGAATCGAAAGCGATTCATATCTCCCAACAGAAACGAGCCGACGGTCAGGTTTCCAAGATACCGGTCGTATACCGCCTCCCGCCCGTTAAACAGGGATTCCCCCATAAACGTCAGGTTTTCCGCAAACGGCTGGAGCAGCACATAAGCCAGCGGAAGCAACAAAGCAATATTGATCCAAGCGCCGGACACAGCCCGCTTACCGGTAACCCAAATCAGGGCCACAAAAACCAAAAACAACAATATGGCTGTGCGAGCACCGGTCTGCTGTAAAAACCACGCCATACAGGCCGCATCTGCTGCAAAAATCGCCTTAACTACAAATGGTCTGAAGTAAAAAACACCTGCGACCAAACTGATGGCACACAGAAATAGATACATGGCCGTACGGTTGGGGTTCGTATAACCCAGCGTAATAACATCCAGATATACCGTGTCGTAGTCGCCATCAAAAATATATCGCATATTGGAATTGTACAGCTGGATGAATACCACAGATGCCGCCAGATTGAAAATCAGTATGGCCGTCTTGGCCCGGGCATCGATCTGAAAAATTGCGCTGTACAGCAGCATCATGGGCAAGATCAAAAAGCCCAGCAGCTTCAGGCCAAGGCTCACCACCTGCCCGGGATTGTTTACGGAGGCAACGAAGTATGCGATGGCCGACAGTGCAACCAGCACCAGCGCACCGGCCAGCCTGGCCGGGTACCGCTGTTCCACCTTTTTCAGCACGGCCCATCCGACAAACACGATCCAAAGGATCATCAGCACTCGGTTGGAAAGCGAGATCCACTGCGTCAGATTTCGGGGTAGCGCGTATAGCTGTATCAACGCACAGATACAGGACACCACCACTGCGATATAAGAGCAGTCCAGCGCTCTTTTCTGTTTTGATTTGACTGTGTGCACGAATCAGACACCCCTGTCCGAAAGTAATTGCCGATACACATTCAGATAACCCTTGGCCATGACCTCGGCAGCATATTTCCCCATCGCCTGCCCGGCGATTTCCTGCTTGCTGTAGGTGTTCTCCAGCAACTGCAGCACCTGTTTTTCCAGTTCATCCACATCTCCGTACGGCGCAAAACGGCTGTGTTCTTTTATTGCAATGCTCTCCGGCCCGCCAGCCAGAAAGCCCGCCACCGGCGTACCGCAGCACAAACTCTCCGCCACCGGCATATTAAACGTCTCCTGCCTGCCCGTCACCACCGTAACATCGGCCAAAGCGTAGTATTCCGCCAGCTGCACCTGATCGGCAAGGTGTCCCAGCAGAATCAGATTCCCGGGCACATCCAATTCTTTGGCGTGCCTGCCAGCCACCAGAAACAGCACGTTTTCTTTCTCCAGCCGACGGGCCAGTTCTATCACAAACCTGCCGCCCTTTCGGTCCTCCTTGGAGGCCGTAAAGGATGCCGTGGGATGGAATACGATTTTGGCATCATGGGCCAGACCGTGCTTCTCCCGCAGCCGTGCGGGATCACCCGGGGCAAACACCCCGGTGTTCAAGCCGTTCATTACCACATACTTTGGCAGTTCCGCCGCCACGGGGGACTTCTCCGCCCGGCCGCCCACCCAGGGGGACACGGACGTCATAGCTGCCCGCTCAAATCCGGAAAGTGCTTTTTTCATTTTTTGCCAAGCAACTGCCGTGGTATCCCGCCCGCTGCCCGTGGCCATACGGACCTGAGGACAGCCGCCGCAGCCGGTCTGCCACTTGTTGCACTCGTAAGCAAGGGGACATCCGCCAGTGTAGAAAAACTCGGCATGATTGGTAATCACAATTGGGATGTGCCGCTTTTTTAAAAAACGCAGCAAAGCGTATACGTTGACCATATAGCCGTTGAGGCAGTGCAGGTGGACGAGGTCCGGTCTTTCCTTTTTGACACGGGTTTTGATCCTCACCGTAGAAACCGGCGCAAAGCCATACTGATACCCAAACAAGCGATTCAACCGACGGTACAATCCCTGCTCGCAGGGGAAAGAGGTCCGAAAATAACGGACATTTTCATTGGTTCCGGGGGCACAGGGCGCACACAAAAGCGTTTCATATCCCTCCGCCGCTACATGGTCGGCAATGTCACCGACAATCTTTCCGGTACTGCCGGAAACGGCACAGTTGATATGCATAATTTTGGGCACCGCAATCACCCCCGACAAGATTTATTTCATCCCGGTACAGGTCTTCTCACCGGGCAGATTCCTCGTTCATAAATTGCAGGACCTTTCCCGCCTGCACCTTGGCATTTTTCTGCTCCACAACAAACCGCTGGGCCCTTGTGCCAAAGTCATACAGTTCCCGAGCCGGCTTATTTGCCATCTCCTCTAACGTCTTGCGAAGGGTTTCCACACGGTTGTCGGCCGCACAATATATGTAGTCGTAATACTCCTCCGGCACACCGGGCAGCGGCGTCATCAAAACCGGCGTTCCGGACAGCATATACTCGATGGTCTTGGACGGAAAACTGTACTTTGTAAATTCATCCGCTCCGTCCCGGACGTTGACTAAAATCGACGCCCGTCGCTCATGTTCCAGCACCTGCTCCCGGCTCACCCGGCCAAAGAAACGGATACGGCCATCCTCCGCAGCTCGCTTTTCGATTTCCTGCGTCAAATCGCCGGAGCCAAACAGCCACAGTTTTGCATCCTCCCGCTTCAGCTCACCAAAGGCCTCCAGCAGGTTCTTGAGCCCGTATTTTTCATACAGCGCACCGGCGTACATGACCACAAATCCCGGCTCCTTATCCTCCGGCATCAGCGTCTTTGCCAGCTGCATATCCGCAATTCCCTCCACCACAGTAAAGGGTTTTTCCGGATTGATCACCTCAGACATAGCTTGGGTTAGATAGATATAGCCGTCAAACCTCCCCTGCACCTTTTCCGCCGCACGCACATACAGCTTGGCCGCCGCTTTTTTAACCGACCGAACCCGGGAGAGATTGAACATATCCCGGGGCAGATCCGGAATAATAGCATAGCACTTTGCGCCGTACTGGTTACACAGGGTCACGATGCTTTTAGACACCGGCTGATAGGCCGAGTAAATCAGCACCGCCTTTTCTTCGTTTTCGTTCTTCTTCAGCCACTTTTTCAGCAGAATATGGCTAAAGAATCGCTGACAAAGTTGTTTGATGCCGGGAAGATTAATTGCCCCGATCCACGTAGTCCGATATCCGGACTCCAACCGTTCTTTGCGGCAACCCCAAACGAGGTACTTACTTTTGGGGCAGGCCGGAATAACCGGGAAACTGATTACCTCCAGCTCAACACCATGCTCTCGCATACCGTTCAGCAATGCGGTCTCAAATGCGAAGGGCGCAATGGATGGCTTGACCCGAAACCCTTCCAACATGGGCATATAGGTTTCAGGGGAACAAATTGTACCAAAATACAAGTATTTCATTGCCCTTCTCCCTCCCGTTCGCCGTTATTCTCCCAGCTTTTGCTTGTACAGCTGCACATACTTGCGGAATCCGGTTTCTGCACTGAAGTCTGCCGGCAGCACCGTGCATCTGTCCAGATTTTTGACTGCCTGACATAGGCCGTTCAAGTCGCCCTGCTCAACCACCTGCGCAGGAGGCACGCTTTCCACGCTGCCGCCGGTCCGATAGGTAATGACGGGGGTTCCACAGGCCTGTGCCTCCAGATTTACCGTAGGATACGTGTCCTGATAGGTCGGATTTACAAAAACATCTGCCGTCGTATAGATATGGGCCAATTCCTGCACGTTGTTGGTTCGTTCAATACCGGTGATGTTTTCCGGCACCTGCTTCATCTGCTCCGGCTTCAAGCCTACAATTACGACCCGGTAGTCATCCCCAAGCAGATCTGCCAGCTTGAACAAATCATAAAGCCCTTTATTTTTGCCCCACGCAGAGGCAACCGCCAGCACCATCTTCTTGTCCTGAATGCCGTACTGTTGCCGGAAATTCCCTTCCGTGGGTCGGAACACGTTCAGGTCGATCCCGTTTGGAATTGCCTGCACATCGTACTCCCCCAGGAAGGACTGCTTCACCAACTCGGCAAGCCACCGGGAAGCCGGTGTGATCGTCAGATTTTTTACGCCGGTAAAGCAACGTTTTTTCTGCTTGTAATTCTTCTTGGATCGGTCATAGCCCAGGCTGGCCGGATACGCACGGGTCAAAGGACAATCGTGACATCCGGTTTTCCATTTTTCACACTTGGCAACCGCAAAATGTGAACAATGCCCCGTGAAAGACCAGCAATCGTGCAGACTCCAAATGACCGGTTTGTCCATTTCCTTCAGCGCACGGAACAGAATGTTTACGTTGATGTAATACCCATGCAGATTGTGCAGATGAATGACATCGGGGTCATATTCCTTCATCCACCGCACAAGGCGCCGGGTGGCCAATGCGCTGTTAAATCCTGCGTTGTCAAGCAGGCGGCTTTTCAACCCGTCCCAGCGGTTACCCCAGGCGTTTGTGATCCTATAGGTGTTCTTTCGGTGCTGTTCCGGCACCAACTCGCGCCCATATGCAATTTTACACTCGTGCCCCTCCGCCTCCAGCACCCGGGCAATGTCCGTACAAATTCTGCCGGTGCTCCGGATGCCGCACACGGAATTGATTTGTAATACCTTCATAGCAACTTCATCTGCCGTTCATAATGGTTTGGTATGCCCGCTCCACGGAATAATGCTCGTTGAGATAGGCAAAGCCCTTTTCGCCCACGGCGGGCAGGTCGGCGGCCATCGCCGCATCCAGCTGTTTGGCAAAGGCATCGGCGTCGTTGCTCTCGCACCACCAGCCAAAGCCACCCTCGGTGATGACCTTACCAACATCGGTGTTGGGGTCGGTGCAGGCCAGCACGGGCAATTTCGCCTGCAGATAGCCCAGCAGACGACTGGGGAAGTTGGGAATGGTAAACCGGTGGTCCAGGAAGATCAGGCCCACGTCGCAGGCCGCCACCAGTCGGTCATAGTCCTCCTTGGGCAGGCGCTTGAGCAGCACGGCGTTTGGTGGCTGCTCTGCCTGCATGAAAGCCTCCAGCTTTTTATACTCCGTACCGTCGCCCACCAGCAAGAAAAACACTTCGGAGTTATCCTTTTGTTTTTTCAGGCACTCCATCACAAAGGGAATGCCCTGGGGCCGACCCAGGTTTCCGCCGTAAACAAACACCTTCTTGTCCTGCGGAATACCGTACTTGTCCCGCAGCTCCGCCCGCACCGCAGCATCCACCGACATATCCTGTACCTCGATGGCATTTGGGCAGATCTCCACCTTGGCCGGGTTCACCTCAGGATTGTGGCGCAGCACGTAGTCCACGTTGGCCTGACTCATGCAGCCGATGCGGTCGGACAAGGCGTACAGCTTCTTCTCTTTGCGGCGGAAGTGACGATAAAGAACGCCCTTCACTCCGCCCTTGCTCATCATTCGGATGTCCACCGCATTCTGGGGGAAGATATCCTTTAGCAACAGATAGCTTTGCGCACTGTCCCGCTTTTTGATGAACTTCACGGTATCGCAGTGGGTGATGGGAGGTGTGGGATACAGTACGAGGTCAAATTTCACGTTGGAAAAATATTTCTTGATGGCCTTTTTGTAAATGTGCGGCAGCAACACCGTGTTGATGCCCTTCTCAATCAAATTCGCCTTCTTGTTGTTTCCGGTTCTCACCCGCAAAACGGAAAACCCAGCCTCTTCGGAATATGTGGTTTCGCTGTTTTCACGCCGTTCAACCGCACAGACAACGCAGACCCGATGTCCCTTGTCCCGCAACCGATGGAGCAAATCCAAAGAGATAGAATGGCTTTGCATATCCGGCATAGAACTGATAGAAACAAACAGTATATTCATATTTCCCCTGCTCTCACACGTTATTGTTCGGGAAAAATCAAGCTTTTTTCTTCCGCTTGCCAAAACTTTTCACGGACAAGCTCTGCTGCTTGCCAATATACATGGCCGCAAGCCCCACCACAACTGCTATGGCCGCCAGGGCAACCACCCACGGATAATACTGCTTGTAAAGGAAAATCGAAATGCTCTCCCCCGTTTCGCCGCCGACAATCAGTGCCACAACAAACGGGACAATCGGAAGAAAGCCGCCAAAAAATGCACCAAACATCATAATGCCGTACAGTTTTTTCAGGCCGTTATACAGTTTTTTCACTTTTATACCCTCCTCCGCTTACAGCAGTCCCAAAACCGGGAGCAATCCCGCCAGAATTGCCACAGACAGCAGGTAATGGATCAAAATCCATATCATATTTTCCTTGAGCGTTGCTCCCAAATCCGCCTCAGCAATACCCATAGCTGTATAAACACAGGCACAATACGGCGGTGTCACGCCATGCGTTGCCCCGCAAATGCAGGGCAGCATGCCCGCAGCAAGCATGGGATTTCCTCCCGCAGCCGCAAACACCGAAATGATGATGCCGCCGAAGATTTTTACCTGGGTGGAGCCGGGGATCAGCATTCCCATAACGGTCGTAAACAGCGGAAGAATAAATGCCAGTGCGATAATCGGCAGGTTCAACTCCTGGATGTATGTTCCAATGGCGGTTTCCACGTTGATATCAGCCAAAACATTGCTCACAAAATACGCAAACAGCACCAGCGCAGACGTGGGCACCACCTTGGTCATACCGGAGCAAATCTGATCAAAAACGTAGGCGGGACTGAACTTTTTGATGGTTTCCTTTCCCGAAAGAAGCACGCCGCAAATGACGATCACAGATGGGACCAACAGCAAAATGCTGCTGTTAAGTGCACTGGCCCCCGCACCCAGCCGTGCCGCAAAGAAATCGGCATAGCTGCTGGTCAGCAAAAACGGCAACAAAACAATAACAGGAAGGAAAATCGCCTTCCAGCCGTGCCGTAGTGCTTTTCGCAGGCTGGGCAGTTCCTCCTTCTTCATAGCCTCGATCTTATAAAATCGGCACAGGAAATACAGGGTGAGAATTCGCTGCAGGATAAACACGATTGCAATGCCCCACAGCAGCATCCAGTACTGGGACATGGTATAGGTATCGGGATACAGGCCGTCAAGCGCCGCAAATGCAATCGCGATCATACCGGCCGGCGGGATCATATTACCCATGGTACTCGCATGGGCCTCCACGTTGGCCGCCAAGTGGGCAGGAAACCCGGATCGCTTCATGGCCGGAATGGAAAACACGCCCGTGGTTGCCACGTTGCCCGGACCACTTCCGGCGAGCGAGCCCATATACGTACTGCCAATGATGGCTACAAAGCCGGCACCGCCACGCAAGCGTCCAAACACGGACAGGATGATCGCAATGCAATCGTCAATCACCGTGGTTTTGGACAGCAGTGCTGCGGAAACCACAAACACAATGATAACATACAGGCTGGGCTCTGTAAGTGCGTCCCAAATGTAAACGCCGATCTTCGCCCAGGTTCCGGTACAGGCGACGACCACCAAAAACGCAACCAGCATGCACTCATACAGCGGTCTCTTCAAAACAGAAAAGCCTATAAAGGCCACCACAAAAACGATGGCGAGATATAAGAATTCAATTGGCATACACAAACACCCTTTCTTTCGTTTACAAGGTCAGCGGCCGGATCTCTGTCAGCAGATCATGGCGCATTATGTCATTGCCGCTGTGATCCACGATCTTGATCCTCGCCGCCATACGATCATGTTTTTCCACCAGTTCCTCATAGGAATCGGCATAGATGGTCACGCTTGCTACACGGTCGCTGCTGGAAATGGCATTTACGATTTCTGCTCCCGGCCACTTGAATTGCCAGAACTCCGCAATCGTACCGTCTTCTTTCAATTCATCAAAGCCCTCAAGATGATCAAACACTCCGGGATAGGCATACAGAAATTCGTTGGTGATCAGCTTGCTTTCGGCCTTGGTTTGCCCAACCTCCACAGGAAGGCCCAGCGTAAGGTCCACCACCGCCTTGATGGGGTCGAACCCGGTCGCAGCCTTGATCAGCAGGTATTTGGCTCCACCGCCTGTACGGGCACAGAATTCCAGCACAGACTCCTTTTTGTCATTGGTCAGCATTTGAACCAACATGGGCGTGTTCTTCAAGCCGAATGCAGTAGCAATTTTTTGGCCGATTTCCGCCACACGTGCAACCGTGTCCCGGGAAATCGCCGCCGGATAACGGGTTCTAAAGGCCAGGAATCGATCCTTGTAGTTGACTTTTTCTGTATTGGAAACGCTCAGCAGGTGCGCCTTCCCATCCACCACTTCAAAGTCGACGGTCAGTTCCGCTCCCTCCACAAACTCCTCCACGATCACCACGCCGGAACGGGAAATTTCTGCCGCCTCTTTGAAATACTGCTCCAGTTCAGCAACATTTTCCGCCTTACGAACGCCCTTAGAGCTGTACGCATCCACAGGCTTCACTACCAGAGGGTATTCCATCTGCGCAATTTTCTCCATATCCAGCTCAGCCATAAATGCATGTTTCGAGGTGGGGACTCCATTCTTGCTGAAGATATCCTTCATATGCCCCTTATCGGAAACCTTGCACGCCGTATCGTAGTCGATATAGCAGGGCAGGCCCAACTCTTCCGACACCTTTGCCACCGTCAACAGCACCTGGTCGGCACAGACCGCCAGCAAGAGGTCCACGTTTTCTTCCTCGGCAACTTTTCTCACTGCGGCCACATCAAGGATGTTGACCCGGACAAACTTATCGGCATAGGGAATTGCAATTGCATTGGGATTGTTATCTGCCAGAATTGTCTCGATATTTCGTTCCCGAAGCTGATTCAGCAAAACAATTTGCGAGCAGCTTCCCGCAAGGACCAAAGCCTTCATTCTCGTTCTCCCCCGTTATCTGCATTTGCACCAACCGCCGCCGGCACATCCTTCGCAGTGATTGCATCGTTCTTTTTGAACTCGATACCTTCGCTTTTCAGCACTACAGCCACCGTCTTGAATAAAATCTTAATATCAAACCACCAGCTATAGTTTTCGACATATTCCAAGTCATACTCGATCTTTTCCGTCCAGCTCAAATCGTTTCTGCCGTTCACCTGCGCCCAACCGGTCACGCCGGGTCGCATATTCAGCCGCCCCCGCTGTCTGGGCGTGTAGCGCTCGATCTGATAGGGCAGCGTAGGCCGGGGCCCCACAATACTCATGGTCCCGTTCAGTACATTGAATAGCTGCATCAGCTCATCAAGGCTGGTCTTGCGCAGAATTCTGCCAACCCGAGTAATGCGGTATTTGGGCTCCAGCTGGTCACCATTCTCGTCCAGGCTCTCCTCCGGAATGCGCATGGTGCGGAACTTGTAGATCTTAAACACCTTGCCATCCTTACCCGCCCGTTCTTGGGTAAATACCGCAGGCCCTTTGGAGTCCAAGCGAATGGCAATGGGAATGATAATCAACACCGGGATTGCAATCAGTGCCAGAATTGCCACAGCGGAAATCACCAAGTCCGCCGCTCTTTTTACAAATAACTGTATGCTCCTCATGGTAACCTCTCTCCTTCTGCCGATATCACGCAAAGCAGCTTCTCACAATCTCAATGACTCGGTCCTGCTCTTCAACCGTCATCTTGATATCGCTGGGCAGGCACAGACCCCGGTCAAAGATGTCTGCCCCCACATCGGCGCCATCCACTGCCGCCACGAAGTCGGTATCCCGGTAGATGGGCTGCATGTGCATGGGCTTCCAGATGGGCCGCCCCTCAATATTCTGCGCCGCAAGGGCCTCCAGAATCTCGGTGGGGCAGGACTTGCCGGCCTCGGACACGTATTCGGCGGTCAGCGCACCACGTACCTGCTTGCACATGGCATCCTTATCGATAATCATGCAGGACAGCCAGAAGTTGGGCACGGCCTTGTCCTTCTCATAGGGGTTCATCTTCACGGGCAGGTCGGCGAAGGCCGCCTCATACCGCTCGAAGATGGCACGCTTGCGGTCAATATGCTCCTGCAGGTAGGGGAACTGCCCCCGCACTACGCCGGCAATGACGTTGCTCATGCGGTAGTTGTAGCCCACCTCCTCGTGCTGGTACCAGGGCGCATTCTCCCGGCTCTGGGTGGACCATTTGCGCACCTTGTCCGCCGCCTCCTTGTCGTCGGTCAGCAGCATGCCGCCGGAGGAGCCGGTGATAATCTTGTTTCCATTGAAGGAAATGCAGTTATACGTACCGAAGGAGCCGGTCTGCTTACCCTTGTAGCTGGCGCCCAAAGACTCGGCGGCATCCTCGATAATGACGGCGTTGTGGCGGTCGCACACCGCCCTCAGCTCGTCCAGCTTGGCAGGGGTGCCGTAGAGGTGTACGATGACCACCACCCGAACGTCGGGGTACTTCTCAAAAGCACGCTCCAGCGCCACCGGATCCATGTTCCAGGTGTCCGGCTCGGTGTCGATGAACACGGGAACCGCCTTCTCGTAGACCACGGGATTGACGGTAGCCGCAAAGGTCATGTCGGTGCAGAACACCTTATCCCCCGGCTTGACACCGGCCAACTTCATGGCCATGTGCAGGGAAGCCGTGCCGCATCCAAGACCCACAGCATACTTGCAGCCCACCTGCTCGCAGGCAAGGCGCTCCACCTCGTTAATGTTAGCGCCCACGGTGGACATCCAGTTTGTGTGGTACGCCTCCGCCATGTAGGTCAGCTCGTCGCCGTGCATGGTGGGCGTGGCCAGCCAAATTTTCTTGCTCGGTTCGGTATTCGCCATGATATACCCCTCCGTTACAGGGCTCCAAAGCCCTAAAATTCGTCATTTCTGTAAAAATGGCAACAATACCCCTATGGTATCAAGGTATTATACTATACAACTTAACAAAAATCAAGGGGACTTGACACCGGGCCAGGCACTCTCTACCCCTTGCAATCTCTTACTTCCACTGTCGGGCAACATTTTTTGTGCATTGGGGCAAAAGAAAAACCCCGCAATCTTTCGATTGCGAGGTTATCCTTGGAGCTGCTGGGCAGATTCGAACTGCCGACCTCATCCTTACCAAGGATGCGCTCTACCTACTGAGCTACAGCAGCAAAGGTGCTCCCCGGATGGGGAACTATAAATAACAGCTTGCGCTGATATTTGACGTGGCGACTCGGAAGGGACTTGAACCCTCGACCTCCGGCGTGACAGGCCGGCGTTCTAACCAACTGAACTACCGAGCCACATATATCGAGCGATCTCTCGCTTGATTGTAAATGGCAGGGGCAGAAGGAATCGAACCCTCG
>JAZSAQ010000102.1:0-3074 GCA_045601985.1 Lawsonibacter sp. | reverse complement strand
CCAACGAGTTTGGCATCGCCCGTATCATCGTGGACCGGCCTTTGGACACCGCCACCCTGCTGAAGGATGCCGGCTACGTCTGTACCGTCACCTCCGTGCTGGCTGTGGACATCCCCCACGTCCCCGGCGGTCTGAATCAGGTTTTGGACATCCTGTCCGAGGCCAACATCAATTTGGAATACGGTTATGCCTTCCTGGGCGGGCGCAAGGACAGCGCCTACATGGTGTTCCGTGTGGCTGACAATGCCGCCGCCACCGCCGTGCTGCGTTCCAAGGGCATCCGGGTCGCCGAAGAGGGCGAACTGGAAAACCTGTAATGTCTCCCCCCTTTACAGATTACCACAAACAAAAGAACGCCCGTCCCAGTTGGGACGGGCGTTCTTTTATTTGTTTGCTTGCTTATTTCAGCTTGTCCATGCCGATCTTCATGCGGCGAACGACTTCGTCACGCCCCAGGATGTGGCACAGCTCCACGGCGCCGCCGGGGGTAACCGCCTTACCGGCGATGGCAATACGCAGGGGCCACATGAGGGTGGCATTCTTGACCTCCAGTTTCTCTGCCAGGGCAATCAGGGCGTCGTGGATGGACTCCTGCTCCCAGGCGGCAAGGCTCTCCAGTACGGGCAGGGTCGCCTCCAGCATGGCAAGGGAAACCTCGTCGTTGGTCTTGGACTTCTTGTTGGTAAACAGCTCTTTGTCGTACTCGGGCAACTCATCGAAGAAATCCAGCTTCTCGGGAATCTCGGTCAGCTTCTCGCACCGAGCCTGCAGCAGACCGGCGATCTGTGCCGCATCGAACTGCTCCCCCTTCACGCCCTGACGAATGTAGGGCTCGGCCACCTTGGCAAATTCGGCAGGCTCCATGGCACGCAGATAGTTGGCGTTGAAGTAGGTCAGCTTTTCGATGTCAAAAATGGCGGGAGATTTAGAAATACCGGCAATGTCAAACGCCTTTGCCAGCTCTTCCAGAGAGAAGATTTCCTGCTCGGCAAGCTCACCACGAGGAGACCACCCCAGCAGAGCTACGTAGTTCAAAATGGCGGGGGTAATGTAACCCAGTGCCTTCAAATCCTCGTAAGAGGGATCACCATGGCGCTTGGACATCTTGTTCTGGGCGTCACGCATAACGGGCGAACAGTGGACGTAGGTAGGGATGTCCCAGCCAAAGCCCTCATACAGCAGGTTGTACTTGGGTGCAGAGGACAGATATTCACTGCCACGGACCACGTGGGTAATACCCATCAGGTGGTCGTCGATGACGTTGGCAAAGTTGTAGGTGGGCAGACCGTCCCGCTTGAGCAGTACCTGGTCATCCAGTTCCTTGTTCTCCACGGTGATGTCGCCGAAGGAGATGTCGTGGAACGTCGTGGAACCCTCGTGCGGGATTCGCTGACGGATGACGTAGGGCTTGCCGGCAGCCAGGTTGGCAGCCACCTCCTCCGGACTCAGGTTGCGGCAGGGGTCATCGCCACGGTTGAAGTCGCCGGAATCCTCTTCGCTCTCGGTCTTTTCGCAGAAGCAGTAATATGCCGCACCCTTTTCCACCAGAAGCTCGGCAAACTTCTTGTACAGGGGGCGCCGCTCGGTCTGGATGTAGGGACCCACGGGACCGCCCACATCAGGACCCTCGTCATGGGTCAGGCCGCACTCGGCCATGGTGCGGTAAATGACTTCGGTAGCACCCTCCACCAAACGGCCCTGATCGGTATCCTCAATACGCAGGATAAAGGTGCCGCCGGCATTGCGGGCGATCAGCCAGGTGTACAGCGCCGTGCGCAGATTGCCCACGTGCATGTAACCCGTGGGACTGGGCGCAAAGCGAGTGCGCACCTTTCCCTTGGGAATGCGGGACTCCAACTCCTCAAAAAACTTCATATCAACAGCC
This sequence comes from Lawsonibacter sp., assembly GCA_045601985.1. Taxonomy (GTDB): domain Bacteria; phylum Bacillota; class Clostridia; order Oscillospirales; family Oscillospiraceae; genus Lawsonibacter. The sequence goes on along the minus strand of JAZSAQ010000102.1, from coordinate 1,189 downwards.
ATTTTTATCCCTCCGTAACGGTGCACTGCACCGAACTTTTCAACTTCTTATTATATTGGATTTTCCCGCATTTTGCAAGACACTTTGGCAAACTATTAACAATAGGTGAATTTTCTTTCCTATCGTTGCATTTTTGGCAATTCTCGGCTATGCTATATATAGTTACCTATCTATGAAAGGAGTATCACTATGCGTTTTTTCCGCAACCTGCCCCGTGGCCGCTTTGCCGTGACTGTGTACAGTCTGCTCATCACGTTGATCGTTGGTATCATCAGCTTTTACGTCACTCTGCCGGCACTGAATCTGCACGCCAATGAATTCTACCGTTTCTTCGGCCTGCTTTGCATCGTGTTCTGCGTCAGCGTGTTCCTGCTGTCCGGCGGCGCCCACCAGGACGACGGCATCGTCCGTACGGGCAAAGAAAAATTCCTGCTGTGGCTGTCCTTCATCAAAAGCCGCTGCCTGCCCGTCGGTCTTTTGTTTATCGTCCTGGTTTTGGTTGCCTGCGTGGGTTGGCTGGTATCTCAGCCACTGTTCCGTGCCAACGCCTACCGCCAGTTGCTGGACGTGCAGAGCGGTGATTTCGCTACCGAGGTGACTCAAATCTCCTTTGACAAAATCCCCACCCTGGACCGCACCTCCGCCGAGTATCTGGGCGACCGCCAGATGGGCACCCTCAGCGACATGGTCAGCCAGTTTGAGTACTCCAACGACTCCACCCAAATCAACTACAAGGGTCGCCCCGTCCGTGTAGCCCCCATCGACTATGCCGACCTTGTGAAATGGCTGACCAACCGCAACAACGGTCTGCCCGCTTACGTGCTGGTGGACATGGTCACTCAGGAGGCCAGTGTGGTCCGCTTGAGCGAGGGTATGAAGTACTCCTTCTCCGAGCCGCTCAACCGCAACATCGTCCGACATCTTCGTTTCCACTTCCCCACCATGATGTTCTCTACGCCCGAGTTTGAAATCGACGAGAACGGCCACCCCTGGTGGATCGCCCCCCGTGTGGTCAAGACCATCGGTCTGTTCGGCGGCACGGATATCCGGGGTGCTGTGTTGGTAGACGCCATCACTGGCGAGTGCGAGTATATGGAAGAAGTCCCTACCTGGGTGGACACCCTGTATACCCCCTCGCTCATCATGGAGCAGTATGACTACTACGGCACTTATGTGCGTGGCTTCTTCA
>JAZSAQ010000101.1:0-162752 GCA_045601985.1 Lawsonibacter sp. | reverse complement strand
GTTATGCTGCCGTTCAAGCAAACAGTTCCTCGTAGATCTGTTTTACAATTTCCAAATGCTTTTCCATGAATATGGTCGTCCAGCCTTCCACGTGCATCCCAATCACGACACTGATGTTCTTCACCGGGTCTACCATCAGGTACGTGCCGGCAGCGCCGTCCCAGCCAAACTCACCCACACTCAATCCCCATTCTGTGGGCCGGATGCGAGTGCGCACGCCGAGTCCATAACTGTAGTCCGCACCTTGCACACAGGTAAAATCGCACTTCAGGTCATCCACTGCAATCTCCACCTGATGCATTCGTTCAATGCTCTCAGCACTGATGATACGGTTTCCGTTTGCGCCCACACCACCGTTAGCCAGCGCCACCGCAAACTTGGCGTAATCCACCGCCGTACCAACCATACCGGCGCCGCCGCTGTCATACTCCGTGGTTGGCACCAGCCGGTTCTTGCACTCTATGGGTTCAAGAATTCCTCTGGCGCCGTAAAGCAGGGGCAGCATACGATCCGGGTCATCAATCTTAAAGCCACTGTCGTTCATGCACAGCGGCTCAAACACGTTCTTCTTTACATACTCAGAAAAACGCATCCCGGAGACAACCTCGATCACCCGAGCCAGTACGTCATGGCACAAACTGTACAAAAACCGTTCGCCGGGACGGAAGTTCAGGGGACTTTGGGCAATGGCATCGATCATCTGCTCCGTGGTGGCATCCGGGCAGTTTTTTACCAGGTCCAAAACCTCCGGCTTACGCATCAGGCTATAATCCAAACCCGCCGACATGGTCAGCAGGTGGCGAATTGTGATCTCACTGCCCACCACCTGCTTTTCGCCGTTCTCATCGACGAAATAGCTTTCAGCAAAAGCAGGGACGTAATCCACCAGCTTGTCTTCCAGCGAAATGAGACTCCGCTCTACTAACTGCATCGTGCATACGGCGGTCACCGGCTTGGTGCAGGAGAACATCAGCAGCTTATCCCGCCCTGCACACTCGGCGGGCTTGATGGTCTTGTGAAACAGCTGCCGGGTCCCCTGAAAGGCAAGAACCTCCAAATAGGGCAGTTCCTTTTGGTTCACAAGGGACTCCATCAACTGTGCAGTTTTCAAAAATTGACTCACTTTGATTCACCTCACAGAAATTAAACCACATCCGCAGACCGTTGTAAATCCCCGCAAGCAAGAATTTTTATACACTCCGCACGTTGAGGCCGTGGGTTCTCCCCTTTCAAAGTAAAAGAGGGGCGTCCCCGATGGGGACACCCGTCTTTTGGGTAGAAAGGCAAATTATGATACGGTTTCAGCGGGTTTCAAAAGGTTTCATATTTGAAACCCATGCAAAAAGAATGAAACCACCGATAACGAGCCACTCTCTGGGCCTAAACCCAGAAAGTGGCTCGAAACATCTAATGATGGCATTGTCCTGGGTGCATTTTAAGGTGGAACAATGCCGACCGTTGCGGTACCGCACCAGAGTTCAGCATAGCGCCTAGCTCCTCTTCTCCCAGATGAAACACTCCGCAATCGGTGACGAGTACAATACTCATCACTGACAATCTAACACATTGTATGTAAAGAGTCAAGTTTTTCAGCGACACTATTACAGTTGCACTGATATTTTGACAATGACACTTTTGCCTTTGAAAAGTGTCATTGTGGCTATGGAAATACTATGGAGAGCCTGTTTTTGGCCTGTTAAGACGAGCTGCAAACAGCCTTGTAGTCGCACGATGACACTTTACTCGTTGAGCAAAAGTCCGCAAAGCCTCATGGCAAGCCACTTTTAGGAAAAACAAAAAGAACCGCAATCTTGATACACATCGTATCAAAATTACGGTTCTTATTTGGTCCGAGTGGCGGGAGTCGAACCCACGGCCTCATGGACCCGAACCATGCGCGCTACCAACTGCGCTACACCCGGAAATATCAAATTCTTTTGCGAAGAACCCGACCTGTAACATTATAAGTTGCAGGCCGGGTTCTGTCAAGTCAAATCCTGTCTGTTGCAGACAATTTATTGTGGGGATGAGCGTCTTAGAGCGCAGACTCCTCTTCCGTTGCGACGGGGGCTTCGTCCAAACCTTCTCCGCCCACACCGTCATCGTACGTATCCGTTATAAAGGGAGGCTGATCGTCGTCGGAGGGCGCAGACCAGCTTCCATCTGCTTCGCCGCTCTCCTGACGCATCTTCTGTTCCATCCACTGCTCCTTGGTAATCAGCAGCTGGCGAGGTTTCGACCCCTCAAAGGGACCGACGACGCCCTTTTCCTCCATCTGATCCACCAGACGGGCGGCACGGGCGTAGCCAAGCTTCAGGCGGCGCTGCAGCATAGACACGGAGGCCTGACCGGTCTCCAGCACCACTTCGATGGCGGCAGGCAGCAGCTCGTCGTAGTCGTCGGACACCTCGGTCGGGGCGCTTCCGCCCACGCCCTTGGCATTTTTGTCCTTCTCGGCGGCGTGCTGCTCAATTTCCTGCATAATCTCATCCGAGTAGTTGGCCGTGCCGCTCTTCTTAACGAAGTCCACCACACGGGCCACTTCCTCATCGGAGATAAAGCAGCCCTGCACACGGGTAGGCTTGCCGCTGCCCAAGGGGGCGAACAGCATATCGCCACGACCCACCAGCTTTTCCGCACCCATGGTATCCAGAATGATGCGGGATTCCATGGCGGATGCAACCGCAAAGGCAATGCGGCTGGGAATGTTGGCCTTCATCAGACCGGTGATCACGTCCGCAGAGGGACGCTGGGTGGCGATGACCAGGTGCATACCGGCCGCACGACCCATCTGTGCCACACGGCAGATAGACTCTTCCACTTCCTTGGCCGCCACCAGCATCAGGTCGGCCAGCTCGTCGATGATGACCACCACAGAGGGCATCTTCTCCACACCCTCGGTCTTGGCGGCGTAGGCGTTATACTCGTCCAGCTTGCGCACACCGACCTCGGAGAAGGTGCGGTAGCGCTTCATCATCTCGGTCACCGCCCACTGCAGAGCACCGGCAGCTTTCTTCGGGTCGGTCACCACAGGGATCAGCAGATGAGGAATGCCATTGTAGATACCCAATTCCACCATCTTGGGGTCCACCATGATCAGGCGCACCTCTTCGGGAGTGGCTTTATAGAGCAGAGAGGTGATAATGGTGTTGGTACACACGGACTTACCGGAACCGGTGGTACCGGCAATCAGCAGGTGGGGCAGCTTGGCGATATCACCCACCACGCAGCGACCGCTGATGTCCTTGCCCACGGCAAAGGACACCTTGGACCTGCTGCCGGTAAAGTCATCGGAACCGATGACGGTGTGGGCACTGACCGGGGATACCACCTTGTTGGGCACCTCGATACCCACCACGGAGATTTTATCGGGGATGGGTGCAATACGCACGCCGGTAGCGCCCAAAGCAAGCGCAATATCGTCGGCCAGATTGGTCAGCTTGTTCAGCCGCACACCCTGATCCAGTTCCAGTTCGTAGCGGGTCACGGAGGGACCACGGACGGTGTTGATGATATTGGCGTCGATACCAAAGGAGTGTATGGTATCGTTCAGCCGCTGACGATTGGCGCTGAGCTCACTTTCCGCATCACCGCCGTTTCCGGCGCTCCCTTCGTTGAGCAGGGACAGGGGCGGATACTGGTAGGGTTTGACCTCCACCTCAAGTGTTTGGGCAATATCCCGGGTCACCTCGGCAGCGGCACGGGCCGCCTCCTCGGAGGTTACCTTTGCCACGGCCTCGGACGGTTCGGCCTTCTCGTCCGTCTTATCAGCCGTAACCTCCTCCGCAACGGGAATCGGCTCCGGCTTCACCGGAGGAATGACAGGCGGCTCTTCCTTCTTGGCCTCCTCCCCCATCAGCACCTGATCGGGCGTTTTAACGTTAGGCTTTCGGTTAAAGAAACTGGTTTTCTTCTCCGGTTCTTTGATCGGCTTTTCCACCTTGGTCGGCGTTTCGTCCAGCGGTACGTCAATGACCGGACGCTCTACCTGTGTGCGTTTTATAAAGACGGGCTCTGCCGGAACATCCTCACTGTCGTCCTCATCCTCCACGGGGGCAGAGTACTGAACACGGGGATGGCTGCGGATATATTCCACGATATCGGCAATACTGCGGTTGAAGGCCACAAGGCAAAGCAGCACAGCCGCCACTGCCATCAGCACCACGGTACCCGGCGTGCTGAACAGGCTTCTGCCGCCCTCGGCCAAAATGCCGCCGATCACGCCGCCGCACTTGATGCTGCGACCATCCGCCCACAGTTGGCCGATCATCTGCCCGGACCAGGCGTACGTATCCGCAAGGAACAGATGCAGCAGCACCGACGGCACCACGGGCAGCGCCAACGCACAGCCAAGGCGCAGCCGCACAGGCCGTCCACGGTGGAACGCCAGCACATAAAACGCCAAAACCAGCACCGGTGGAACGATGTAATAGCCGTAGCCGAACACGCCCTTCAACAGGGCGCAGAACGCATCGATAAACAGTGCCTTGATCCGGAAATACCCAAATGCAGAAAACAGCGCCAACACCAGGCAAACGGCGGCCCCAACCTCACGTCGGACGGGCCGCTTGGGTTCTGCCTTACGGGTGGTTTTTGCGGTACGGGGTCCCGACGAAGGTGCGGCTGTCCGGGCACGCTGTGTACTGCGGGATTTATTGGAATTGGATGCGGTACTCTTTTTCTTGCCCGCAGATTTCTTTTGTGTTGCAGCCATTGGAAATCTACCTCTCTAACGGATCAAACTAAAGTCCATCCCAGCAAGCTGAGAATCAGGAACAACACACCGGCACCCCAGCAGTAATAGGCAAAGGCGCCAAACTTACCCTTGGCGGCCAGCAGGTTAACCAACCGAATGGAGAAATAGCCAACCACGCCGGCAACCACCATACCAACAAGGTACTTGGGCAGCAGCCCGGCGGCCAGACCGCTGTCCATCTCCAGCACGTCCTTCACCTCCAGCAGGGTGGCACCCAGCACAGCGGGCAGAGACATGAGGAAGGAATAACGCACGGCGAAGCTGCGCTCAAATCCCAGTGCCATACCAGCAGAAATAGTGGTACCGGAACGGGACAGGCCGGGAATAGTAGCAATTCCCTGTGCCACACCCACCAGCAGCACATCCCGCTTGCGGGCGGTAGCGGCGGACTTGTGCCCCTTGGCCATGCGGTCGGAGGTAAAGAGAATACAACCGGTGACCAGCAGCACGCAGCTGACCGCCACGGGACTGCTGCCGATACCCTCCACAAAATCCTTCACAGGCAGAATGGCGAACAGCGGCAGAGTACCCAAAACCACCAGCCACACAAGACGCCGGGTGTCCGGCACGGGCTGGGTGCGGTTCTTCTTGCAGAACAGCGCCCGCAGGCTCAGGAAAAACTCATACACCATACCGGTAACGTCACGCCAATAATAGACGCACACCGCTACCAAGGTAGCGAAGTGCAGCAGCACGTTGAAGAGATTGTCCGGCTGCTCCATGCCGAAGAAATGCTGGAACAGAGTCAAATGCCCGGAGCTGGAGATGGGCAAAAACTCCGCAACGCCCTGCACCAGACCCAGAATTATAGCCATTAAGTAACTCACGAGATATGTAACCTCCCGGATTGAAAATTCATATATAGTATATTAACACACTTTGCACAACATTTCCAGTCTTTTTGAAAAGAATTATGTAAACAGGTTTTCACCTGTTTTGCTTGTTCTTCTCTGCGTCGATCATCTCATGCAGGCAGCCAAGTGCATCGGCCAGACCTCCGATCCGGTCAACAAGTCCCAATTGCACCGCTTCCTCCCCGTAGATGACACTGCCCACATCCGCCGCAAGCTGCCCCGTTTGCAGCATCAGCCGTGTGAAGTCCTCCCGCTTGACACTGCTGTTAGCTGTGACGAATTGAATGATACGCTCCTGAATCCGTTCAAAATAATAAAATGTCTGGGGCACACCGATGATCAGGCCGTTCATTCGCACCGGGTGGATGGTCATAGCTGCAGAAGGCGCAATAAACGACCGCTTGGCCGAAACCGCCAGCGGTACTCCGATGGAGTGGCCTCCGCCCAGCACCAGGGAAACGGTCGGCTTTGACATGCCCGCAATCAGCTCTGCAATGGCAAGGCCGGCTTCAATGTCACCACCCACCGTGTTCAGCAGCACCAGCAGACCGTCCACCTCGTCACTCTCCTCCACCATGGCAAGCAGAGGCATAACGTGCTCATATTTTGTGCTTTTGCTGTCCGGAGGCAGCATTTGATGCCCCTCCACCTGCCCCACCACAGTAAGAACATGGACTCTTCCCTTCTCACTGTCGATCAGAGCCGAGCCAAGTTCAATAATGGGGTTCACTGTCTGTTCCTTGGAAAGGAGTCCCTGCTCTTTCGTTGTATCGTCCATTTGGCACCTCCGCACATTTTTGCTATTGTGTGCGGCAGGTCTTTTTTTATGCAAAAACAGCGGCCGATCTGTTGTCAGCCGCTGTTTTTCCACATCATTTTGCGTCAAAGATGGCACGCATACCACGGTAGGTCATATAGCAGTCCAGCTTGCCAACCGTTTCAAACGGTGCGTGCATGGACAGCACAGGCACGCCGGCATCAATGGTGTCGATGTTGCGGTTGGCCATGTAGCAGGCCACGGTACCGCCGCCACCGGCATCCACCTTGCCCAGCTCCGCCATCTGCCAGACCACATCCGCCTCATCCAGCACCCGGCGGACATAGGCCACCACCTCAGCAGAGGCGTCGGAGGCACCGGATTTGCCACGGGCACCGGTATACTTGCACAGGCCCATGCCGTAGTTGACAAAGGCGCTGTTACGCTTCTCATACACCTCGGCATAATTGGGGTCGTAAGCCGCCGTCACGTCAGCGGACAGGCAGAAGGACTTTTCGTAGCAGGCGTTCAGGGACACGCCCTGACCGGCGCACAGATCCTCCATAAAGGTATCAAACGCAGAGGACTGCATACCGCTGACACCCTCAGAACCGATTTCTTCCTTATCCGCCAGCATACAAATGGCGGTACGCTGGGGGACGTCCAGTTCCATCAGCGCAGCAAGGCTGGCGTAGGCGCACACACGATCATCATGCCCGTAGGCGCCGATCAAAGAGCAATCAAAACCGATGTCCGTAGCATTGAATGCGGGCACAGCAGACAGCTCGGCGGAGATAAAGTCCTCCTCTACGATGCCGTACTTCTCGTGGAGCAGTTCCAGTACCGCAATTTTTACCCGGTCCGAACCCTCGTCGTCGGCCAGAGGGCGGCTGCCCACCAGAATGTTCAGGTTTTCGCCGGGAACAGCCTCTGCCATAACACGCTTGGCCTGCTCGGCACCCAGATGGGGCAGCAGGTCGTTGATGACGAAGCGGGGCTCGCCCTCACCGCCAATGCGCACCCGGACCACGCTGCCGTCACGCAGAGCAACAGCGCCCCGCAGCTCCAGAGGAACGGCCAGCCACTGGTACTTGCGCACGCCGCCGTAATAGTGGGTCTTGAAGTAACCAAGCTCATCCGCCTCGTACAGGGGGTTCTGCTTCAAATCAAGACGGGGGGAATCAATGTGAGCAGCAGCAATATTCACACCGCAGTCCAGACTATCCTTGCCGATGACAGCCAGCATGACCGCCTTGCCACGGTTGACCCGGTACACCCGGTCGCCGGGTTTCAGGGCCATGCCACGCTCATAGGGTCTGAAGTCTGCCGCCTCCGCCATAGCCACCGTGTGATCCACGCACTCACGTTCGGTCTTTCCCATGTTCAAAAAATGCTTGTACCCGGCGCAGTAATCCTCCATTGCCTGCAGGTCGCCCTCATGCAGGCGGTCGTAGCCGTTCTTTCGTTTGTAAATCAGGGACTCACGCAGCAGCTCGCCATGTGTCTTTTCCTTGTCTGCCATTGTTTTTATTCCTCCTGTTTGTATTGAGTCAGAATTCGTTCAAATCGTTCTTTGGCCCGTTGGGCAAACTGCTCCGGAACTGCACAGTCATTGAGCAGGACATACTCACAGTTCGCCCTGAAAAAAGCGTCGTCCTTTTGGGCCGCTATGCGGGCACGGGCATATTCCTCGCCGATTCCCTCCCGGATACAGATGCGGTGCACCCGATCCTCCACCGGGGCAAGCACCGCAACGGTAGTATCGCATCGGGCAGCAAGACCGCTTTCGATTATGGTTATGCCATCAACGGCTGCGACCTTCTTCCCCTGCTCCTTCGCCACAGCAAGCGCCTTCTCCACCGCAGCGGTAACAAAGGGCTTCACAATGGCATCCAGGTCCGCAAGGGCCTTGGCATCGCCAAAAACCACCCGTCCCAGCGCCTTGCGGTCGATACCGCCATCGGGTGCCTTAATGTCGCCGAAGCGGCTGCACAGCGCCTGATGCAATTCGGTATCGTCTTTTAACAGCTTGTGGTAAACCGCATCGCAGTCGATCACGGCGCCACCCAGCTTTTCTAATTCGTGCAGAGCGGTGGTCTTTCCGGCTCCGGTGGGGCCGGTAATCCCAATAATGATCATGGCTCCACCTCAATTATATGAAACCCTGCGGCCTTGCTCAGCCGATTGACGACCGCAAGACCGATGCCGTCACTGTCGGGGCACTGGGCCCAAATAGCAGACACTTCGGTATGATCAAAGGCACGCAGGGCATCAAACAGATGCCGTGCCTGCTCCTGCTTATCATCAAACGTTCCCACTGCGATTACATGACAGCCGAGGAACTGGTCGGAGTACTCGTCAAAGCAGATCACACCATCACCCGGTTTGGCATGGTGCAGAATGTAGTCTGCCGTGACGTCCGCATCACCGGCAACCACTGTCACCGGCGCACGGGGTGCGTAGTGACGGTACGCCATGCCGGGGGCCTTTGGTTTCTCCCCCGCCCGCATCTGCCGGCGAACCGCAGGGTCGATCTCCACCTCGCCCAACACCTCGGTCAGCTGCTCCAGCGTGATGCCGCCGGGACGCAGAAGACGCGGGGGCGTACAGGTCAGGTCAATGATGGTGGACTCCACGCCCACACCACAGGGGCCACCGTCCACAATGGCATCGATTTTGCCATCCATATCCTCCTGCATGTGAGCCGCCGTGGTAGGACTGGGCCGTCCGGAGGTGTTGCCCGAAGGTGCCGCCACCGGCACGTCGGCAAGGCGAATGATCTCCCGGCACAGCGCATGGCCCGGACATCGGATGCCCACAGTGTCAAGTCCTGCGGTCACACGGTCGGAAACCAGCTCACTGCGGGGCAGCACCATGGTCATGGGACCGGGCCAAAACCGCTCAGCCAGCTGCCACGCCGCCGCTGGGATGTTGCTGCAGTAGCGCTCCAACCAGGACGCCTGCGGAATGTGCACAATCAGCGGATTGTCCTGTGGCCGACCCTTGGCAAGAAAGATATTCGCCACCGCCGTGTCGTCCATAGCGTTGGCACCCAGGCCGTACACCGTTTCGGTTGGAATGCCCACAAGACCGCCCTCCCGCAGGATGCGGGCCGCTTCTTCTATATTCGATTGTGTTAAAAGTTTAGTCTTCACAATCAAACTCCAATTATGTACCCAAAATAATATGCAACAAATCTTCAGGGTGAGCGGCAATATAGTCCGCCCCCTCACCTTCCAGTTCCTGTCTGCTGCGGAAGCCCCACAGCACGCCACAGCCGGCAAGGCCGCTGTTTTTGGCGGTCTGAATATCCACGTTGCTGTCGCCCACGAACAGCGTGTTACCTTTATCTGCGTCCATGCGCTTCAGCAGCCGGTACACCGGTGCCGGATCCGGCTTCAGCGGTACGCCGGGCAGACCGCCCTGCACCAACCGGAACACGCCGGGGTAATACTGCTCCATCACGGGACCTGCGGCGACATCGGGCTTATTGGTCAGCACGGCCACCCTTACCCCGCCCCGTTTCAGGGCCTCCACGACCTCCGGCATACCCGCATAGGGACAGGTCTTATCCGCTTTGTGCTGCTCATAATAGGCCAAAAACTCTTGCAGAGCCTGCTGTCCCAGTTCCGTTCCACGAACAGACTCCGGAATGGCCCGCTCCACCAGTTTTGCCGCTCCGTTGCCGATAAAATAGCAATAGGCAGAGTAGTCATGGGTGGGCCAGCCATGGTTTGCACAGATGTGATTACAGGAATCGGCAAGGTCGGCAAGGGTGTCCAGCAGCGTGCCGTCCAGGTCAAAAATCACATTGGCGAAGCGAGGCTTCTCAGAAGTAGGCATTGATTTTCATGCCTCCCAGTTCGATGATGGTGTCCTGCGGGAAACCCACACGCATCACAAAGCTTTTCACGGCACCCTGCGCCAGCTTGGGATTGTGAAAATCCTCCTCCAGGTCCATATCGATTCGGCCACCCTTTTCTGTGGTAACCACGTCGTTAACCACGCCGCCGTCGTCCATGGCATGGTTCAGGCCTTCCACCACCTCACCCAGCGTCATTCCCTCAGGCAGGGCGGTATAGTGAATAAACATATCCATTTCCAATCACTCCAATTACCTGTTATTCTCTTTCAGCCGTTCGGCCTGATCTGCAGTCACCAAGGCATTGATGACCTCCTCCAGATCACCGTCCATCACGTTATCCAGCTGGTACAGGGTCAGTCCGATGCGATGGTCGGTCAGCCGCCCCTGCGGGAAATTGTAAGTCCGGATGCGCTCGTTACGCATACCGTTTCCGATCTGACTGCGCCGCTGGGCGCTGAAGGCGCTGTCCATGCGCTCCTGTTCCTGCTCGTAGAGCCGGGACGCCAGGATCCGCATGGCTTTGTCCCGGTTTTGGAACTGGCTGCGCTCCTGCTGACACTCCACCACCATACCGGTGGGTTTGTGGATCAGGCGCACAGCGGAAGACGTCTTGTTCACGTGCTGCCCACCTGCACCGGAGGAGCGGAACACCTGCATCTCCACGTCGGCGGGATCCAGCTTCACGTCGACAATTTCCCGCTGAGGCAGCACCGCCACCGTTACGGTGGAAGTGTGCACCCGACCTCCGGACTCGGTTTCCGGCACACGCTGGACCCGATGAACTCCGCTTTCAAACTTTAGGCGGGAGAATACGTCCTGCCCCTCGATGGTGAAGGATATTTCCTTGATGCCGCCCAGTTCTGTTTCGTTGACGCTGGCAATTTCGGTGCGCCAACCCTGTCGCTCGGCAAACATGGAATACATACGATACAGAGAGTGGGCGAACAAGGCCGCCTCCTCCCCGCCTACGCCGGCACGAATCTCCACCACCACGTTGCGGTGGTCATCCGGGTCACGGGGCAGTAGCAACAGCTGCAGTTCCTGTTCCAGCCGTTCCTGCTCCTGTTTGGCCTGTCGGAACTCCTCCTGAGCCAATTCCTTCATCTCCGGGTCGCCCATCAGCTCCTGCGCCTGCCGCTCATTGTCCTTGGCACGGCACAGGGCACGATACGCTTCAACAATCGGCTGCAATTCAGCCTGTTCCCGGTTCAGTTGAGCCACCAGCTCCGGGTCTGCATAGGTCTCATTGGCGGCCAGCCGTGCTTCGATCTGGCTGTATTTTGCTTCCACTTCCTGCAGCTTGACCAGCATGGCGGACCTCCTTCCTCTTATTTGTCCATAACAAACGATTTCACGAGCGCCAGCGGTTCCCGAATGTACATCCACAGTCGGGACGGCGCATGGGTACTGGGTGCGGCAAGCACCGAAAGGTCCTCACCCTGCCCCGTCACTCTGTCCCACAGCATTTTCGCCCGGGCCAGGTGGAATCCGTTGGACACCACCAGCACGCCGTTCTCCGGGTCAAGCCCCTGTTCCTGCATCATTTGTGCACTGTAAAGCATATTTTGGTAGGTATTACGGGACACATCCTCTACCAAAATCCGCTCTTCCGGAATACCGGCATCGACTAAATAGTCCCGCATGACGGCAGCCTCGCTGTCATGCTCGTCATCGCCCTTGCCGCCGGACACAATCACCGTCACCTCCGGGTGATCGGCAAGATACGAAAGCGCCGTATCCAATCGGTCCCGCAGCAGAATGGACGGTCCCCACGGGTGGACCTGACAGCCGAGCACGATCATGGTTTCAGGCTGTCCCTCAATTCGGTCACACTCACCGGAAAGCACCACGCCAAGCAGCGCCGTGTAGCACAGCGCACCGGCAAGAGCCAAAATACACAGCGCCCGCAGCCATCGGTTTTTCCAAAGCTTTTTCACCCTTTGGCCTCCTCCAGCTCGGCACTGAGCCGCTCCCAGTTGCCGTACAGCCTGAGGATTTCCTCCTCCAGCGTCTCCCGCTGCTCGTACAGTTCCTGCAGTTTGAGGTAGTCACTGGCGGACTGTTCGATCTGCTCGGTCAACTCAAACATCTGCTCCTCAGCTTTGGCAACGGCACGCTCGGCGGCAGCTACTTCCTTTTCCAGATTCTTCGTGCCACCGGGACGCCTGGGCCTGTCCGCCTTCTTCTCCTTCTGCTCGGGAACGGCAGGCTCTGCCGCCTGCACCCGTTTGGCTTTTGCCGCCAGATACTGGCGATAGTCGCCCCGGAAGTCAGTGATAACACCATCCTCCAACTCCCAGATTCGGGTGGCAAAGCGATCAATGAAGTAGCGGTCGTGGGACACGAACAGCAGCACGCCTTCATAATCCTCCACCGCCTCCTCGATCCACTCACGGCTGGCAATATCAAGGTGGTTGGTCGGCTCGTCCAGGATGAGGAAGTTGATTTTTTCGTCCATCAGCATGCACAGCCGCAGACGACTGCGCTCGCCGCCGGACAGGACGGACACCTGCTTGAACACGTCCTCTCCACGGAAGTTAAAGGCCGCAAGGCGGTTGCGTGCAGTCTGTGCCGTGCAGTCCTGATCGTAAATCATGGTATCCACAAGGGTGCGCTCCGGGTGGTCAAAGGACACCACCTGTGGCAAGTAGCCGATTTTTACCGTGGGACCCATGCGCAGCTTGCCGCTGTCGGGCGGTTCTTCCCCAGTGATCAGCTTAATAAGGGTGGATTTGCCCGTACCGTTGTCGCCAATCAGGCCGATACGCTCTCCCCCAACAATTTCAAGGTCAAGGTCGTGAAACAGCTTCTTCTCGCCAAACCCCTTGGAAAGTCCCTTGGCGGTCAGCACTTCGTCCCCGTGGAACTCCCGCTGACCAAAGCCAATCTCCAGCTCGCGGTCTTTCGTGGGTTTGTCCATGGTTCGCATGCGCTCAATGCGCTTTTCCATGGACTTGGCACGACGGAAGGTCTTGTCCATACCGGAATAGGCCCACACACGCAGCTGCTCGGCAGACTTCTCCAGCTGCTGGATCTTAGCCTGTTCTTTTTCATATTGGCGCAGCTTTTCCTCGTACCGCCGCTCTTTTTCCACGGCGTAGAAGGTATAGTTGCCCTCGTAAAACTCCGCCTTACCATCCTGAATTTCGATAACCCGGTTGACCACCCGATCGAGGAAATAGCGGTCATGGGAAATGGCAAGCACCGTACCCTTGAAACGGGACAGATACTCCTCCAACCACTCCACCGCATGCAGATCAAGGTGGTTGGTGGGCTCGTCCAGCAGGAGAACGTCGGTGTCCTCCAAAATCAGGCGGGCAAGGTTTACCCTGGTCTTTTCACCGCCGGACAGATCGTCAAACAACTGCTCCCGCATGGTCTGAGGAATGGACAAACCGTTGCAAACTTTATTCTTTTGTGTCTGGGCATCGTAGCCGCCTCCGGCCTCAAAGGCCGCAGTCAGACTGTCATACCGGCGCAACAAAGCCGGGTCGGAGTCCTCGCTCATCTGCATAGCAAGGTCCTCCATCTCCCTCTCCATCTGTCGCAGGCGGGCAAAGGCGGTGTCCAGCACATCCTCCACCGTATAGCCTGCGGGATAGACCGGAATCTGGGAAATCAGGCCCAGTCTGCGGCCGGGGGCGATCATGACCTCACCCTCATCCCAATCCACCTCACCGGTAAGGATGCGGAACAGCGTGGTCTTTCCGCTGCCGTTTTTGCCCAGCAGCCCTCCCCGCTCTCCGCTATCCACCTGAAAGGTCAGCCCATGCAGTATTCTACTGCCGACCTCAAATTCCTTCACAAGGCCGGAAACCGAAATTTCAATCATAGTTCTCTCCGTCTGCCCGAAGGCAGCGTGTTATTCCTCGGTGGTAATCTGCTTGAGATAGTCCACAAGCTGTTCCATGGCCATGCCACGGGATGCCTTAACCAGCACGGTGGCATTGGCACGGATCTTTTCCGCCAGAATGGGTTTCGCCGTTTCCTTGTCCGGGCAATGGATCACATTGGCCACTCCGGCGGTACGGGCAGCATCGGCAATATGCTCGGCCAGCTCGCCCACTGCCACAAGGCAATCAATGCCGGCCCTGCCAAGGTATTCGCCCACCTCACGGTGAAGAATGGGCGCAAGACCGCCCAACTCAAACATATCGCCCAGCACAGCCAGCTTGAATTCGCTTCTGCTCTCGGCCAAAATCCCGATAGCGGCACGCATGGACTGGGGATTGGCATTGTAGGTATCGTTCAGGATGGTGAGCCCCTGCCCACGGCGGACAACATCCATGCGCATCTTGGTAGGCTTAAAGCGCAGGATGCCTTCCAGAATCTCCTCACGGGTCAGGCCGAATCGTGCGCCCACAGCCGCCGCCATCAGGGACGGATAAATCATATGCGCACCCATGGCGGGGATGTCCAGCTCCAGTTGTCCAACGGGAGTCTGTGCCGTACACAAGGTGCGGCCTCCGTCTGCCTGCTCAGGGCGGCCGGCCTTCCACTGACACAGCTCACTCAGGCCACAGCGGACCGTATTCTGACCGATGACGATGGTGTTCAGCAGCTCGTCATCGCCGTTAAGCACCGCCACGCCATCCGGCTTCAACCCGGTAAAAATCTCGCACTTGGCCTTGAGAATTCCTTCCCTGCTGCCAAGATTCTCGATATGGGCATCACCCACATTGGTGATGACCGCCACATCAGGCTTTGCAATGTCGCTGAGGTAGGCGATCTCACCCGCCATGCTCATGCCCATCTCCAGCACACAGATCTCGTGGCTGCTGTCAAGACGCAGGATGGTCAGGGGCAGACCCACCTTGTTATTGAAGTTGCCCTCGGTTTTCAACACACGGTACTTCATGCCCAGCACCGCCGCCAGCATATCCTTCGTGGTGGTCATGCCCACACTGCCGGTCACGCCGATGACAGGAATGTCAAAGCGAGCCAGATACCACGCCGCCAAATCACGCAGGGCGCGCTGGGTATTTGCCACTTTGATGTAGAACTTATCGGGCAGATAGCTGTCCCGTTCCCGGGCGGTAAAGCAACCGGCAGCACCGGCCTCAAGGGCGGAGTTGATGTAGGCGTGACCGTCAAATCGCTCGCCGCTCAGCGGCAGAAAGACCGAACCGGGATGGATGTTCCGACTGTCGGTATCCAGGCTGTCCACGGTGGCATCCAAATTGTCAAAGGTACCAAGCAGGGTGCCGTTTACCGCCTGTAGCAGATCACGAAGCGTTAAAGTTTCCATATCAAAGTCCTTTCTTTCGGGCGTCCAGCGAGGCATGGATGATCCGCTCGCACAGTTCGCCGTAGCCAATGCCCACAGCAGCTGCCTCCTGAGGCACAAGGCTGGTGGGGGTCATACCGGGCAGGGTATTGATTTCAAGGAAATAGGCCGTCCCGTCCGGAGTCACGATGTAATCCGCACGAGAGTATACCGCAAGGCCGAGGGTGCTGAACACCGCCTTGGCCGAGGCCGCCATGCGCTCCTGCCATTCGGCAGGAATATCGGCAGGACAAACCTCCTCCGTAGCACCGGCCTGATACTTGTTGGCGTAGTCATAGAAACCGGCCTTGGGAATGATCTCGATGGCGGGCAGCGCCTCCCCTTCCAAAACGGCGATGGAGAACTCACGCCCCTTGACAAACTGCTCCAGCACGGTGCGGCCGCCCAACCGGCGGCTTTCCTGCAGGGCAGTCAGCAATTCCTCCTTGGTGTTGGCAATGTACACACCGATGGACGAGCCGCTGTCCAGCGGCTTGACCACCACAGGCAGCCGGGTACGGTCAGCGATAGCCTCCAACTCTTCTGTGGTGCAATCCACAGTTTCCCACTTGGGGGTGGTTACGTCGGGGTGATCCAGCACCAAGCGCTTGGTCATATCTTTATCAAGCGCCAATGCGCTGGACAGGTAGCCGGATCCGGTGTAAGGGATGCCCAGCAGATCCAGCGCCGCCTGCACACGCCCATCCTCACCGCACACGCCGTGCAGGGCCAGGAAGACCACATCAGCCATGGCGCACACCTCCAGCACGCCGGGGCCGAACTGGCTGGCAGAACGATCCTGACGGGACTTCGTTACCTCGGCAAGGTCAGGAGCCTGGGTGGATACTTTCTTATACTGCTCAGGAATGGGGGCATCAAACAGCTGGGCCGGTTGGGTTACCCCACGGCCCTCCATGCCGAAAAACAGGTCCACCAGCGCCACGCTGTGGCCCCGCTCACGCAGCGCCTTGCACACCATGGAACCGGAGGAAAGGGATACGTTCCGCTCAGGACTCAGCCCGCCGCACATAACAACTATTTTCATATACAACACCTCTGTATTGGTACATCCACTTTAAGTGTATACACTAACAAGTTATTATAACACATATAAATAAAATACTCAATGCTATTTCTCGCTTTTGCACAGCTTTTCCCAAACAATCTTCCGCCCTTTCGCACACCAAAATCCCCTCCCGTCATAGAATGATTTGGAAGCGATACCATCACGCCATTCTTGAGCAGAGGGTATCCGACCCAAACAAAATCGGGAGGTATGTTTTATGCCTGAAAAGGTCATGCCCGGCCCCGTGACCGAAGACGCCAACGTCCGGGAAGCCGTGTGCATACACACCAAGAAGATCTTTGACTCCTGCCGTGACAAGGACTGCATTGAGGACTTGCGGGTCTACCCTACTGTCACATCCCAGGAAGTTCTTTCCCAGGCCATGTCCGTCAAACCCGGCAGGACGGAGCTGCTTTACACATACATTGACGTGGAACCGGTAGGGTTCAACCGCGGATTCTATACCGTGGATGCCCGGTTTTTCTACCGTGTGACCGCCTGCGCTTTTGTGGGAGCAGCCCGTCCGGTGGAAATCAGCGGTTTGGCGGTATTTGACAAGCGGGTCATCCTCTTTGGCAGCGAGGGGGGCGCCAAGGTCTTCTCCTCCGCCAACTGTGGTCCTCAGGATTGCACCGTCGCCTGTCGCTGTCAGCTGCCCACCGCTGTGGTGGAGGCTGTCGACCCCATCGTGCTGAACATGAAGGTCACCGAGGCCTGCAACTGCCGTCCCTGCGACTGCATTCCCACTGACATCCCCGCCTGTGTCAGCACGCTGTTTGGCGAAGGGCTGGTCTTCGACACCGACGGCCGGCGGATGTATGTTTCTCTCGGCCAATTCTCCATCGTCCGGCTGGAGCGGGACACCCAGCTGCTGATGCCCGCCTACGACTACTGCATGCCCGATAAGGAGTGCGCCTGCGGCGACGACGGCTGCGGCTGTGACGACCCCTGCGAAATCTTCCGTCAGGTCAGCTTCCCCGTGGATGAGTTTTTCCCGCCCAACACCAGCTGCTCCTGCAGTGACAGCTATCTCACCGGCTGCCGCTGAACCTTTTTCACCCGCCCAAAGGTTTTGGGCGGGTTTTTTTATTGCATCCCCTTGTTAATTACGTTGTTTTGGCTTATAATGTGCATAACCCTGTACTAGGAGGCCTATCATGACCAATCCCGGCTACATCCAAAGCGATTTGGACCTGAAGTTTTTAGTTCTTTATATCATGAACCGTGTTGCCGCCCCCATTGCTCCCGACCAGCTGCTGGAGCTTTGCCTGTGCGACGAAGGTGTCAACTACTTTAATTTCCAGCAGGCGGCAGTCCATCTGGTTGAAACCGAACATTTGACTTTGGAACACAACCGCTACGCCATCACGGAAAAAGGGCGGCACAACAGCTATATCTGTGAAAGCAGCCTGCCCTTCTCCGTCCGTCGACGCTGCGACAAGAATCTGTCTGTCCTCAACGCCAAGCTACGCCGTGACGCCCAGGTACAAAGCCATGTGACCGAGCGCGAGGATGGTACCTACACCGTATCTCTTCAGCTCAACGACGACGCCGGCACCCTGCTGAAGCTGGAGCTGCTCACTCCCTCCCACACCCAGGCCCACCACCTGACCCAGCAGTTCAACGACCATCCCGAACAGGTCTACAACGGCGTGGTCAACGCTCTGCTGTCCGACTTTCAGGACGATTAAACACAAAAAGCACCCCTGTCCGTGGGACAGGGGTGCTTTTTTTACTTAACTACCACATTTTCCGCGCCCAGTATTTCCTGCATCTCCGCCACCAACGACGGCAGGATCACGCAGGGCGTGCCGATCCGTGTTCCGGTATCCTCAAAGTACAGGATGGCCTGTCCCTCTCCCGGGAACATGGACAGCACCAGCTTGATTTTCCGCATACGGGGATCCTCCCGGTCAGGTAGCTTCAGGTACAGCTTGTTCCCGGCAGGTTTCCCTTGACCCCGAACGGGTTTAGCCTGTTCTACCTCCTGATCCAGATCCCCGATGGGCCGCAGTGTATCGCACATGATCTGCGGCTCTTTTTCGTCCCGGACGGAGATTTTTCCCGTAACGATAACAGGACTGTTCTCCCGGATATAGTTGCCGCTCTCGCCCAGAGTTCGGGAGAAAACCAGCAGTTCCATGGCTCCGGAGTCGTCCTCCAATGTCACATAGGCCATGAGGGAATTGTTTCGGGTGGTCTTTGTCTTGTAGCGGGAAATGATACCTGCCACGGTCACCCTCTGCTCGTCCCGGTAAGTAGCAGGCCCCTCCTCCCGCTTGAAGTCTGCCAGTATGGAACCGACGGACACCGCTCCACGGCGGCGAGCTGCCTGCCGGTAGGCGTCCATGGGATGACCACTGAGATACAGGCCGGTGGTTTCCTTCTCCATGGCCATCAGCTCCTGGGGCGAAAACTCCGGCAAATCCGGCAACTGCAAGGTTACAGGAGCCGCATCCTCCTCCGCTGCCGCCATACCGAACAGATCCATCTGTCCCTCAAGATTGCGCTTGCGGGCAGCCGCAATGCCGTCCAGCACCTGACCGAACACCGCCAGTAGCTGAGATCGCTTGTAGCCCATACTGTCAAAGGCGCCGCAGCGGATCAGACTCTCCACCACCCGGCGGTTCAGTTCCACGAACATCCGCTCGCAGAAATCCACAAAGTCTGTAAAGGGGCCATTCTGTACACGCTCTGCCAGCAGAGCGTCTACAGCACCCACACCCACACCCTTGACCGCCGCAAGGCCAAAGCGCAGGTTTTCACCGGACACGGTGAATGTGGTACCCGACTCGTTCACGTCCGGCGGCAGCAGCGCAATGCCGCAATTCTTACACTCGCCGATATATTCCGCCACCTTGTCCTGATCGTCCAGCACGGAGGTCAGCAGGGCCGCCATATACTGACGGGGATAATGGCACTTGAACCACGCCGTTTGATAGGCCACCACCGCATAGGATACGGCGTGCGCCTTGTTAAAAGCATAGCTTGCAAAGTCGAGGATCTCGTCATAGATAGACTGGGCAACCTCCTCGGGAATCCCGTGGGCCACGCAGCCGGTAATGCCTCGTTCCGGGTCGCCGTGCAGAAAGGACTCTCTCTCCCGGATGATATCCTTCTCCTTCTTCTTGGACATGGCCCGGCGCACCATGTCGGCCTGTCCAAGGGAGTATCCTGCCAGCCGGCGGAAAATCTCGATGACCTGCTCCTGATAAACGATACATCCGTAAGTAACGGACAAAATCGGCTCCAACAGCGGATGCTTATACCGCACCAGCTTGGGATCCTGGGCGCAGGCAATGAAGCGAGGGATGGAGTCCATGGGGCCAGGACGGTACAGGGCAATGATAGCGGTGATATCCTCGATGCTCTTGGGCTTCAGACCCACACACACGCCGGTCATGCCCGCAGATTCCATCTGAAACACACCGCTGGTGCGGCCCTCACACAGCATCTTATAGACCTCCGGGTCGTTGTCCGGGATTTGGGACAGTGAGAAATCCGATTGCTCCCGGCGCACCATCTCCACGGCGTCATCCAGAATGGTCAGGTTACGAAGACCCAAAAAGTCCATTTTCAGAAGGCCAAGTTCCTCCAGCGTGACCATAGTATACTGCGTGACCGCCAGATCGTCGTTGGTAGCCAGGGGGACGTACTCATACACCGGCCGCTTGGTTATGACCACGCCGGCGGCATGGGTGGAGGAGTTGCGGGGCATACCCTCCAGCTTTTGGGCGGTGTCCACCAGCTTACGAACCGTTTCACTCTCGTCATACAGATCCTTCAGCGGTTTGGACAGCTCCAACGCTTTCCCAAGGGTCATATCAAGAGCAAAGGGCACCTGCTTTGCAATGTTATCCACCTCGGCATAGGGCAGATTCAGCACACGCCCCACATCACGGATGGCAGCTTTTGCCTTCAGGGTACCAAAGGTGACAATCTGCGCCACGTGGTCCTCCCCGTATTTGCGGGACACGTAATCGATCACATCCTGTCGGCGGCGGATACAGAAATCGATATCAATATCGGGCATGGTAACACGCTCGGGATTCAGGAACCGTTCAAAGTACAGGGTGTACTTCAGCGGGTCGATATCGGTGATGTTCAGACAGTAGGATACCATGGAACCGGCAGCGGAACCGCGGCCGGGACCCACGGGGATGCCGTGGCTCTTTGCGTAGCCGATGAAGTCGGACACGATGAGGAAGTAGTCCACAAACCCCATCTGTTCAATGATGCCCATCTCGTACTCCAGCTGCTTGCGGTTTTCCTCCGTGCCATTGGGGTAGCGCCATTC
This sequence comes from Lawsonibacter sp., assembly GCA_045601985.1. Classification (GTDB taxonomy): domain Bacteria; phylum Bacillota; class Clostridia; order Oscillospirales; family Oscillospiraceae; genus Lawsonibacter. Next base: position 141,891 of record JAZSAQ010000101.1, on the reverse strand, counting down.
AAACCCCTTTCGGCACAAATGGTGGAAGTAGGCTGTAGCATCGTCCCAGCCCTCGGGCAGCTTGAATTCCGGCAGATGATAGTGACCGAACTCAAAGTCCAGATTGCACAGCTGGGCAATCTTGGCGGTGTTCTCGATGGCTTCGGGATACTGGGGGAACAGAGCCAGCATCTCCTGCTCGCTCTTGATGTAAAACTCCTCGGTCTCAAACTTCATACGGCCGGGATCGTCCAGCGTCTTGCCCATCTGGATGCACATGAGAATATCCTGGGTTTCCGCATCCTCACGGGTCAGATAGTGGGCGTCGTTGGTGGCAATGATGGGAATACCCGTCTCCTCATGCAGGCGGATAATACCCGCATTCACCTGCCGCTGGGAGGGAATGTTGTGATCCTGCAGCTCCAAATAGTACCCATCCTCGCCAAAGATGTCACGCATCTCCAGCGCATGAGCCTTTGCCCCCTCGTAATCGTTGGCCAGCAGGCGACGGGGGATCTCACCGCCCAGACAGGCCGAACAGGCGATCAAACCTTCGCTGTGCTTGCGCAGCATGTCCATATCCACACGGGGTTTGATATAGAACCCCTCGGTAAAAGCGCAGGATACCATGTAGGACAGATTGCGATACCCCTGCTCATTGCGGCACAGCAGCACCAAATGCCGAGCCTCGCTGTCCAGCTCGTGCACCTTATCAAAGCGGGTGCGGGGCGCCACGTAGACCTCACAACCAATGATGGGTTTGATGCCTGCCTTCTTGCAGGCACGATAAAAGTCGATGGCGCCAAACATCACGCCGTGGTCGGTAATGGCCACGGCTGTCTGCCCCAGCTCCTTCACCCGGTCCACCAGCTTTGAAATGCGGCAGGCACCGTCCAGCAGGGAGTATTCCGTATGCAAATGTAAGTGGACAAAAGCCATATTGTTCACCCAACTTTTCTTCTTAGAATCATTGCTCTGCCGCCTGCTTCAGGGTGTCCCCGGTCAGGCGGTAAATGGTCCAATCCTCCATGGGAACGGCAGCCATGCGCCGGGTATAAAACTCAATGGACGGCGTGTTCCAGTCCAGACATGCCCACTCCAGTCGGCCGCAGCCACGTTCCTGTGCAATGGCCGCCAGCCGCTTCAGCAGAGCCTTTCCATAGCCTCTGCCCCGATATTCCGGCAGCACGAACAGATCCTCCAAGTAGATGCCCGCACGGCCCAAAAAGGTGGAAAAGTTATGAAAAAACAGAGCAAACCCCACTTCCCTGCCCTGTTCCAGAGCAAACAGCACTTCCGCCTTATTTTTTTCAAAAATCCATTCACGCAGCAACTCCGGTGTGGCCACCACCTCGTCGGCCATATGCTCATACTCAGCCAAAGCACGAATGAAGCTCAAGATAGCTTCCTCATCGCCGGGAACTGCCATGCGGAACGACATATCACTCATGTTCCTGCTCCTTTGCAATGAAAATAAATCACCTGACACAGGCATGTCACACTCCAACTGACTACAGCGCCTGCAAAGTTCAGGATAGAGTCATCCACGTCGGCAATACCAAGTCCGGTCCGCCACTGTAGCCACTCCACTCCAATACAAATGACCGCCAACAGCGGCACGAACAGCCATACCCGGCGCATGGAGCGAAACAGCAGCGGCATCAGAACGCCAAGAGGGGCCAAGATCACCGCATTGCCCAACAGATTAAACAGACTGGTCAGGCTGCCGGTCCTGCGGTAGTGGAGCCAAAATCTGCCAATGGTATAAAAGGGCTCCAAATTCACCGCACCGCCCCAGCCCCGATCCACATGGAATAGCCCGCCGAAAAGTAACAGCACGGACAGGATTGCAACGTAGTAGATCATCAGCACCCACAGCGCCCTGCGGCAATATGCCTTGCGCCGGACCGCAGTTAAATTGTCTACCCGCAGCAACACGCCGATCCCAACCAATGCAAGGGTCATGATGGGGATAATCAACTGGTGGTTCACCGACAATGTGTCCCCCATCAATACCAGCACCGCATTGAGCGCCACTGCGGTCATATAACAAAGTACGCTCATTCTGCCACGTGCCCCAATTCCACCAGCTTACGCAGACGATGGTTCATTGCCGACTTGGTCACAGGGGGATCACATCGGTCCGCAAGCTGGGCAAGGGTGTCCTCCGGGTGTTCCATACGAAGGCGTGCGGTTTCCTTCAGCTTGTCCGGCAAGGCATCCAGCTTTCCGGTTTGTTCCAGCACCCGAATTGCTTCCAACTGGCTTTGGGCCGCCTCCACCGCCTTGTCAAGATTGGCGGCATCGCAGTTTACGCGGCGATTTACACTGCCCCGCAAGTTTTTTTCCAGCTTGGCATTCATAATCTCCATGGCCGAGATGGGGGCACCTACACCTGTGAGAAAATCTTCAATCGCTTCGCTCTGCTTGAAGTAGGCGACGTAATTGGCTTTTCGGGTGACCTGTTTGGGAGAAAACCCGCACTCCTGCATTAGGGCATGCGCCTCCCGACTGACGTTAAAATGGGAGGTAGCCAGCTCCAGATGATACCCTTTTCCCGGGTCGGTCACCGATCCGCCCGCCAAAAACGTCCCCCGCAGGAAGGAAAGGCGGCAGCAAGTCTCCTCCAGCACGGCAAAATTGATGTGGTGGGCCAGCATATTCTTCGCATCGATTCCGTATGTATCCCGGATGATGCGCAGTTTCTCCGGGTCGGCAATGCCGAACACCCGCTTTCCCACAGCCTCCGGCTCGGGCAAGCGGTCAAATTCAATGCGAAACGCCTTTTTGAACAGGGCAGGCAAACGGGCCGCAAATGCGTCGCTCTCGGTCACAATACGCACCTGAGTGCTGAAATGATTGCAGAACAACAACACGCCGTAGGCCTCCGCCTGGGCGCAGCACTTTCGATTCAGGCCGGTTCGGCAAAGCTCCGCTTTGACATCAGCCGCAAAGGACATACTCTCTCACCTGTCTTCTTTGGTAATTGAATTACATCTCGTCTAATTTCTGCCGGTAGACCCGCAGCACCTCACGTGCAAGGCGGTCGGCACTGTGGCGGGCAAAGTTGCTGTCCTGAGAGGCCACAGGCCGCTCCACAAGTTCCATGCCCATCTGCGCAAAGCGCTCACGGTCCACAACCAGGGGAACGGCGTCCTCCTGCAAATACCGATCCAACAGCCAACCGGGTACCGCCTGGCTGTTGGCAAGGCACAAATCCACCATCCCGGGAGCGCCGTGGGCCATCAGGGCTTCCACGTGGTCGGCGGCGGTGTACCCCTCCGTTTCCCCCTCCTGGGTCATGATGTTACAGACATACATTTTCAGTGCTTTCGCCCTGCACAGCGCTTGGACCACACCGTCAACCAACAGGTTGGGAATCACACTGGTATACAAACTACCGGGGCCCAAAACGATCAGGTCCGCCTGGTCGATAGCCTCCAGCGCATCGGGCAAGGCTGCAGGATGTTCGGGAATCAGTGCCACACGGGAAATACGGCAATCCTGTTCCTTTTTGAATGCAAAGATGCTGGACTCGCCCACTACACTGCTGCCGTTTTCAAACACAGCCTCCAGCTGCACGTCAGCACTGGTTACCGGCAAAACCCGTCCGGTAATGGCCAAAACATGGCTCATCTGCCGCACCGCCTCCTCAAAGGAGCCGGTGGTGCCGTTCAGTGCTGCCAGCAGCAAATTGCCAAAGCACTGGCCCCGCAGGCTACCCTCGGTAAAGCGGTATTTCAACAGCTCTGTCATAACCGGCTCTACGTTGGCCAGCGCCTCCATGCAGTGCCGGATGTCGCCGGGTGGCAGAATACCGATGTCCCGCCGCAACATACCGGAACCACCACCGTCGTCGGATACCGTGACAATGGCCGTCAAATTAGCCGTATATCGTTTCAGGCCTCGCAGCAGGGTGGAAAGGCCGGTACCGCCGCCGATAACGACGACTTTGGGTCCGTTTTCCCAGCTGTGTCGGTCGGTAAAATCAAAAAACATGGTGCACCTCTTTTTCAGTTACGAAGCAGATCTCTGTGGTTTTCCGCCGTGGAATAGCCACATTGTGCCACGAACTCCGCCACCCGATGAGCCACAGCTACCGAACGGTGCCGCCCACCGGTGCAGCCGATGGCGATAAACAGCGCAGATTTCCCTTCCTCCTTATATCGGGGCAGCAGGAATTTCAGCATATCAAACAAATGCGTCATAAAGGTCTGCGCATGGACATCGGCAAAAACGTAGTCAGCCACCGGCTGGTCCAAACCCGTACATGGGCGCAGCTGCGAATCGTAGTGTGGATTGGCCATAAATCGCACGTCGAACACCAGATCTGCCTCCGGAGGAACACCGTGCTTGAAGCCAAAGGAGGTCACGTCCACCCGCATATCGTCCATGCGGCCATCGCCCCCGCTGAAAATCTTGTTCAGCGTATCACGCAGTTTGGGTTTGGGCAGTTCCGTGGTATCCACGATCCAATCGGCCCGCTGACGCAGCGGTGTAAGGAGCTCACGCTCAGCGGCAATGGCCGCCTCCAAACCGCCTTTTTCTGCGGCAAGCGGGTGGCTGCGGCGGCTTTCCTTGTACCGCTTTATGATCGTGCTGTCTGCCGCATCCACAAAGAGGATTCGCAGCGGACAACGCATTCGCTCCAACTCCTCCAGCACCCGGAATAAGCCCTCAAATGCCGCTCCCGCACGCACGTCGGTAACCAACGCCATTCGCTCGTACTCGCTGGTTCCGCTCATACCAAGCTCGGCAAATTTGGCAATCAGGGGCACGGGAAGGTTATCCACACAGAAAAAACCCATGTCCTCCATGCAGTTACCTGCATGGCTTTTTCCGGCACCGGACATACCGGTCACAATGACAAATTCCATCGTTCTCACCCTTTTGTATGATCCTGCAGCGGGACTTAACCCAACACTTTTACTTCCATCTCAAGCTCAACACCGGTTTCGCTATGTACCCGTTCACGCACCTGCTCCACCAGTGCCAGCACATCGACGCAGGTTGCCCCGCCTCGATTGACCACGAAGCCGGCGTGCTTTTCCGACACCTGTGCCCCACCGACCCGAAAGCCCTTGAGTCCGCACTGATCGATCAGGGCAGCGGCGTAATAACCAACCGGGCGCTTGAACATACTGCCGGCACTGGGATATTCCAGCGGCTGTTTGTCACGGCGACGGATGGCCAATTCGTCCATGCGGGCTGCAATGGCCGATGGGTCACCGTGGGCAAGCCGCATCTGCACCGCCAGCACCATGCGTGTGCCGTCGGAAAAAGCACTGTGCCGGTAGGCAAAGTCAAACTCATCCACCTGCTCCACACTGCCATCGGCGTTCAAACAGGTCACACCCACAACCACCTGGGACATTTCACCGTCATAGGCGCCGGCATTCATGGTCACCGCCCCCCCAAGACTGCCGGGAATACCGTGGGCAAACTCCCGTCCCGTCAATCCCGCATCCCGTGCCTGTATGGCAAGACGAGCCAGTGTGATTCCACACTCCGCTGTAATCAACGTGTCCTCCACCGTGCAGGCTTTCATGCCGGAGGTCTTAATGATAAACCGCTCCACCCCATCATCCGGCACCAGCAAATTGGAGCCGTTGCCGATGAAAAAGGGTGCAAGGCCCAGTTCATTTGCCGCACGCACAGCGCAGACTGCCTGCTCCCGGTCTGCGGGCAGGGCCATCAGCCGGGCAGGTCCGCCAATGTGGAAGGACGTGTGATTGCACATGGGTTCAAAACGGCGCAGATCCAGCTGCGGACACGTCTGCGCAAGCCGATTTTCAAGTTGTTCAAAGCAATCCATACTTGTTCCTCGTTTCCGGGCAGTGGTTACAGATACACTACTCCACATTACAATACAGTTTATTATAACAAATTCCAGACGGAAATAGAATACCTATTTATAAAAAAATAATGGGGTGCGATGCACCCCATTATTCTGTGTTGCGTTCAGGTAATTCCATTCTTACGGAAATACTCATCCATACGCTGGCTCAGCTCCAGTGCTGCGTTGTGACCCATCTTTCGGTTGCGGTTATTCATGGCCGCAACCTCGAGAATACTGGCCAGATTTCGACCCGGTTTGACCGGAATGGTCACCGAGGGCAGCGGGGTGTCCAGAATATCGGTATAGTTATTCTCCATACCCAGACGGTCGTAAACTTTACCCTCTTTCCAGGGTTCCAGATTGACCACAAAGTCAATTTCCTGACTGTCCTTAATGGCACCCATACCGAACAGGCGGCGCACATCGATAACGCCGATACCACGCAGCTCCATGTAGTGGCGGATCAGCTCCGGCGCCGTAGCCACAAGATTGCCCGCATTGTCCTTGTAAATCTCCACGGCATCATCGGCAATAATGCGGTGACCACGCTTGATCAGCTCAATGGCTACCTCGCTCTTACCGACACCGGACTCACCCTGAATGAGCACGCCCTCACCGTATACCTCCAGCATAACACCGGAGCAGGTCAGGCGTGGCGCCATGTGCAGGCGAAGGCTGCCGATCAAGGAGCTGGTGAAGATAGAGGTCGCCTCGTGGGTGCGCAGGATGGTACGATCGTACTTCTCCGCCATCTCCATACACTCGGGGAACGGCTCCATGCCCCGGGTGATGATCAGGCCGGGTACAGGATAGGCAAGCAGCCGGTCAAAGCTCTGCCGACGCTCCTCCGGGGTCAGCTTGGACAGATAGGTAGTCTCCACCAGACCGATAACCAGCAGACGTTCCTCATCGAAGTGGTCAAAAAAGCCGGTCAGGGGCAGGCCGGGACGATTGATGTCCGCAGTACGCAGAACATACTCGCCGTAGTTCTCGCCACTGCGCAGGATCTCAAGATGGAACTGTTCTATGATTTCCTGCAGCTTAACGCTGTTACCTTCCTGTGACATAACGTTTCTCCTTTGCTCGATATTTGTTTCAGTATATCCTATTTTCATCCCTGGCGCAAGTACATTCCTCCCCTGCCGGTACTTCTTTCCACTTTTCGAAAAAAACTTGAAAAAGCCCTTGCTTTTTGACAAACAATCTGCTATTATATTTGTCGATACTCCGATTTGAGATTCGAGTGTACTTCTAAACGAGGAGGTAAGCGAAATGGCCAAATGTGAATTCTGCGACAAGGGCATGGTGTTCGGCATTCAGGTGTCCCACTCCCACCGCCGTTCCAACCGCCCCTGGAAGCCCAACGTGAAGCGTGTCAAGGCGATCGTGAATGGCGCCCCCACTCATGTGTACGTCTGCACCAGATGCCTCCGTTCCGGTAAGGTCACCCGTGCTGTGTGATTGATAAGGCAAACTAAAGCTCCGTGTCCGATTGGACACGGAGCTTTTTTATTCCTTCATTCCGGCCAGCGCCGTTTCCAGTTCCGCTTTGGTACAGCAGGTGTTCAGGTACTGCAGCAGGGCATTGGCGGACATATGCCGGGGCAACCCCAGCCGTTCCAGCAAGTTTCCACGACGAGTCCCGCTGTCGCCCGTACCTGCAAGGCCCATTGCCATCATGTCCGCTTTGGTCAGTGCAAAGTCGCTCGCAGGCCCCTCATCCTCACCCAGCACAGTAGCCCCGGCGTGGCGCAGCGCCTGCTCCAGTACGGCAGGGCTCATCCCCTCCACGCCAAGCTTTCCCTCCTTGCCCGGGTGGAGCTTGCGCCGTTCCTTACCCATGATATCGGGTACGTAAGCATGCTTAAGGTATCGATTGTCGATGGCACTTTTAATTCGGTTACGGATGATAAAACCCGCCCCGTCCGGGTCGGTAAAGACGATCAGTCCCCGCTTTTGTGCCAAACGGCGCAAAAGCTCCATCTGCTCCTCATCCTTGAAAATACCAAACCCCGCCGTTTCCACAATCAAGGTGTCCACAATCTGGGACAGGGTGTTTTTATCATACCGCCCCTCTACTACGATGGCCTCACGAATGCGCAGCACAGAACCACCCCCTCACTTGACCCCGTTGGTCGGGGTGGACAGCTCCAGCAATAAGTCAACCATCAGTTCCCGTTCCGTGCCGCTGCTGGACTTCAGCGCAAGGTCGGTTTTTGCGCAGGCCACCAGCGCCTTGCGGCACCACGCCAGTGAAAACCGCCGGGCATTGTTCATCAGCTTTTCCGCCGGGTAGGACTTGATCCCCCACTGGGCCGCCAGATCCCCCGCCGTACCGTGCCGCTCCATACACAGACGTGCACAGTACAACTGCCGCAGCTGCTTGCCCAGCGCAGCAAGGATGGGAATGGCCTTTTCCTGCATCTGAAACAATTCGCCCAGCACCTGCGCCGCCCTGTCAAAATTGCCCGCACCGATGGCATCGGTCATGTTGAACACAATGGCATCCAGCTGAGGCGTGACCACGGCATCGATATCCTGCCGGGTAATGCGTGGACCACGGGCATAAGCACCCACCTTCTCAATTTCGCCGATCAGCGCATTCATCAGGTCGCCGCACTGGAAAATCAGATACTGCGCCTGCTCCGTGTCAATATCTTTACCCAGTGCCCGGAAACGGCGGCGGACCCAATCGATCAGGTCGCCCTGCTCCTGCCGGGCAAACTCTACCACACTGCCGTACTCCTTCAGCGCCGCCGCCAGCTTGGTGCGGGCATCGGCCTTGTAGGGCAGCGTATTGTAAACGAACACAACACAGCAATAGTCGGGAAGCTGCGCAAACAGCTCCGCCAGAGCCTGCCTGTCGCTCTCGCTTGCACGGAACAGGTCGTAATCCTCTACCAGCACCATGGTGCGCTCACTCATCATGGGCAGCGCATCCACCGTCTGCTCCAGCTGTTCCGGAGTCAGCTCCTTGCCGGGCAGGTTGTGGAGATTAAACTCCGCCATCCCCTGCCCCACCAGTTGCTCTTTCATTTTCTCAAGATAGTAGCTGCGCAAATAAGCTTCTTCGCCATGAAGGACATACAGTCGACCAAGTGTACCGGTGGAAATATCCTGTTTCAGCTTTTGATACGCAGAACTGTCTGCTCTCGGTTTCGTGGCCACGCTGTCACGCCCCTTTCTTCATCGGATTGACACTGAGGGAAACCGTTCCCATTGTATCGGTTCTGTAAATGTCCGCACCCACTGCCGCAAAGCGCTCCATGGCCTCCGGCGTGGGATGGCCGTATCGGTTATATGCGCCGACGGAGAACACCGTCACATCAGGCCGCACCCGTTCCAGCAATTGTTTGGAGTTGGAGTACTTCGAGCCGTGATGACCGGCCAGCATCAGCTCCACATCCGGCAGCTCGGCATAGTCGATCAAATCCCGCTCACAGCCGGAATCCATATCGCCCGTAATCAGCACATCGTAATCCAGAACACTGCACAGCACCGTCAGCCCAAGCTCATTGGCGTCCGTTTTACCCAACGGCGGATAGACGGTCACTGTCGCTTCCCCCAGCTCTATGGCAGTATCTTCCCGCACGAACAAAATTTTCGCCCCTTCTTGCTCCGCCCGGGTCAAAATCTCCTGCCGCAGGTCAGAATCCTCCTGCACATCCGGCAGAACGATGCATCTCACATCAATTCTGTCCAAAAGCTCTGGCACACCATTGGCGTGATCGTCGTGGTAGTGACTGATCACCAGCAAATCCAGCGTGTCGCTGCCATGGCTCTGCAGCCGGTCGGCGGCAATATCTCCCGGGTCGTGGTAGCTGTCTCCGCCGCAATCCACCAAAGCAAACCTGTCTCCTACACGCATCAGGACACTTTGACCCTGTCCCACATCCAGCACATCTACCTTGAGCGGTGCCGTTCGAAGCTGGGTAACCGTGCAGAAAATCGCCGCCAACAGAGTCAGCACCGCCACAGCGCACGGCAGGCCCAGCCGTTTCTTGCCGGGCAGCAGCATCCCAAGTACGATCAACAGGTAGACAAGCACCAGCCACAGCCGATACAGCTCCGGCCCGGCGGGTATCGCCGCAAACGAAATCTTCGCAAGAGTGGTAACGATGTAGTGAAAGCACTCCCCCACCGGCGCAGCCAGCGTTCCAAGCACTCCCGCCGCTGCCGGCACCAGCACACCAAGGAAGCCGCCTATGACCCCCAGCACAAACAGGGCGCTCACCGCCCACATACACAGCAGGTTGGCAACGGGAGAAATCAAAGAAACCGTATCAAAGTACAAGGCGGTCAGCGGTACGGTAAACACTTGCGCACTAAGAGTTACAGCTAAAACAGATGCCACCGTGCGAAACGCTCGATTCCGCACTTCTTTTAGTCCTTTTTCCGGGATCATCCACCCACAAAGGCGATCCTGCAGCCGCTGGGTAAACAGCGCAATGCCCGCCACCGCCCCGAAGGATAGCTGCAGCCCAATATCCGCCGCCGCAAAGGGATTTTGTACCAACAAAAGAAACAGCGCCAGTAGCAGCGAGGTCGGAGTGTCTTCCTCCCTACCCAACAGGGGTGCGATCTGCAGCATGATCAGCATCACCGCCGCACGCACCACAGATGGCGTACAGCCAATCATGAACACGAACAAAACGATGACCGGAATGGTCATGATCGCCGTGCGCCTTCTGCCCCGGCCCAGCAGCAGGTTCAAAAGTCCCGCCAAAAAGGCCAGATGCATACCGGATACCGCCACCGTGTGACTCAAGCCGGTACGCTTCAAACCGGAAACCATGATCGGCTCCAGCTGTTCCCGATCTCCGGTAACGATGGCACGAATCAGTGTCTGCGTCCGGTACGGAAACACGTCCTCTATCCCCCGCTGCAACGCACGCAGGGTCCGGGCAGGAAACGTAGATAAATCCACGCTTTCCGCACGGATAATCTCCGGCTCGCCATAGGCCTTCGCTGCCAAAAAGATTCCCTTCGCCGTATTGTAGCCGACCTGCTGGCCAAAGCCGTTCTTGTCCGAAACGCTGCAATGAGCCACAGTGGTCAACACATCCCCCGGACGCAGATCGGCATACAGGGCATCCATGCTCAAAAGTACGTCGGTACGCCCGCCCTGCGGCAGGTCGGCACGGGTGCGCACCTTGATATCGTAGTCCCCTTTTTGAGGCCAATCGATCACCGTGGCCGTCAAAACGATGGTGGTGTCATCCAGCTCCCGAACCGGAGCAAGAAACATCCGTTCATAGCCGCCCGTCCACAGCATACCCAGCGCCAGTCCCGCACAGCACAACAGGGCACGGCGACGGGGTTTGTCCGGCAGAAGCCTTCTCAACAGCACAAGCAGCACAGCTACCCCAGCGCACGCACCGCCTACAGCCCAGCGGTTCAACTCCGGAAACAGCAGCACAGCCGCAAATACAGCCGCCGCATAGCCGCCGGTGAATATGGCTAACTTGCGCATACTGCCTCCTTCTTGCCGCGGGTCAGCTTACCACGGACGAATCAAATCATGTTTCCCCTTTGCGATCACGCCGATGCGCCCTAAAATTGGCAGCATGGCCTGGAAGAAGAAATACAGCACCAAACTCTTTGGAATGATGGTAATAAGGTTTTTGGTCAAACTGGGAACAAACCAACCAAAGTACCCGCCGCCACGAAGCATCGTGGTCCACAGGGCCCCCAGCATGGCATTAACGAAAATATTGACCACTACGTTGGCCGCTACGATACGCACTACCGTCACCCGGCGGCGGTAGAAGCACAGGGCATACACCAGCATACCCGCCATGGTGGAGATCGTATAGCCGAAGAAAAACTCCCCCGTAGGCTGCAAAATAAAACCCAAAATATCCTCTACAAACCCGTAGACCATACCCGCCACAGGACCACACACGAGGGCGCACATAGCACGGGCGGGGAAGCTGAAGCTGAGTCGGGTGTGGGCAATGGGAATACTTGGAATCAGCGCAAGCACCCGGGCCATGGCCACCATCAGGGCAGCGAAGACCAGGTTGCGGGTGCTGTATAGGTCGGCCACCGCTGCCTTCCAATAGCTGCGGTGGAGCAGGGTTTCTTTGGTGGGTGTGTTCATAAAAATTCCTCCTTCTGTGCCATGGGCAGCCCACGTGGTTGGGCGAGCCGCACAGAGGAGGTCGTGCTCCGGTATGCGGCAGTGGGAACCAGTTTGCGCACTGCAAGCCAACGGCTATTCGTCCGGTGGACAGTCCCTGTTCCACCGGCACTCAGCACCCCGAAGAGTGCAGCACACGCAAGCCTAAGCTGCCTGTTTCTTTGACCCAATCAGTTTACCGCTTTCGGTCGAAAAAAGCAAGCATTTTCGCCGTTTTTGCACCAAAGAACCCCCCCGCTCATAAACTGAACCGGGGGGTGCTTTTATGGATATTCCGCGGGACAGCCGCACCTTGGTGGTAGCGGCAGTAATCCTTGCCTGTGTGCTGTCAAAGGGTCGCACGGAAACGGAGATGGCACAGCTGGCCGCCTTTCTTACTGTAGCCGGTGACGCCCTGGCGCTGTTAGCACTTCAACCCACCTGTGACACCGACGTCGTCACCGACTGAGAAAGCTGCGTATTTCATCCATGCGCCGTATCGCATCCCGATAGCCGTCTTCCCACAGCAGACGCAGCTTTTTCACATTGCGTTCGGTGCGTGATACGCCACGTGTATCCTTCGGTGCAATGACCAGCACCTTGCCCTGCCGTTCCAGTTCGAACAGCCTCTCACGGCTTTCGTTATAGCTTTTTGCCCGATTCGCCATTGTTTTGCAGAATTCGGGCCATTTGCGGTACTTTCGCAGCACCAGCGGCAGGCTGCGGTCAGCGGTTTTTACATAGTCCCGGGTGCGGGTCAGCACCACGACGACCCGGTCACATCCCTGTTCCAATGCACGCAAGTATGGTATGGAGTCCGCCACGCCACCGTCCACACACTCCACGCCCTCAATGCAGTAGCTGGGAAACAACAGCGGCAGTGCGCAGGTGGCCTGTAGCAGCAGGCTGCTGCCCTCTTTATCTCGGGGCACGGTGCAATAGTGCGCTTTCCCACTCTCCAGCTCCGTTACCACCGCCTCCACCTGTCCGGGAAAGGCAGCAAAGGTTTCATAATCAAAAGGCACATAGGTTTCCGGGATTTGGCGGTAGGTGAAGTCAAGTCCGAAGTAACTGCGGTTTTTGGGGTTGAGCAGATTGCCAAGCCCCATATACCGCCGGTCTTTTGCAAAGCGGCTGACAATTTCCAAATTGCGGCCAAACTGCCCGGACACATAGCTGACTCCGTAAGCAATGCCCGCAGACACGCCCACCACGTAGTCGGCCGATATTCCACTCTTCAGCAAACCGTCGCATACACCACTGGAGTAAATGGTGCGCAAGGCACCACCCTCCAGCACCAGACCCGTCTTCATGCCATCACCCGCTTTCTGTCATTTGGTCTATTTTACCGTCTGTTTCAAATTTTTGCAATTGATTTTTCCCCCCGCTGTGCTATGATAAAGACACGATTGCGAAGGAGGCTTTGTTATGGAACAGATTTTCCGCAGTGTAGAGCAGCTTATCGGCAACACTCCCCTGCTGGAGCTGGCCCGTTACGGTGCGGCCCACGATGTAAAGGCCACCCTGCTGGCCAAGCTGGAATTCCTCAACCCCGGTGGCAGCGCCAAGGACCGTGTGGGCATGGCTATGCTGAACGATGCCGAGCAGCGTGGTCTGCTCTCCCCCGGCAGCATCATCATTGAACCCACCTCCGGCAACACCGGCATCGGCCTTGCCTGCGTGGCAGCCGCCCGTGGCTACCGGGTCATTTTGACTATGCCCGACACCATGAGCGCCGAGCGGCGCACCATGCTGCAGGCCTACGGCGCCGAACTTGTGCTGACCCCCGGCGAGCTGGGTATGCAGGGTTCCATTGACAAGGCCAACGAGCTTGCCGCTGCCAATCCCGGCAGCTTCATTCCCGGTCAATTCACCAACCCCGCCAACACCAACGCCCACTATACCACCACCGGTCCGGAGATTTGGCGAGACACCGACGGCAAGCTGGACGTATTCGTGGCCGGCGTGGGCACCGGAGGCACCCTGACCGGCACGGGCCGCTACTTGAAGGAACAGAACCCCGATATTGAGGTCGTTGCAGTAGAGCCTGCCGGCTCCCCCCTGCTGTCCGGCGGCGCAGCCGGTCCCCACGGCCTGCAGGGTATGGGCGCCAACTTCATCCCCAAGATTTTGGACACCGAACTCTATGACAAGGTCATCACCGTCACCGAGGAGCAAGCCTATCAAACCGGCCGTGATCTTGCCCATCAGGAGGGTGTGCTGTGCGGTATTTCCTCCGGTGCGGTCCTATACGCCGCCACGGAACTTGCAAAACAGCCCGAATACGCAGGCAAGACCATCGCCGTCCTACTGCCCGACTCCGGCGACCGCTATTTCTCCACCCCCATGTTCCAAAAGTAAGTAACATTGCCTTAAACGCACGACCCAATTGCAGGTCGTGCGTTTTCTATGTTAAAGTTGCGGTCTTTATTGTAATTATTGCGGGCCGGCATCGGAGCAATTGACTTTCTTTCATCTAAAATCTATAGTTTAAGAAGTACGATGTAAGGAGGGTTCTCCATGCTTCACTCCAAACAGGACTTTGTCCAATGTCTGAACAGAATCATTGACCCGCTGACCAATTATTATACCCCCGGTCGGGCCGGCATCAAGTGCGGCTGGTCCGGCAGCTCTTACCCCGACTCAACCGCCAAGTTAGAGGCCTTTGCCCGCATCCTTTGGGGTCTTGCCCCCCTGTGGGGCGGCGGCAACACCAGCAAGTTAGATTCCCTGCACCTCGAGGGCATCATCCACGGCACAGACCCCAACCACCCGGAATACTGGGGTGAAATGCCCGACTCGCAACAGCCTCTCGTGGAGGCCGCCCCTTTTGGTCTCGCTTTGGCACTGGCCCCCGAAATAGTTTGGGACCCCCTGACCGATGAACAAAAACAGAATTTTTACAACTGGCTGAGCCAGGCCAACCACGCCGCTGCCTGCGAAAACAACTGGAAATTCTTCGCCGTACTGATCAATCTGGGCTTCAAGCGTGTTGGCATGCCCTATGACGAATCCGTTGTGCAGCACGGCATCGATTGCTTTGACCAGTACTACAAAGCCGACGGTTGGTACAGCGACGGCATGGGCAATCGCATGGACTATTACATCGCCTTTGCCATCCACTTCTACACCCTGATTTATGCCAAGGTCATGGAGAAAGATGACCCCGAGAACAGCAAGAAGTACAAGGAGCGTGCCTGCCAGTTTGCCAAGGACTTCATCTACTGGTTCGCCGAGGACGGCGGAGCTTTGTGCTTCGGTCGCTCCATGACCTACCGCTTCGCGCAGTGCTGTTTCTGGAGTGCCTGTATCTTCGCCGACATCCGTCCCTTCCCCCTTGGTGTCATGAAAGGCATCATCGCCCGCAATCTGGAGTGGTGGCTGTCCCTTCCCATCTTCGACAATGGCGGTATCCTGTCCGTGGGCTACGGCTACCCCAACCTGAACATGGCGGAGACCTACAACGCCTACGGCTCTCCCTACTGGGCACTGAAAGCCTTTTTGATTCTGACTCTGCCCGACGACCACGAATTCTGGTCTGCCGAGGCACTGCCCCTGCCCGAGTTGGATGCTGTCCACCCCATTCCTCAGGCGCTTATGACCATCCAGCGGTTCAACGGCTACCCCGTGGCCTTGACCGCAGGTCAATGGCTGAATTGGAATCCCTCCCACATCGCATGGAAGTACTCCAAATTCGCTTACAGCTCCAAGTACGCCTTCAGCGTCCCTCGCACCGTGTCTTCCATCCGAGAGGCCGGTACCGACAGTATGCTGGCCTTCTACATCGACGGCCAAATCTATGTGAGAACGGAATGTCTTGACCACCACATGGAGGAAGATGGCAGCATTTGGTCCCGCTGGTCCCCCTTCCGGGGCATCGAGGTAGAAACCACCCTCACCCCCACCACCGACGGTCACATCCGTCGCCATACCGTAACCTGTGATGCAGCTTGCAAGGCCTACGACTGTTCTTTCGCTCTGCCAACGCAGTCGGATGTCCGCCATGCTGCGCAGGATGCCGCCCAACCCGGAACCGGCAGCATCGATGGCCCCGGCACATTTGTCCCTTTCCCCTGCAACCCCAGCACCAATCTGCTCCATCCAAAGAGCTTTATCAAGTCCGTGTACTACGAATTCCCCAAGGGTACCACCACCGTGGAAACCCGTGTAGTTTATCCCGACTGACAAACAAAAGAGGTCAAGGCAGTGTGCCTTGACCTCTTTTTTATGCGTTTACCTGCAATTTCTTCACAAGGGACTCGTCAGGAGTGACCATGGCAGTCTCATAGGTGGTGTACACCACCATACCCGGTCGGGCGCCGGCAGGCTTTTTGACAAATTTCACCGGGGTGTAGTCCACGGGAATTTTATCGCCGTCCCTACCCTGGGAGAACCAGGCCGCCAGACAGGCAGCCTCGTTCAGGCTTTGCAGATCGGGGTCCCGCCCCTCCGTCCACAGAATGACGTGAGAGCCGTGGATCTTCTGCGTGTGCAGCCAGATATCTCCTTTTCCGGCCATTTTGGTGGTCAGCAGGTCGTTTTGGGTGTTGTTCTTGCCCACGGAGATACGCATACCGGTGGAGGAGCGAAACTCCATGGGTTTGCCCGTTACTCGCTTCTCCCGCCCCTTGGCTTTGGATGCCCGGCGCAGATAACCCGTATCCACCAGTTCCTGCCGGATCTCCTGCAGATCCCGTTCCCCCTGTGCCAGCGCAATACTCTCCAGTACGCTGTTGAGGTAGTCCAACTCTTTGCGACCCTTCTCGATCTGCACAGTTAGCATCTGCTCGGCGGTTTTGGCCTTGTTATAGTCCTTGTAGTACTTGGCCGCATTCTGCTGCGGGGTCAGCAGCGGGTCGAGAGGGATGTCGATCATGCCACCCTCGGGATCATAGAAATTCATAGCGGTCAGGCGACCCATGCCCCGGCTCATGGTGTGCAGGTTGGAGGTGATGATGTCCCCCATCTGACGCATCCGTTCCCGGTCAGCCGCCGCCGCCAGTTCCTGCTGCTGCAGGCCCAGTTTGCGTGCAGTTCTGTCCCGTGCGCTGGTCACCGTGCGGATCATATCCTGCCCCTGCTGACGCACACGTTCCTGCGTCTCACGGGTGGCATAGAACCCATCCAGCAAGGTGCAGAAATCCGTTTCCCGCTGCTGGGTCACAAAGTCCCCATACTGCCCGATGGGCATAAACGTAAACTCCCAGGGCTTTCCTTCCTTGTGCAAGACAACAGGCGTAAAATCGTGCCCATCCACTTTATTTCGCAGGGTTTCGACTGCGTTCGCAACCGTTACCGGGGACACATCACGCATCCGCACGTCCGTGTTTCCTCCGGCAAGGTATGCCAACTCCCGACAAATCAGCGGCGAAAGCCCCCCGAAGGTGTCCAGCAGCCAGCGTTCCACCTTCCCTTCCCCCGGAGCATCGGCAACGACCTGTTCCAGCTCCTCTTTGGTCAATGCAAAGGGATCCAGCTTGTCCTGCAGCGGCGGCAGGCGGTAGAACATACCGGGTAGGATCTGCCGTGCCTGGGACAAGTCGCTGTCCACACGGCGCAGACTGTCCATGATGCGGCCCTCACCGTCCAGCAGGATCAAATTGGCACGACGACCCATAGCCTCCAGCACCAACTTGCGCTCCACCCGGTCGCCCAGCTCGTCCGTACACTCCAGCACGAAAATCAGCACCCGCTCCAAAGGCGGCTGCTCCACACGCAGAATGCGGGCACCGGTCAGGTGCTTGCGCAGCAGCATACAGAACATGGGCGGCTTGTCCGGGTTTTCCCGGGAAATATTGGTCAGCTGGGCACGGGGATGGGATGGGTTGGCGGACAGCAGCAGCTTGCAGTTGCCCTGCGCACCTCGCACGGCCATTACGATTTCGTCACGGCCGGGCTGATGGATCTTGTCCACCCGTCCGCCGCACACACCGACACGAATCTCCTGCGCCACAGCCGACAGGCAAATTGCATCAAGAGGCATGGTCGTCCCCCTCCATCATCAGGCCAAACAGCTCGTTCAGCCGATTATGCCGCCCCTGTAGCCACAGCCAGCCGAACAGGGCCTCCAGCGCCGTAGCGGTCTGGTACTGCCCACGGCTGGCGGCCTTGGGAATGCTGTGGGGAGCGGCGTTGCGGCCACGGCGAAATACGTCGGACTCTTCCTCGCTCAGCACGGGCAGGATTCGCTCCGCCATGGCGGCCTGTGCCGGGGCGCTGACATAGCTGACGGTGGCCTTGTGCAGATCCTTGGGCCGTGCCTTGCCGTGAACGGCAAGCCAGCCACGCACCATCAGTTCGAACACCGCATCCCCCAAATGGGCAAGGCCCAGAGAGGAAGTGGAAAGCAGCTCATCCCGGGACATATTCAAATGGAGATAATCGGTCATAGTACCGCCTCCGTATTCATTCTCCTGCCTATCTTACCACAACCACCCCATCAGTACAACCTTATTCTTTCATCCGTGGCCGTCCCTGTCCGTCGAAGCAAAACACTGCACACAGCCGACCTTCCACCCGTTCCACCCGGGCAAAGCAGAAGGCCGGTACAAGGGCAAAGGGCCGCCTGCAGTCAAAGGGCAGTGCCATGCGAAATCCGCCTTCCTCCCCCCGGACCAAGGCAGACACTCCCTGTGCCGCCTGCCGTAGAACGGAGTCGGTCATACGGCGCTCTGCCGCCTCACGACACCAACCCGTCTCACCTCCAAAAGCGAAGGTCAGTACGCACTCTCCCCTCTCGATTGGCCAGCACCCTTTCCGGCGCAGGCTGTCCACACTCACCCGCCGACGAAGACGCAGAGCGCCCCCCTCCGGGGCGAGTGTGCCCAGCAGACTTCTGCCCTGCGCCCCTGTCAGCCACACCTTATAAAGGCCACGCCCATCATCTTCCCGCACCGCCTCGCAGCGGACCAGAACCCCCTCCGGTTCAAACCTCAGCTGTCCTCCACCCTCCATGTCAACTGTCATGCTCACGCCCCCTTTTCAATATGGTATGCGTGATCAGCAGACAATAAGAATAAAAAGCGCACCCTGGGCGAGGGTGCGCTTTTTATTCTTATTCGTTACTCGGGATGAATCTCGTTGGAGATGTCCACCTGCTCGGCATCGCCCCACAGGCGCTCCAAATCGTAGAACTTGCGGGCCTCGTCGGTAAACACGTGGACAACCACAGTGGAGAAGTCCAGCAGTACCCAGGTGCCGTCCCGATGCCCCTCCACGTGGTGGGCCGGCTCACCGGCTTCGTCCATCACCTTTTCGCAGGCATCGGACAGGGCCTTGATCTGGGTATTGGACGTACCGGAGCAGATTACAAAGTAATCTGCCAAGGTGGTCAGCTCACCGGTGCGCAGCACCTTGATATCAATTCCCTTCTTACTGTCCAGAGCCTTGGCCAGCAAAATTGCGCTTTCATAAGAAGTCATCATTGTCGTTATCTCCTTGTTACGTGTTCTGTTTTACTTGCCAAGCGAAGCATCTTCAAAGGTGCCGTTGGTCAGGTACAGCTTGCCGTTGGACTTACGCTGGATCACCTCAAGGTCATCCACCGTGATATCCTGCTTATAGGGGTTGATGCCGTCGTTGAGAATGGCAAGCATCTCATCCACCACAGGCAGAACGTAGGCTGTTCCACGGGAGTAGTTGGTGAACGGCACCGTGTTGAAGGACACATCCTCATCCACGTTGATCCCGATGGCCTTTTGGCCCAGCCACATCAGGTTGCCCACAGTCAGGTCCGTTTCCACATTCTCGGTAAATATTTCAATAAACTCGCCAAGGTTCATCAAGTGCTTTGCCTGCAGGCACTCCTTCATGACCGCAGTCAGGAAGGCCTGCTGTACCTTCATTCGGCCGGCATCGCCGACCTGTAAGTCGCCGCCCTTGCCGTTGTTCTTACGCCAACGGATGACCTGCATGGCATCCTCGCCGGTCAGGCGGCGCAGTCCCTTGTCCTGATGGATATACAGATCCTGCGCCGGGTCCTCGTAGTGCATATCGTAGGGCACGTCAAACTCTACGCCACCCACAGCATCCACCAGCTGACCAACCGCCTCCCACTCAACCATGGCAAAATAGTCCGGGACAATGCCGGTCAGCTTGCCAACGTGCATTTTCAGGGCGCTCATACCCTTTTCAACCTGCGTTTCCTTCTCCTTGCCTTTGCAGGAGTTGTAGACGGTGTTCAGCTTCTTGTTCCGCCAACTGACATTGACCATGGTATCCCGGGGCAGGCTTATGGCGTGGACCTCTTTCTTTTTGGAGTCGAAGGAAACCAGCACCATGGTGTCGGTATTGCCGCCACCGGCCGTATCCCGACCAACCAGCAAGACGGTATAAACACCGCTGCGTCTCGTCTTATCCGTCTGTGTGGCGACACCGGTCTCCACTCCACTGCTGGGCACCTGCGGCGCACGCACCAAAATGGAGTAAAGCACGGACAAAACGACTATAGCCACTGCAACCCCGATCAAAACACGCAGCAGACCACGTTTTCCCCCATTTTCCCGGGGCGCAATTCTCTTTCCCTTGCTCATAGTTTCCTCCTCAACCGTGATGCTCTTCCAGCCAATCACGGGCTGCCTTTGTATTCTCATGGACAGGAACTCCCCGCCCCTGCATCTCTTCAATGGTCATGTTCATGCCCAGCATCAATGCGCTGTCCAAATCCGTATAAGCCAGACGGCGCAGCTCGTCCACACCCTCAAAATCACGGGTTGGTTCGATGTAATCGGCAATGTAAATAATCTTTTCCAACAGGGTCATATCGGCCCGGCCGGTGGTGTGATAGAAGATGGCACGGTACACCTGCTCATCTTCTCCAAAAACATACCGTGCAATACAGGCACCGGTTTTGGAGTGCAGGAGCTTGACCGCCTTCTGCTCCAGCTTATCCAGCCCCACACCGTACTTCCGGCACAGAGCGGTCTGCTCCTCCAAATTAAGGTATTTGGTGCAGTCATGAAGAATTGCCGCACGGCGGGCAGCTGTTACATCCGCACCCCAGTATTCGGCAAGGCGGACCGCCTCCTCTTCCGTCCCCATAATGTGAGGGATTCGTTTGGCAAGAACCATGGAGTAGGAGCAAGCCCGCAGTTCGGGCAGATCAAGGTGCTTCAAATCGGCGTTTGTGCCATACAGACCGTGGCGCAGAATATAGCCATAAACGGCAGGTGCCAGATATTCTCGCCCCTTACCTTGAGCCAACAGATCACGCAGGTCGGTGGACGAGATATCCACCAGTCCCGGCAGGGTGATGGTGGTCACCTTGGCACCAAAGCTCTCCTGCAGGAACTTACGCTGGGGGGCAAACAACTCCTCCCCATCCTGCTCCGTGCGCCCAAAGGCGCAGATGCCCGCCAGGCGACAGATTTCCTCCGGCTGGCGCCAGTACTGCAGGGTCAGGAACATATCCGTCCCCATCAGCAGCCACAGCTCCGCCTCGGGATATCGGGCGGCGAGAGCGGTCAGCGTGTCGGCGGTATAGCTTTTCCCCTCCCGCTGCAGCTCGATGTCGCACACCTCGGCCACGCCGGGCAGGTTGAGATTATCCGCCATCTGCTGTGCCATTTCAAGGCGCTGCTCGGTCGTCGCCGATCCATCCGGCAGCTGCTTGTGGGGCGGATTCGCTGCCGGGATCAGCAGCAGCTTGTCCAGACCCAGCACGGCGGTAGCCGTCTTTGCCGCAGCCATATGTCCCAGATGGGGCGGGTTGAAGGTCCCTCCGTAAATACCGATTTTCACCTGTGTGTCACCTCACACTGTACACGGGCCAAGACCCGGCGCTCAAACAGTCTTCTTCTTTTTGGTGTCCTGCACCAGAACAATTCTATCCTTCTTGTCCTTACGATGGCTGGGACGGTACAGCACGAACTTGGTGCCGATGACCTGCACCACCTCACTGCGGGTCAGGGGGGCCAGCTGATCGGCCACCTCACGGGCGGACATGAGCGCATTTTCCAGCACACGCCCTTTGATCAGCTCCCGTGCCTCCAGCGCATCATTGGCCTGCTTGAGCAGGTTATCGCCGATACCGTCCTTGCCCACGATGAGAATGGTGTCAATGCCGTTGGCAAGGCCACGCAGCTGGGCACGCTGCTTACTGGTTAATTCTGCCATAATCGTTATTCCTCACTTGTTCAGATATTCCTCCAGTTTCTCCTTGAACGCCTGCAAGGCACGGCCGCGGTGGGAGATGGCGTTCTTTTCTTCGGGGGAAAGCTGGGCAAAGGTCTTTTTCAGTTCAGGGATAAAGAACACGGGGTCGTAGCCAAAACCGCCATCCCCCATGGGTGCAAAGGCAATGGTGCCGTGGCACTCACCACGGGCGGAGATCACATCGCCGTTAGGAAAACAGCAGGTGATGACGGACACAAACTTGGCGGTACGAGGCCCACAAGCACCACGCATATTCTCCAGCAGCAGCCGGGTGCGGCCGGGATCGTCCAGTCCCTCGCCGCCGTAGCGGGCGGAGTAGACGCCGGGTGCCCCCTGCAGCGCATCCACACACAGGCCGGAGTCGTCGGCAATAGCAGGCAGACCGCTGGCCTTCATGACTGCATCAGCCTTGAGCAGGGAGTTCTCCTCGAATGTGGTACCGGTTTCCTCCACGTCCACATCTACACCCACGTCCGCCTCGGAGCAGACCCGGATGTTCAGTTGTGAGAGAATGGCGTTCAATTCAATCAGTTTCTTGGGATTCTTGCTGGCAAGGACCAATTCCATGACAAGCTTCCTCCCTTACAGTTCTACGCCCAGAATTTCCTTTTGGATCTTCTGCAGCTCCTTCACGCCCTTGTGGCACAGGTGGACCAGTTGCTGCTGTTCCTCCAGGGTAAAGGGGCGCTCCTCGCCGGTACCTTGCAGTTCGATGAGCCGACCCTGGTCGTCCATAACGCAGTTCAGGTCCACCATAGCCGCAGAGTCCTCCTCATAGCACAGATCCAGCAGTGCCACATCGTCCACAATGCCGGCAGACACAGCAGCCACATAGCCGCTGACAGGATACTCGGTCAACTGACCGTTCTCCATCATCTTTTTGAAGGCCAGCATCATGGCCACAAAGCCGCCGGTGACGGAGGCGGTACGGGTACCGCCGTCGCCCTGCAGCACGTCGCAGTCGATGGTAATGTTCCACGGGCCCAGCTTCTTCATGTCCACCACGGAGCGCAAGGCTCGACCGATCAGCCGCTGGATTTCTGCGCTGCGGCCATTCAGCTTCAGCTTGGAGATATCACGACGGGAGCGCTCCCGGTTGGCCCGGGGCAGCATGGAGTACTCGGCGGTGACCCAGCCCTCCCCCTCGGGGACGTGGCGGGGCGGCTTGTCCTCCACACTGGCGGTACACAGAACGTGGGTGTTGCCGCAGCGAATGAGGCAGGATCCCTCCGCAAATTTGTTGATGTTGGGGATAATTTCAACCGGCCGCAGCTGGTCAACGTTTCTTCCGTCAATACGTGCCATTTTCACTCTTCCTCTCTTAAATCAGCGCCTGGGCAAATTCAGCCGGGTCAAAGGGTTTCAAATCGTCAATACCCTCACCCACACCGGCGTACTTCACCGGCACGCCCAGTTCCTTGGCGATGGCAAGGGCAATGCCGCCCTTGGCGGTGCCGTCCAGCTTGGTCAGCACGATGCCGGTAATGCCGGCGGCCTCTTTGAATTGCTTGGCCTGTACGAGCCCGTTCTGGCCGGTGGTGGCATCCAGCACCAGCAGGGTCTCCCGGCTGCTGCCGGGCAGTTCCCGGTCGAGAACACGGCTGATCTTGTTCAGCTCGTTCATCAGATTCTGCTTGTTGTGCAGGCGGCCTGCAGTATCCACCAGTACCACGTCGGCCTTGCGGGCCTTGGCGGCGGAGGTTGCATCAAAGACCACGGCGGCGGGGTCTGCCCCCTCGTGCTGCTTGATGATGTCCAGATTGGAGCGCTCTGCCCAGATGGTCAGCTGGTCGGCGGCAGCGGCACGGAAGGTGTCCGCTGCGCACAGCAACACCTTCCTGCCCTCTCTCTTCAGCTGGTGACCGATTTTACCGATGGTGGTGGTCTTGCCAACGCCGTTCACGCCAATGAACAGTACCACGGCGGGGCGATTCGTAAGGTTCAGCGTCCCCTCGCCCACCGACAGCAAATCGGTCAGGATGGTACACATGGCGGCACGGGCATCCTCCACGGTTTTAATGCGCTCCTGCTTCACCGTTTGACGCAGCAGCTCCACTGTCTCCACGGCGGTGTCCATGCCGGCATCGGCGAGGATGAGTGCCTCTTCCAACTCGTCGTAAAAATCGTCGTCCAGTTCCGAGCCGAAGGCGGCAAAAATATTAATTTTTTTCAGCTTGTCAAAAAAGCCCATGGGTCAGTTCCTTTCAAGGTCAGGTGAGTTTCAGTTCCTTTTCCACGTCATTCAGGTTAATCGTCAGCATTCTGGAAACACCTTGTTCCTGCATGGTCACACCATACAGCACGTCGGCCTCTTCCATGGTGCCACGACGGTGGGTGATGACGATGAACTGGGTTTTCTCGGACATGGTGCGCATATAGTCGGCAAAGCGAACCACGTTACTGTCATCCAGAGCAGCCTCAATTTCGTCCATGACGACGAAGGGCGTGGGACGAACCTTCAAAATTGCAAAGTACAGGGCAATGGCCACGAAGGCCTTCTCGCCGCCGGACAGCAGGCTGATGATCTTCAGGGCCTTGCCCGGGGGCTGCACCTTGATCTCGATGCCGCAGTTGAGGATGTCGTCGGGATCTTCCAGCTCCAGCGTGGCCTTGCCGCCGCCGAACAGCTCCAGGAAGGTCTTTTCGAAGGAGTCATTGATGACCTTGAACTCCCGGGCGAAGATGGTTTTCATCTCGCCGGTGATGCTGGCGATGATGCTTTCCAGTTCTGCCTTGGCCTTGTTGACGTCGTCACGCTGCTCGGTCAGATAGGTATAGCGCTCGTTGACACGCTCAAACTCCTCAATAGCACCCAAATTGATGGGGCCCAGTGCATTGATGCTCCGCTTCAGCTCACCGATACGGCGCTCCGCCTTCGGGACAGACTCCAGCTCCACACGCTGGGTCTTGGCCGCCTCGTGGGACAGCTCGTACTGATCCCACAGCTTGTCCAGCAGTTGCTTTTCCTCCATGGCGGCGGTGGTGCGCTTCTGCTCCAACACGGTGACTTCCTGCTGCATATTCATCAGGTCAGCATTCTTGTCCCGGCTTTCCTTTTCGGTTCGGTTGCGCTCCCCCTCCAGCGCCATCTTTTGGGTATTGAGGGTGCGGATTGCCTCCTCCTGGGCCTGATCGTTCTTACGCAGGTCGTCCAGCTGGGTCTGCTTCTGCTGGATCAGGGCGGCGCAATCCCGGTTTTTCTGCTCGTAATCGGCCATGAGGGCACGGCTGTTGTCCCGGTCACCGGCCATATCCCGGCGCAGGGCCTCCAGCTGCTCCAAAGCGGTGCCGTCAGCCTCTCGTTCGGCTTGCAAGGCGGCTCGCTGTGCGGCCAGTTCTGCCTGCTGCGCAGCCAGATCGGCAGCCTTCTGTCTGCCCTCGGTCTGACCCTGCAGCTTACCCTGTGCCTCGCTCTCCAGTGCAGCCGCCTCGCCCTCCAACTGGGCAATGCGGTCACGGGCAGCCTTAGTATCTGCCTCAATGCCTGCAGCACGCTGACGGAGCTGTTCCAGGTCGGTCTGCTGGTTTTCCTGCTGACGCTCCAAGTCGGCAACCACACTGTTGCAGTGGTCGCACAGAGCCTGAGCCTTCAGAAGGTCGTCCTCCCACTGGCGCAGCTGCCCCTGTGCTGTCTCCATCTCGTAGGCGGCAGCGGCGCTCTCACGCTGCGCCTCCTCAATAATGCGCTGGGCCTCGGCCACTTTTTCGTCCATGGCGGTGATCTGACCCTTCAGCCGCTCCAGCTCGTTGGCCCGGCTGAGGATGCCTGCGCTGCGGCTGGCAGAACCGCCGGTCATGGAGCCACCTGCATTCAGCACCTGACCGTCCAGGGTCACGATGCGGAAGCTGTGTCCAAACTTACGGGCACAGGCCATGGCGCTGTCCATTTCCTCCATGACCACTACACGGCCAAGCAGGTTGGAGAACACGGGTGCATACTTCTTGTCAAAGGTAATGATCTGATCGGCGATGCCGACAAATCCGGCCTCTTTCTTGATTTGCGTCTCTTCCCGCAGACTGCCGGGGCGCACGGTATTCAGCGGCATAAACGTGGCACGGCCGCCGTCACGGCGTTTGAGGTAGTTGATGGCGTTTTTGCCATCCTCATCTCGTTCTACCACGATGTCCTGCATATGACCGCCCAGCGCAGTTTCAATAGCTACGGTGTATTTATCCGACACCTTCAAAAGCTTTGCCACAGGACCGCAAATGTTCTTCAGCGTGCCCCGCTGTGCCTCCTCCACCACAATTTTGGCGGCACGGGACAGGCCCTCCTGATGCTTTTCCATCTCGGTGAGCATTTTGAACCGGGAGGTCAACTCATTGGCCTCCATCTGCAGCTTGACGTGGGCATTGCGAGCCTGCTCGGCCTTCTGCTTGCGGGTATCTACACGCAGGGCATAGCCGCTGATGATGTTACGCACGGCGTCCCGCTCTTCCTCCGCCTTGGCACGGTCAGCACGGGCGACCTTCTGCTGAGCCCTGGCCTCCTCCATGCGGGCGTCCAGCTCGGCACGCTCTCGGCCCACAGCTCCCTCGCGGTCCAGTACCTCCTGAGCCGCAGCGGCAAGGGCGGACAGCAGAGCCTTTGCTTCGGTAGCATCGGCAGAACCCACGGCCTGACGCTGGCGCAGCTGCTCCAGCTCCACATCCAGTGTGCCCACGCTGCGGGCGGCCTCCTCAGCCTGACAGCGCAGCTGCTCCAGTTGACCGTCCAACCGGGCAATATCGCCATCAATCTCCGCAAGACGGGTCTGATGCTGAGTGATCTGGCTGACCAGACCTCCCTCACGGCCCTCCTGCTGCTCCAGCTCCGCCTGCAGGCGGCGGGCGTTGTCCTTATTATTCTCGATGTTGCTGTTCAGCACGGCGATGGCACTTTCCAGTTCCGCCTGACCGGCCTGACGCTGGCTGATGATCTGACGGATCTGCTCCATCTCCATGTCTTTCTCACGGATCTGCTCGGAGCAGCGCTCGGTGGCTGCGTAGAGAGCGTCTCGCTCCTGCTCCAGCGCCTCACGCCGGCGGGACGCCTCCTCATAATCGGCGTTGAGCTTGATGGTGTTGGTACGGATGCGCTCCAGCTTATCCAACCAAACGGAAATCTCCAATCCACGCAGCTCGTCCCTCAGGACCAGGCACTTTTTGGCCTTTGCGCTCTGCTCGCGCAGAGGCTCCACCTGCTGCTCCAGCTCCTCGATCTTGTCGTTGATGCGCAACAGATTCTCGTCGGTGTGGGCCAGCTTGCGCTCGGCCTCCTCCTTGCGGTGGCGGTAGCGGGAAATACCGGCGGCCTCCTCAAAGATCTCACGGCGGTCAGCGGACTTGACGGACAAAATCTCGTCGATCTTACCCTGACCGATGATGGAGTAACCCTCACGGCCCAAACCGGTGTCCATGAACAGCTCGTTAACATCCTTCAAGCGGACGGAACGGCGGTTGATGTAGTACATACTCTCGCCGGAGCGGTAGTACCGCCGGGTGACCATCACTTCGCTCTCTTCCATATCGAAGATGTGGCTGGTGTTGTCCAGAACGAGGGAAACCTCAGCATAGTTGGTCTGCTTACGCTTGGCCGTACCCCCGAAAATAACGTCCTCCATCTTGCCGCCACGCAGGGCACGGGTGGATTGCTCGCCCATGACCCAGCGGATGGCGTCGGAAATATTCGATTTACCGGAGCCGTTGGGGCCCACGATGGCGGTAATATCTTCGCCAAAGGTGAGGACGGTCTTGTCCGGGAAGGATTTGAATCCCTCGATCTCCAATGCTTTTAAGTACAAAAAAGACACCTCTCCCTGTCCGACCGACAAAGCGGCCGGGCGCGGATTTTCGTATAGTCCGAGCAGTATAATTCAAGATATTATATTATAACAATTTTTTGATTGGGTTGCAACTTCTTTGATAAATGTCGATGTATCTCTACATAAGCTGATATACCAATGCTTTGCGGACATTTGTCTTTTACGCAACTCTACAAAAGTCTATGCAAGTTGGTGTATGAATGGTGTAGTAAATGGTGTAGTAAGTTCATCTTGCCAGTTCAGCGACTTTACCCATTTGGGTTATGACGTCTTCTCGTGTGACGTGAGCATAAATATTGAGCGTCATATTTACCGTGGCATGTCCCATCAGATATTGCAGGGTTTTAATGTCGATTCCAGCACCGATCAGGTTGGTGCAGAATGTGTGACGCAAAATGTGCGGAGAAATATTCGGCAACGGTTTATCTGGGTGTTTTTTGTTGTATTTGTTTAAGGAGTTTGTGATAAAACGTCCGACGGCCGCCGTGGGCATTGGGTTACCTGCATCGTTCAGAATTAAAAACGAGGAATGCCCATTGGCAATGGCTGTTGCGCTGGGCGCCGGACGTCGAGCCAAAATTTCCTCGATACAACACGCCGCTTCTTTTGTGATGGGAACCATTCTCTCGCTGGACGAGGTTTTGGTTTTGCCCACCACGTAGCCGCGCCTCATGTGGTGTAGTTGTTTGTTGACATACAAAACACCCTTCTTCATGTCGATATCGTCGGTTGTAATTCCGCACAACTCTCCAACTCGAAGTCCTGTTTCAATCATCAAGGAAAACATGGCGTAGTGTCTTGCATACACCTTATCGTGACGAACAAAATCTAACCATGCTTTTTGTTGTTCTTTTGTTAAAGGGGTTCGATGCTGCGTGTCGTTGAATATGACGGACGATAGCGTAAAGTCCCATGGGTTTTTGCGAAGAATATCATCTTGCACAGCCATGTCGAAAGCCGGCCTCAAAACTCCCTTTAAGGCGGCAATGGTGCTATACCGCCGCCCTTCTTGTTGCATCCTCACAAACGTTTGTTTGGCATCAAACATTTTGATGTCTTTGATGGGCCTTGCCCCTAGTGCATCGCGTTGCAAAGTGCCAATCACCGAACGATAGTGTGTCCGGGTTAATTCGGTGACATTTTGCTTGGTTGTGATATATTGTTCGACTAGCGTAACCACATTGATGGTTCCGGCGCGATAATCGATGCCCTGTGCTTGTTCGAGCGCAATTTCCTTTTCTTTGATGCGCAGTTGTTGCAACGAAGGCGAATAAACTGTACGACGAACACCTTTGTGGTCTGTATAGCGGTATTGATACAACAAGTCTTTGCGTTGGCTCTCTCCAGTCCGCAATATACGCCCCTGATGATCGGTTCTTTTGGCGGACATATCCACACTCCTTTCTTTAAGAAAGAGCCCTGATATGACAGTTTTATTCTATCACACCAAGGCTCAAAACACAAATTGAATTTAGCTCATATGGAAAAGCTTTCTGCAAGATATTGGTCCAGTTTTTTGCGTTTCAGCAGACGCTTATTGCCTACCCACAAAACGAATGGACACTGGTCGTCGTTAGAGAGTTCCCGAAGCTTCCCTATACCCACTCCAGAGTACGCAGCCGCTTCTTCCAAAGTCAGGTTGCTTTTCTCCCAAATTGGAACTTCTTTCACGCCTGCCCCTCCTTGCTAATCACGTCATACAATAAGTTCACATTGACCACTCGTCCTGTCTTGGTGTTTTTGCGGCCGTCGTCTCGGACCGGAGAGAAAAGTTCTTTTCCATCAGGCCCCCCATTTCGCAGGACGTGAAACCCACCGCGGTCGCGACTTATGTAATACGAGCCATGGTCGGTAATGATGTGCGCTAATTGGGTTTCGCCATATTTATTCTGGCTCATAATTACTTCCCAGAACTGCCCAAAGCGCCATCTCCACGCTCGGTTGTCAAGCTGTCAATCAGCTCGAGACAAACCTCTTTTACTTCAACGGGAGCGACGGGCAGGACCATAGCCTGCGTGATGGCTTTGGTGTATGGATACACAACGTAATCGTCGCGAAGAGTGTCCAAGGTGATGGGGTTGGTTTCCTTTGTGATCAACAAAGGCTTGTCGTTGTGATTAGTGATGGGAACAAAGAGCTCACCACGGTAGTTGGAATCGATGACGCCACTTCTTTGTCCAATCCCCTTTGTGCCGGTGCTGCTGCGTTCCTTGAGAACCATGACGTACTCGGGAACGAATGCGCACTTGAGACCGGTGGGAATCATCACCGTTTCGTGGGGCTGGATAACCATGTCGTGTTCCGCAAAATGCGCGTAGATGTCGAAGCAGGAGTCTCCGGTGCGCTTCGTAGGCACTTTAACGTCGTCGGCCATCTTGGCCATCAACAGAGTATTTTCGTTCAGCATTTATACTTCCTCCTTGTAGTACAGGCCGCAATGGCACGTTTCGCCGGCCGGGGCGGCGCGAAATTCAGCGCACATACACTTGGTGTCCTCGGTGCGGTCTAACCTGCAGGGACAATACCCATCGTTTTTCATGATTTCGGCCAAGATGTATGTGGCTGTGTCTTTGTCAGCAAATCGCACTTTCATGGTGATGATCTCCTCTGTGAAATAGTCGTGTGAGGTCTTCATATAGACCACAACCGTGCACTCTGTAGAAGCGCTGGTTGGTAGTAGGGCTGTCCAGTCCGCCAAGATTTTCTTGGTAACTACCAATTTTGAGGTAGTCCAATTCTGGGATACGTTCCGGAAAGTCGTCACTACCGGTATAGAGAGCTATTTTTAGCTCTGGATATTTGGCGCGGATCCATCTGCATTGTGTTTTTAGGTCGTCTACGTGTTGGTCACCACCCATAAAACAAACGCAAGTAATCATGCCTCGATATTTTTGTATCGCTTCTTCGAGGATGTCGTCTACGTAGTCCCCGTATGACCCGGCCAGGTGCGGGGAGTGACACCCCACGCAATGGTGGGGGCACTCCGTCACATTGATGGCTAAAGTCACTTCTCCGGGGATTTCTTGCATAACGACATCAATGCCGTCACACCTCAGTCGTCCCATCGGCGTAATACCTCTTGGCGGCCTCTTCTTGCCGGGCAGCCGAGAAAGACGACACGCGTTTCAGATAGCCGATAACGCGAGTCAACCAATCAAGGTTGGTGGAACCGCAGGAGGGGCACGTCTTGAGGGGGCGCTTCTCCACGTAACCGCAGTCGTTGCAGACCGTGTTGGGGATGTTAAAGGTAAAATAGGAGCATCCAGTCCGGATGGCCGCCTTCATCAGCGTCTTGTACTGTGCGACAGAGAGATGTTCGTCGAGGTTGCAGTGCAAAGCAGAACCGCCGTCGAGATAGCGCACCAGCCGGTCGCCGTGCAAAATGAATTTATCCAGCACGTTGGTGGCTTCGTCTTCCACCTTGTAGAAGTAGCTGTTGTAGCAGGGGCGGGGGACGAAGTAGCCGTCCTCTTTGTCCCAAGAAGCGTTCTTCACGCCTAGGTTTTCTGCCATTCTGTTACTTTTGTGACCAGCCACGGTCATTAAAAGAGTTCGCGTTCAGCTTGTATGCGAGCCGCATAAGCCTCTGTTTCGGTGTCGAATGTCCCAAGATAGATATCTTGATAGTCATGGGTAATGTGAGCCTGATACCGCCCAGAAGGAACCTTCTTTATGCCTTTACGATGGGTTCCTTGATTGGTCAAGTTTTTGCTGTGGGAACAAACCTCTAAATTCGACTTTCGGTTGTTGAGGCCGTTACGGTCTTTGTGGTCCACGTCGTCCGGTCCGTCATAACCCAAGACAAAGCGATGCAAAAATATCTTGGTGTGCTCGTCTATGGTGGCGATTGCATAATTGGTATGGCGACTAGTTTTGACGTGCCACTTCAGTTGACTACATCGCTCTACGTCCTCGATGTCGATAATGGCCGCGCCGACAACGTTGCAATACTTGTCTTTGAGGATGATTTCTGCAAAATCTTCGTGGCGCACAATTTGGTTCTTATCATAGATTGTTTCGCCTAAAAACCGTCCGTGTCGGTAAAGCTGTGTGACGTGCTTGGGGCACAATTGCATTCCTTTGATGGTGCGGATTCTGCACTCCTGTGCGGTTCGTCCGCATACTGAACAAGGCATCTCATTACCTCCTTTCTTGAGACTAGTGGCTGGCGGGAACGGTGCTTCCGAGAGTGTCTGTACACTCGACCATTCCTCTCTCGCTTCTTTGTTGTTATACGAGAGTTCAGACTATCGCACCTCCATGTAATTCCGATGGAGTCTTCTCATTTAGTCGTTCACGGCGCCTTTCGGCTTCCGCCCTGTCGCCCGCGCCCGGGCTTCCAAGTCAATTAGAGAAGATTTGCTTTGCGCAGGTTATGGATTATGCTGCGCAGTGCCCACACATTTTAGGCACGAATTCAGTGTTAAACATCACTTCGGATGTCTTGGCTTTCTGGTTTTCTTCGTAGATAGGGCGCAGAATCGACTCACCGTATCGGAAATACTCCTCATTGGGCGAAATGTCGATGCCGAGGAACTCGGCGCCCTCAACGAAGCCGTTGATGCCGTTGGTGAGGTACTGGCCGGACAACTTGATGAAGCCCGCATCATAGACAGGCAGCATACGGGCGTTGAAGCGATCCTTGATGATCTCGTTGAACGCCGTCAGATACTGATGGTTTTTGCGGATCTGGGTCCGGACAGCGTCCTCGATGGAAGTGCCATATCGCTTGGCATTCTGAACCAGGCGGTTAATATTGATGGTGATGACGCCCTTGGAGCCGGTTGCGATTCCGCCGGCACCTAGAGTGTAGCTGAACGTATTGGAGGTAATGTTGTTC
The DNA here is from genome assembly GCA_045601985.1 of Lawsonibacter sp. GTDB lineage: Bacteria > Bacillota > Clostridia > Oscillospirales > Oscillospiraceae > Lawsonibacter. Next base: position 109,156 of record JAZSAQ010000101.1, on the reverse strand, counting down.
TTGAGGCGGCAACACGAAGCCAGAGAATCCACGCTGTCGCTCCGGTACAGGAAGAACGAGTGTCCCTCAGCCCACATTTCGGCAGCGAAATCTGCCCATTCGTGGTCCACATATTCTGCCCCGTCGTCCAGCAAATTGACCGTTTCGACAGGGAACGTCAGGTCGGGAACCAGCAGGCGCTCGTGGTTAAACCACTTCATGTAACGCTTCTGGAGCCAATTAACACTGTCCCAGCAGGGTTCTGTGCCGTCCGGGAATACGAAGTTGTCGAAGATTCCGTGGAAGTACGGCTCATCGAAGTAAGCAATGTTCCAGAACACACTTTGGTAGTTGCGTGCCGCGGCCGGCTGATTGAGCGAATGGGTCACTTGCTGGAAGCAGTTGACGATAACGTCGTCGATGGTTTGCATGTGGGGACCGACGGTAGCCTGTTCGTGGTTCCGCAAATAGTAGTCGTCTCCATATTCTTTGCGGGCGAAATAGTCGAAGTAAGTCAAAAACTCGGGCGTTGCGACAGCGCCAGCGAACTGCGCGGCAACCGCAAAGACCAGATTGATGAACTCCCCGCAGAAGGAAGAGAGATGTTTTGGGGGACCGGACACACCGCCCAAGGGCTTGAGGCCATGCAGGACGAACGGATACATCGAAACACTGACGCAGTACGGCGCGATAGAGGTCTCGTCGTGCTTGTAAATCTCATGGCTTTCGAGCTGGCGGATGTATTCCTCCGCTACGCCCTCGCCAAACAGCTGTGTCAGCTTCTCAATCATCAGCAACCGGTTGGTGCCGATAAATTCCTTTTTGGGGATTTCTCCCGCCATCGTGGTGACGTTTTTGTTCTGCACGTTGGCATTAGAATCAACTTCGCTGCCGGTGGAGGCATTGAGAGCCTGCTCGTACTTGTTGATGAAGTTGAGGTTTTTCTGGTAGCGGTTGCGGTAACTTTCAATTCTCATAGCGCATCTCCTCCGTCTTGATTGATCCATTGAACAGCCTCTTTGAAAGACATAAGTTTGTCGTTGACTTCAAGGATGGGCACTGCTGTCAGCCCCATCGACAACATCTTTTCGACGTCGTCGCACACAACATACTTATAGTTCTTGGCGTCCAACATAGCTTTGAGAGCACCGCACTGTGGACACCCGGTGGAATACAGGGTCATACCACCCCTCCTCTCGTAATTAGTGCCAGTTCCCACATGCACTGGGCAGCGTCATCGTTGCGCACGACGTAGTCGGCTTGTTTGGTGGCGCCTTTGAATTTGCCGTGGTCGTGGACGAGTCGTCGCCACGCTTGCCGTACGCCATCGCCACGGCGGATCATGCGAACAAACCGTTTATACCAAGGCACATCGATGTAGATGGCGCGAATCTTCTTGGTTCCCTGGTAGCGGGTCCGGAACCATTCCACACCATCGGGGTCAATAACATACAGGTCTGCACGCTCCACCTGAGACTGGCTCGCCCAATAGTGGTTGCCGTTGAAGAAGGTGTATGCGACAACGGGGTCGTCAGCGTTGTTGGCCAGCCACACATCGTAACTCTCTACAAACTCGTGGAGATCACCGAGCCCACGCGATGGTCGCGTAGTGTAGGAGTTTAAGCGGCGCAGTCCCGTCTTGGCGCACAGGTCGTTGACAACAGTGTCTTTGCCTGCGCCGGATTTGCCCATTACACAGTAAATCGTGTTACCCATGCTTCGCCCCCACAATCAACTCCGGGAAAGGCAACGTCTCAATCCAGTCGCACACAACGTGCCAATCGGGGAGGCGGTGGTTGCGACGTTGTGCATAGATGTTTTTGAGACATCGATAGTTTGTAGTCATGCCGGCCACCAATTCAAAGCCAGAGGGCAGGTTGTATAGCAACCTCAGATACGCCTCTTTTTTCTCTTGGGGGTAAGCACCGCCATCGATGGCGTGGTATGCTTTTTTCAGCTGTTCCACCTCATCCAGGACGATGCCGGACACGTACTGATTGCAACTCTCTCTGAGAGGCAACACCGCCACGCGGTGCATCGTTGACATCGAGCTGATGAAGTTGAGGAAGGTGTATCTCTCTGCTTCGACCCAAGCTTTGTTAGACAAGCCCAGATCGAAGTCAACGTGGATGCCTGTCAAGAACTGGTCGTGGCCGCCGCCTTTGGATGTTGCGAGATTAAGGGCTCTGTTCAGGTGTTGGTTCATCTCCCCCGCTTTGATGGTTGCGGCAATTGCATTGACCTCAGTCCGAAATTCGTCTGGTGTGGGGGCGTGGTCCATCATCGGATATCCGCTGCGGTAAATGGCTTCTGCCAACCCGTACACCTGTACGTTGCTGATACTTGCCATAGAGTGTTCTCCTTACGTACAAAAATAGTGGTCGCCGATTTGTTCATACAAGGTTCCGTTGGCGACGGACGTTGCGAAATACAGGGTCTCGCCGGGTAAAATGGGTTCGCTTGCGGCCAACGTCATATCAATGGCTTGGTACTGCTCCATGGTTGGTTTTGCGATCCCGATGTTTTTATAGGTTGAAAACTGGTTGGGTTGGCTCAGCACTCCTCGCACAGTGTTTGGGAACAGCGGGCTAAGAACCCGGTTAAAAACCACCTCAACCACACAACGCTGTCCTGTCAGCGACTGGTTGCCAGACTCGAGAAACACTATGTCGGCCAGAAGTTCGCGTTCTTCGTGGCTCATCTCGATGGAGTGGTAATACGGCATTACGCCACCGACGGGAATTTCTATGTATTCTGTAATGACCTCTGTGGGGCGGGCACGCTCCTTAACCAGCTGGGCACCCAAACCCATCGTTGTCCCGCCGAGCGTCAGCAGAGCAACGCAGAGCAGAACCAGCAGAGTTAGCTGGCCGTATCGCTTGCAACAATTCACCGGCGTCCTCCTTTCTTGGAGGCTGCATAACTGTCCGCTGCGTCGGTTAACATAGTGCCAGGCTTAAACATTGGCACCACCTTATCCGGGATTTCGATCGGTTCTTTGGTGTAAAGGTTGCGGCCTTTATGTGCTTTGCGAATTCGGGTTCCAAACGTTCCGAACCCGTATAGCTTAACCTCGTCCCCTTGTGCCAGGATCGTGGCAATGCTGTTCTCGATGGCGAATAGCGCCTCCTTGATTCGTGACATGGGGACTCCACTCTCTTCCGAAGTGGCTCGAATAAATTCGTTTTGTGTCAACCTTGCGCCTCCTTATAGAACATGTCTCTTAAGCTAATGATATCCGATGGCATCAACTCGTCTTTGTAATGGGACTTGAGCCAGCCATAGAAATGATTGTGGAGCGGTGTCGTCAGGGCGGCAGTGCGATGGAAATTGCCGGTGCGAAGCACTTCGTGAGCCACGCCACGCAGGAATTTCCAGTTGTTGTAGTAGCTCAGTTTGGCTTTAATCATAAAGCCGACACTGTCTTCAATGACGAAGCCCTCAATAACCTCTCCTTTATAGAGATAGTCGGGCTCGTGCACCTCATCATACCACCGACAAAAATCCTGCCAGTTGCCGATTTGGTAGGCCAACTCCTTGACTTGATAACCAAGGTCTTGTCCGATTTTGGTGAGCTGGCCGTACGGCAGTTTGGAGAATGTCAGTTGGTTCTTCACGATGTCCAGTAGAACGATGTGGCTGTGGTCATACTTGATGATGTGGGGATCATTGACGACGTCAATGCACTCAAACACCAAGGACACGTCATTCTCTTTCAAATACGCCTTAACCTTGTTTTTGTCTGGAGTCGAAGTGATAAAAATGGCGCGCAACCATTCAGAGAAAGGACCTTCCGGGTCGGACTTGCTGCTGATGAAGAAGTCATCGGTCTGCTGGTTGTAGGATACGATGCCGAGGAAGCCGTTCTCTTTGCGATAGGCCGCCACCGGGAATTGCAGGCGATGCTGCAGCATATCAAATTTGGTTTCTGGGCGTTCGTTGACATTGAAAAACTTTTCATACGCTCGAGCGGCGACCTTGCCTTCGACGGTGTTGATGAACAGTCCGCGTGCTTTGGTGGTCTGTGCATCCCACTGTTTGTTATAGAATGCATCTTTGGTGAAGTTGAAAGACGAGATGTCCCCAAACTTCTTTTCGCGCACCATGCGACTCTTGCGCATCTTATCCACGAGTTCCATAACAGTCTGCTCCGCCGTCGTATATTCGGTGGCTTGCGGCTCCGCTTCGATGGGACGAAACACCTCGTTATGGATATATGTAGTGTGGAATCCGTCGCGATCAAGGGTCACAACTCGCAGGTCACCGCCAAATTCCACAGCGCCTTCCAGGTTGAAACAACGCTCCGAAATCTCAATGGGCAGCGCTCTGGTGTTGCGGTGTCCGTACACCTGATAGACATTGGCAGGGGCTAGCCGGTCGAAGTTCTGCGCGATTGTCTCGAAGTCGTTGTACACGCCAACGCCCTTCATCATTTGCTCGGTCGCAATTTTGGTGAGGTTGTCGGGCAGGCAACTCAATCCACCATGCGTCGCCAGCACAACCTTGTCGCCGTATGTGTAGTATGCACATTGGCCAAACTTGCGGTATAGAGAGCGCACCATTTTAGGGTCGATGTTGGCTTGCTCCAGCTCCTTGCGAGTATGTTTCTCGAACTCCATTGACTTGGAGGTGCCGCCATGTGCCCAATACCAGAGCCACCGCTCGTGGTTGCCTTCTAACAGAAGAACATTCGGAAGCTTGGATAGCTCAGCCAGATATTGGACAACCTGCGCATTCTCCATGCCGCGGTCGATATAGTCACCCGTGAAGATGTAAAGCTCATTCTCATGAATACCATCCTCCAAATAGGTTTTGAGGGCCGTGTAGCAACCATGCACATCGCCGATGTGATGGATTTTGTCGTAATGAGAAAAGTCCGCTGGCTTAAACCAGATAGTGTCCAACTCGTCGGGTTTGATAACTCGGATGCCGGACGGAATTTTTTGCGTAGCGAAACGAGAGTACATCTTATCGATGACCTCTTCCGGCACAATCTTGTGCGACGGGCGCGATGCATTACGCGCCTTGCACTCCTCAATTGGCAGGTCGGTAAAGTCCACACAATAGATGCGGAACCGGTAGGTATCCGCCAACTCTTTGTACCGGTTCATTTCTACCGTTTTAGAGTTGGTTGCATCGATTACCGTAAATTCGCCTCTCTGCATCCGAGCTTCAAGCATCTGGAAAAGCAGTTGCCACACAAGCTTGTCGTTGGACTGGCTGATACCATAACCGCCATCCGGCAGAAGGTCTGGACACTCGCACATCAGGCGGAGTTCATCCGCAGACAGTGCGTACTGCTTCAGGTTGTTTTGATCAATCCACGTGGACTTGCCGCATCCGGGCGCACCACGCAGAAGCACTAATACGCGCATTCAATCACCTCCATAAAAGTCATGTTTGTTAGTCTTTTTGTTTGGGTACGTCCTTAAAAATCACGACCATGCTGGGAAACGGAGCGGTGCCGACGGGCTGGCCGGACAGCTCAAACTTGAGTCGCCCTTTCAAGAAGCGAATCTTAACGCCTGGCCGCTCCGTGTATGTATCACTGTCGTAAATGTATTGGTGGAAGCTTTTCCGGTCGGTTCGAGCCGGTATGAGCAACACTACGGTCGTGTCAGGCTTTTGCGCCTCTTCATAGCATTTACGAGTCCAGTCTCCAGTCTCCGTATTGCCGTACGGAGGATTTACGAAGACTGATTGCCCCCCCCAGTCCTGTTCCAGGCCACTGTTTTGGGCAGTAAAATACCTGGAGCACTTGTGGTTGTCATCACTGGCCGCCGCGTCCAACGTAAAATGGAATTCTTCGTTCAGCTCGTCAAACAGGGCTTGTGGCGTTTCCCAATAGTTTTTGTCGCTGCTGAACATGGTCTTCGCTGTGGTGTCGTTCATGCACACGCCTCCTTTTATTTGGCCCAAGGATTGTGCTTCTTGTAGCCGTCTTTGAAACCGTCAGCATATCCTTCGGCGTACCCGGCGTCGTGACCTTCGTCATAGCCATCCTCGTGGCCGTTGTTGTAGCTATGAAAACTGTTGTCCTCTGCTGCTTCATCGAATCCCGCGGCGTGTCCTTGCTGGAATGCCTCTGCCAAGGCTTCTTTGTCTACCGACAACATCGACTCAAGGTATATACCAGCATCCCGCCCAAGACGGTCGTAAACCAGGTCAACGAAGTCCGAGTCCTTCAGGATGACTTTAACCTCCGAAGTCTGTACGTCGTCTCCAATGTAAAGCGTTTTAGCCATACAGTTTCTCCTTGCATAAAATGTTAATTTGATGGAATGTTTTCGAGCATTTTCCATCGGAATTTTCGGTCTGCGGGGACCAAACCGAGGTCTTCTGCGGCAAACCGGCGCTCAAAGTCATGTACAGTCCGCCCGTCGGCGTGAAACGTCACCGGACTATCCGCATCCCATTTCAACATGAGAGCCCATAAATCGGGGTAATCATGTCGTAACAGCCGTAATTGCTCAATCCCTTGGTTATGGCAGAACCAACAGCCGCCTCGCGCTGATGTGGTGTAGATAGGCGACAGCAAATCGTTTTCAATACACCACTGCTTGGCGTCTTCTTCGGTCCACCCCGCCGCGGCAAGAGGAGATTTTTTGGTCACACCATCAAGACGAGCAAGTCTCTCCGGCTCGTCCAAAGCAATGCCGACGTACGAGACTCTCTCTCTCTCTCTGCGTGCCGCAGAGCGATCATTTTTAACGAGTTGCACCACGGAGTCCACACGAAAGGGCCAGCCGTATACCTGCCCCTCCTTTGCGCCTTTCTGATATACGCGATAAAAAATATCCTCGTATGTCAGTTTTTTAGCCGCGTCGAGTGCGGAGGTCTTGAGCCTGTCGTTGCACCAGGCCCCGCGAGTCATCGGAAACCCGGTCAACTCGCCGGCATGCTTTCCCGATTTGCGCGTGTTGTAGAACGTGCGCTCGTATGTAGTCATGGCGCAGACGTGTTCCACTTCGATACCCCACCGCTCTTTGATGATTCGGTCGGCTTTCTTTTTGAATTCGACCATTGGCGGTAGATCAGCAGGAACGTCGTCGGTCGCCCAAACCTCTGCGTGAATGATGCGGTCAAGCGGCCAACCTAGTTGTTCGATAGCGCCGAGACAAGCTAAACTGTCCTTGCCGTAGCTTAGAGATAAAATATGTTCGATTGTTGTTACCCCCTAAAAATGGGCGCAAAATACCCATGATTGATGAGTGGTTAAGTTTCTCCGCTTTACGACTCCGGAGCTAGCGAAGTCGTGCGGTTAAGTTAATGGATGGTTTCGTAAACACGTTCTTCCTCTTCGGTTGCCTCAAAGAACCCTTCCCATATTTCGGGTTTCTCAAACTGTTCCCAGATTGCGATGTACATCGTACCGGGCAATTCTTTCGAGGCATCATTAAGGGTGATTAAGCGCGTGCCATGACGGTCTTCATGAAACTCCCAACGTGGCACTTCAATCGTGGGGAGCTTGTCCTCCCCTAACGCCTTTGATACATCGTTCAACGAAAGACGGCGATGCAAGCGAACAGTCAGTTTTCCGGCACTGTTCCGAATATAAATTTCGTCTCCGGATTTCATGATTTCACCACCAAACTCTTATTTAATGAATCGATATGTGACTTTGATGTGGCGGTCATGCTCGCGGTTGTGCTCGACGCCAACGCAAAGCAGGTCATGCCACGCCCATGTCCTTGGTTCAAGACCCGAGCCATCGTAGACGCTACGTGCGGCTGCACACACCACCAGGTCACACACCGATCCGCGCTGTATGTCGTCAATCGGCAGAGCGTTGACCAATGTGACTCCGCGCTCATCTTCTGCCCAGCTCATAACATCTTCGGCGCAAAACTCTTTGCGCCCATGCGGGTTATGCACCTTAAAATCTACCCTTTGAACGTGGTGGAGAAAGTATTTATCGTCCATGATTCCCTCAGCAATTGATAGTTTGTTGGAGTGCGCCTGAAGCCCGGTATTCGTGTACCCAGAACCCATATCGCTTGGCCCACTTCTTATTGATACGCTTTTTGCGGTGGCGTCGACGTTGCGTATATGTATGGAATACATACTCAACACCGCCCTCTTGGATCTGTAACGACTTTATAGCGCGTCGCATCTCGTCGACGAGTTGACCGTAGCAAGTCGCAGAGAACACCTCACGCGGCGTTGGCTCCCCAGCTGATGTCGCCACACCCTCCTGTTCTAAGACGGCACCGACATCTCCGACGGGAATCGCCTCTTTAGTGAGCGGGTCCACTAAGTAGAGCGAGACCGGTTTAGCTTCAGTCCCCATGGCTCACCCGGCGCAAAATGTCTGCTACGAGTCTGTCATACCCGTCTGTATCACCGGGATACTGATCACAAACAACATTGTGTCGCTCCAGGAACGTGGCAAGCTCCTCTGCTATTTTGTCGCTTTCGGCCTCGTCGTGGCGCCGACCTGCTTGGTTGTACGGCTTTACGCGATTAATGAAGACGTTGATTGAGTCGTAGGAATTAGACACCTTGGACACCAAAGCATCGAACTCCTCGCCGAGCACGGCGTCGTCCTGATAGTAGCCAGACAGCAGGATCGGAGAATCGGTGATAACAACATCAACCTTATCTTGCAGTCTGCTGATGCGAAAATACTGCTCGCCGAACAGATACGCTTGGTTACGGAAAGCTTCTGTGCTACCCTCCCAAACCTTGTCTTTTGCGAACTCAGTGACGAGTTCTACGTTAACTCCGGCCATCTTAAGCCGGGAGAATATGTAGGCGGCGCCGGTGGACTTTCCAGCTCCGGGCGCACCAAATAGATTAACTATTAGCATTTTTCACCCCAACAAAAAGTAGTTTTATGGTCAAATGCGGGTGAGGATTTGCACCTCACATGGCACCTGCGGTGTTGAGTTGGCTTTATTCCCGTCCGAGGTAGCTACTTAAACCCCAATAGGTTTGAATGTGCTCAGCCTACCGATGCCGACATACCCTTGTCGCGTCTACTAATGCGTGGGCGCCGATTGCGGCACAACACGCTTTACCAAGACACCGACATTTCTGCCGGGCTTGTCTATTCCGCCACCGCACGGCATTAGTCTTTGTCGGCCCAAAACTGAATGACACAGCCCACGGCAAAGACCAGAACGATCGCCGCAGGAGCCCACATCGGCGCCAGCACCCACCACCATGACCACGTAATCACCTTGGTGAGTTTGAGTACGAGAAAGACGATTTGCAACAGGCCAAGGAGCCCGATGCCACCGCTGTTGCTGGTGTTGTTTTGGGCCATATTACACCTCAATCAATCGGCTAAAATTGTCGATGATGCGGTTGTTTTTGGCCATGGCGTCGGCCAACTCACTCTGCTTCGCGGCGATCTCGGCGGCATAGGAAGCCATCTCCTCGTGGTCGCAAGCCATCAGTTCATTTGCGGCGCGCAGGCGAGAGATGGTGCGAGTCACCATATCAATGGCGGCCTGGGACTTAGCCTGCATCTTGGCCAAGTGCTTGCTTTTAGTGAACAGAAAATCCTTCATGGTGGTTCCTCCTTAATTGTCCATAGTAACGAAGGGGTTGATGGTGTTGCCCATAATCTGGGGCCACTGGCCATTCCACTTCTCGACCTTCTTGAGTTCGATGTACTTAGGGCTGGCGGCCAGCTGCTTCTGGATCAGTTCGATGGCGTATGCCTCGGCCTCGGCCTCGAGACGCTGGCTGTCGGCGGCGGCCTGGGCGGCGATAACCGTCTGTTTGGCCTGCTCTTCCTTGGCCACGGTCTCGTTACGCATACGCAGAGCTTCCTGCTCGGCGGCGACCTTGGCGCGGATAACCTCCTCAAAAGAGTCCTCAAAGTCGATGTTCTCGATGTTGAAGGCGGTCACGACGATGCCACTGTTGGCCAAACTAGTACGCAGTTCACTCTCAACCTGCTCCTGCAGAATGGAACGACCCTGCACCAAATCTTCGGCCTTGAAGCCGCCGATGGCGTTCTTCAAGATGGAGTTGACCTGGGGCACGATGATTTTGCTCTCCACATTCTTGATGCCGATGGTACGAATGATATGGGACAGCTGGGAACGGTCGTACTGGTAGTTCAGCTTGCCGGAGATGCTCTCCACGGTCTGCGTGTCCTTGGTGTAGGCAGCGGCGCTGAACTCATATGCCTGCTCCTGCACGTTCACAGACTTGATGGACTGGACGAAAGGGACGCTGAAGTGTGGACCGGCGCCCAGATCATCGGCGACGATAGCGCCCAACTGAGTCTTCACGCCGATGTGACCTTCGGGGATGATTTTGAAGCCGGCAACCAACAGAATCGCGACCACGCCGGCCACGATGCCGGCAATAATGCCGTACAATTTGCTACGCTCTTGACTTGTCATTGTTAGATGTCCTCCTTAAAATTGTAAATATCAGCACGGATTACCCGTTGCTCAAAGAAAGTAGTTTGACGCCATAATTCATACCGCGCTTCACGAATTCAAACGTCCCCGTGAGCGAGATCGGCGTCGAGCCGGACAGGATCACTGCATCCATGTCTGTCATAAACATTTGGTATCGGTTACCATCTGGATCTTTGTAACAGAATACAGCACTGCTTCTTCCCCGAGCATACCCTTCGTAGCTTAGCGTCGTAGAGAAGGGGGCGTTGGGGCGCCATTCGACTGCGCCGTTCCAAAATGGTCGAGTGGACACAAAAAATCCTTGTTCGAAGCATAGGCGTTCTTCTTCTTCGCTGAGCACATACCCAACATAATCTTGATGTTCGCCGTTGCAAAACGGCACACAAAAGGGTTTCTTGGCCATTATTGCACCTCGTAGACAGGTTCACCCATCAGCAGCTTGTACAGATCCAGGGTGGTATGTAGTTTCACAGGGCGCTCGTCGATTTCGACCATGCCGACCATCCACTTTTCGCCGAACTGGAGTTCCCAGACCCAGTAAAAAATCCACTCTTCGGTGTCATCGAAGATTTCGGCCAACAGACACAGCACCTCGTCAATCGCGCTCACGACAAACAGCTCTTCTGCTCCGCCCAGCACTTCGCTGATTTCGCAGATGCGCTCATCTTTGTGTTGGATGGAGCGCAGAGTTTTATCAAACAACTCAAAAGGGAGCATAAACATTCCTCCTACGTTAACAGCAGGTCGTACTGATACAAATACCAGTAACCACTGTTTTCTTTCGCTATGGACGTGGCATAGATAATATCGGACTGCCGAATCGGCTTTGCGTTATACACCGAAGCCCTGAGCGTTAAACGGGCAGATTTGCCTGTTCCCACACTCTTGGTGAAGACTGCGTATGCCCACGGCGTATTGTTGTCTTTGCTTTTGAGCGGGACAACGTCCATAATGAGCAGCTTGCGTCTGTCCTCGGGACTGTTGGTGGTAAGGTCGATATAACCCAAGACGTCCATTTGGTTAGCCATTTTGACTCGGACCGGGACGTCGACCAAGTTGAGATCGCGGATATATTGCTCGCACGCACCAAGCAACCCTTCCATATCAGAGATGACGTATGACGACAATTCTTTGCCTTTGGCGTTGATGCCGGTCGCAAACCGTTGCAGAATGTCGTTCATCGGAGAATTGGCCACTTTCTCTTTTTTGACTTGCTTCGCCTCCCCTTGTTTGAGAAAATCGAATATTTCGATAATGCGGCTCAAGGTGGGGATGTTGCCAAACGGCAAGAAGTAGTCAATGTTGATAAGCGGCTGGATGCGAGCCGACTTGATGCTGTGTTGGTCAAGCCACATCAAGGCTTGCATAAAATTCTTCGGCTGAGCCTGTCCGCACTCATAAAAGATGGAGCCCATATCAGATCCAAACCCTTTGATAGATGCCAACGAGTTGGTGATGCTAAACTCTTCTTCATTGGCGGTGATAGCTCGGTTGTCTTGCCCGAATCGAAACGGAGGGAATTTGATTTTGAAGTAGTCTTCCGCTTCTTCCCTGGCGGCATTGAGCCGGTCTTTGTCGCCCTTCTCTTCCAACACACGAAGAAAAGTCTCGTAAAACTGGAGGGGGTAGTAGGTTTTGAGATAAGCGCCATACAGACTGTCGATGGCAACGCAATACGAGTGCGATGCGTTAAAGGCGTAGGCCGAACTGTCTTCGAGAATTTGCCAAACATCATGCGACAACTTCTCGGCGCGGGGATCGGTTTGCCCTTCCTTTTGGATGAGAGCATCCTTGAATCCTGCTATAAACTGCTCTTTGTATTTCAGCACCTTTTGCACTCTCTTCTTGGCGATGTTTTTGATTATCTCGTAACACTCGCTCATGGGGATGCCAGCGTAGTTGAGGACCGCCATGCTTGACTCTTGATACAGAACAAAGCTGTTGGGCATCTCGGGGGTCTGGAGCAGATCGTCCAGAGCCTGGATGTTGTAAGAGAACGGCTCTCTTTTCTCAAAAATCTTATACATAGACTTGAAGCCCGGGCGGATAGCGGCCACGAAAGCACACAGCTCCGAAATATTGGTCGGCGCATACAGAGACACACGCTTGGCGGTGCCCGTTTGCTCGACTTGGTTGATGCCCAGAGTACAACTCTTCTTGTAGATGTCCCACACGGGATCCGTGGGCGGGCACAGAGCCAAGAGCTCGTCGACCGAGTGTCGAGGGATTCCGATGCGGTTGTAGACGCGTGAGATGAGGTCAACCACCGAGACTTTCAGCCAGTCATTCTTGAGGAATTTGTAGTCCTCAGCCCACTTGCCATCCATGATGCAGCAAATGACGCCTTTGACGTTGATCAAGCCGATTTCCTCTCGGATATTGCCTTGGTACAGGAGCGTGGCGCAAGGATGGGGCGTGACGTGACTGATTACGCCTAGGTAGTTTTTGCTCTTGAGGAAGACGTCGCGGCATTGTGGCTCTATGTAGTCCAGAACATCGATGTCGTCCTTTTCGTCTTCCGAGGCGTGCTTGAGAGCCTTTTCGTAGCGCTCAATTTGCTCAGACACGTCGTTGGCCAATTCGAAGTCAACACTCTGTGACCTGGCGTACATCTTCCAAGCCGCCTTAGGCTTTAGAGTGCCATACGCAATCATCTCGTAGGAGCTGTCCTCCCCCATGATTTGCTTTTGGGCTAGAAGGAACGGGGCTCTGTCAGCCACGTTCAGGTCCACGTCGGCCAGGGTTTTTGCTTCCAGAATGCGAGTAGGGCTCATGAAGCGTTCAGGGTACATCTTAACCTTCGCCGCGATGCGGTCTACTTCCGTAAGTCCTAAGAGCTTGTTGGTGTAAAAACTCACGGCCGAGCCACGTCCCGTGGACGTTAGCACACCACCATTTTTGATGCCTTGGCGAACGATTTCGCGATCATCCAAAAAGTAGTCGGCGTGTTTGGTTGTGCGGACGATACCGATTTCGAGGCGAATTTCGTCCTCGTAGCGGGGGTGCAGCGCCGGGTCAATGTGCTTTTTCTCCTGTTCCCAAGCTTCCCAAACCACCGCCTCGTACTTCGCATCTCTCTCGGCTTGAGACAGACCGGGATAAAGTGTTGGCATCTTAATGTCTTTGGTAAAACACGGGCAGTCATATTCTTCGACTTGCAAAAACACGTTGGTGTTGCTCATGGCCTCGTCGATGTCGGCTCCATCTAAAACCCCCTGGTCGGCAAATCGCTGGTAGGCGGTATCGCCGTCCGGGTAGTCAAGGACGAACCCACTTTCATCGGGATACGACAAACCTTTTGAAACGACGTAGTCGGAGCGATCGATTAAACCGCCCGGCAATATGTAATGGCTGTCGCAACCCATGATAAGAGGGATGTGTTCCTTTTTGGATAACTCCAGGATGTGCTCGTTAAGAACTCGTTGTTTTTCTTCGTTGTGATACTGCACCTCGAGGAAGAAGTTATTTCCAAAATGATCCCTAAACCGCTTTGTGATATCGTCGATATCGTCGTATTTCCAATATGCAACGCAGGCTGTCGTCACCCAAATGTCGTCTCCCGGAAGGGATAACAACAAGGGAATATCCAGGCGGGGTTGGCCATAGAAACCTGTGATGTTAGCTTCGGCAAGCGCCGCGTTAAGGGCTCGGCGCCCCTTTTCATTTTTAGCTCCAAGGAAAATGTGGCAATTGGATCTGTCTTTTTCGAACCGATCCTTCACCCAGTAAGCCTCGGCAGCCTGCAGGAATTTGAGGTTGTATTGGTGCGCTAACTCATAACATTCGATGTACCGGCCTTGCCAGCCGTGCTCGCAACTCGAGATGAGGCCGTGTCCGAGCTCGGCGGCTCGTTTCGCATAATCCTCGTTGCTGGCCACACTGTCGGCCACCTTGATGTTGGTGTAGTACGAATGCCTGTGGTAATTGCTAAATAAGCGCACAATACATCACCTCTCTTCTATGCGCCCATATACTTCGTCGGTTTGATCTTCAATGGGATATGGCAGCGGAGTGTCATATACCTTGGTGTCCCAGCTGTACTGCCTGTCGTATTCTTCCGGACTGCTGAAGAACCGTCTTGACTTTTCGTCGTAGTACATCCCCAACTCATAATTAGCCCGCCCGCGCATACGATCCTTAAGGACTGTTAGCTTCACATCGAAAGGACACGGAGGTACTTCCCATCCATCTCCTTTGCGATTGCGACGCCCCTCTTTGTCTTTTTTGTTGATACGCTTCAGACCAAAGCCACGGTGCGCCAAGTTCACCAAGTTAGAGGAACCGGCAACGTCGTACATATCAAGGTCTTCTTGGCCGATTTGTAGCTTGCGAGGGTGGCACACCAAAATAGTACAAACATTGAAGCGGGCACTAAAATGAATTAGCCAGTTCACAAACTCAGTTTGCCTCTCATACTTATTGCTTTCGTCGGCGTGCAGGTTGACGGTCATCAAATTGTCGATGATGAACAGCTTGCATCCGTACTTGCGAGCAGCGTCAGTCATAGAGGTTTGCAGAGCTTCGACGTCGTTGTCGTAATCATCGCGGTACAGGAAGCACTTGCCTCGGTACGCCTCGTCGATGGCTTGCTTGGCGGCTTGGGTCACGCGATAATATACTGCGCCATTAGGAGAAGAGTATTGTTTGACGTTGCGAGGACCGGCAAACAAGAAGTTAATCCAGTTTTTGGTCATATAGTCCGGCAACTCACGGGAGAACACCCACGCGCCCAACCCTTGGTCCAAAGTGTTGCAGATGAGCTGATATAACCAAGACGTCTTACCGGAGCCCGGGGTGCCGGACAGGATATTGAATGTGCCGTAGAACAACTTCATCAGCTGTTTATCCAGCTCGACCAAGCCTGTCTCAATGCCATCCAACGCAGACAAATCCTTTTCCTCTACGTCGGATAAATCCACGAGGGACGGCACAGGCGTGTCGGCCGCCGAAGCAATCATCTCAACGACACGCTGAGGCCCGAACCAGTACAAGACCTCATTGATGTCTTTGATGTGGCGCTTGGTCTTCTTCTCCATGTCGCAGTAGAACTCTGGGCAGTTGGCCACTTTACAGCGCCATGACCCAAGGCGCGGCACAACCTCTCTGACGAACTTGTTTCCGCTTTCATCATTGTCGTGGCAAACCACGATTTCGTTGAATTGTTCGAGCCAATCAAAACACTCTTCGATCCACGCAAAATTTTGGTCGCCCAAAGGAACGCTGACGGCGTTCTGGATTCCAGACTCAATTAGTGAGGCGCAGTCCAACTCGCCTGTAGCAATCACTAGTGGCTGTGCTGGGTTGATGCGGTTCATGTTGAATAACAAAGGGGTTGTGTCGGCGCCAGCCTGGCACCAATTTTTGTTTTCTCCCTTCGTAACTTTGCGTGCAGGCCGATACTTCACCATGCACAGAGTGTCGTTGGTGTCTTCGTAGTTGAAGACCATGTTCCCCTGTTCATCCTGCTGAATGTTCAAATAGTCGGCGGTGGCCGGGCTCAGTTTGCGCGTGGCGAGATACGCGTACACCTTAGATTTATCGGTGCACCCAACCGCTTTGGGATACCGATACTGATGTTTGGTGCGCACCTTGTGTTCACCAAAACTGTATGTAACGCCAGCCAACTCAAAAAGTTTCTGCGCCGCCTCGGTAAAGGTAGCGTTACGCCCCTTCATATACGCATCAATGATATCGTAGCTCGTGGCGCACGCCCCAAAGCAGTGGCAGTTGTACTCTTTTGGGTTGTAAATAAAGGATGGGGTATCTTCATCATGGAAAGGGCAACAGCACCGCATTCGGTGCTCGTCGTAATCCTTGACGTCCAAAAACTCCATGATATACGTGAAGTTCTCTTCGCCGAGCTTTTCTTTTGCTGCGGCAATTTTGTCTTGGTCAATCAGCACCGCACTCACCTCTCTTCTGGAGCCTTATCGGCCGCTGGACACTGTCCACGGGAACCGCAAAGCTGATGGCAGAAGAAGCTCTCTTTGTTGAGGGCTGTCTCCAGCTTCTTCTTTTGTTTGCGGTAATCCTCGAATCCAATCTTTTTTTCTGTCCGCAAAACCTTCAAATTTTCCAGTTCTTTGCGGATACGATTAGGAGTGGAAACAAACAGAGTGTCGGTGTAAATAGCGTCGATGGTGTTGACAAACCATTGCTTCGCTTCTTCGGCTTCTTGCTCAGAGAAAGGAATTTGCACCAGCTGACCACCGTTGCGCACCATGTGGAACACAAGCCGACTCGGCCATTCACCATACTTTTCCTTAATGAAGAAAGAGTACAGGTAAAGTTGCCGCGCATATTCAGCCTGCTCTCTTTTGGACTTAAATTCCGACTTGCTTTTGTGGTCGGCGATGACAATCTTCCCATCCGGCGTCTTGACCACCAAGTCAATCACTCCTACGAACGGGCGACCGCCAATTGTGAGCTTGACCTTGACTTCGACAGCCAAGATTTCGCAGTCTTCAAAAAGCCCATCGAACGAATCTAAATATGCCTTGCCGGCGTCATAGTACTTGGCCCCAAGGTCGCAAAACTTATTGGGTGGAAATTTGCATGTGACGTTTGAGGCATACCCTTCCACATACAATTGACTCAGTTCAAAAAACTCAGCCTTTCCTTTGAAGTAGGCTTCCATCAAGGAATGCATGAACGTTCCCCAGTCCGAGAATGCATTGCCTACCCTGGGCAGAGCGTCCAGATATCCCAATCTGAACGCCTGCGGGCAGGTGCAATATGTATTGACCGAGGAAAAGGACCAACGCATTCCATCAAGTATGAAATCGTTTTGTCCCATGCACACCTCACTGAATTCTCGCCCAGTAGTCTGAGCAACTGCGAATGTAGTGCCAAGCGTCTGTGAAGCGGTCATATTTGCTATGCAGAACGCCAATGCTAATCTGTCTGTGTGTCATAACAAACGTGCTCGGAATCACGTAAAACGTTCTCACCGAGGACGCATCGGCCATGGCACACAACACATACACGTCACATGTCGCGTACGGCTTCGCCACCCTAAAACTGAAATACTGACCATCTTTGCTTTGATAAAGGCGACTAGCTTTCACGTCTATCTTGACGGCGTTGTCGACCAATAAGTCATACGCATAGTTCTGTGGGGTGCGTTGCACGGAGAATCCTTGTTTTGTGAGGACGCCCGCCACCAACGCCTCCTGGCTTTTCCCAAAATATGTTTCGCTTCTCTTGGCGTCCAGGTTTAATTTTTGCGCCCAAAAATCCCAGCCACCATGTTTGCTCACGGCACTGACAAGGCCCGAATTGCCGAAATATTGCTCGCACTCCGTATATGAAGGCATACGGTCAAGCTCCATCCCGGCCACCACCTCCATGATGCCGTCCGCAATCATGCCGTCAGACCAGCGCGTCCCGTGCGAATATCCCATCCGCGCCCCCGATCAAAACGGGTCCTCGTCTTCCGTTGCGTCGGCATCGGCCGCAGAGGCGGTGTTGGCGGCGGGAGCGGGAGCGGAGTTGCCAGATTGCTGGTCATTGGTCTCGAAAGAGTAGATGGAGAAGTTGATGTACTCCTTCTCCTGCTCCTTCACGTAGCGGCTGGTCACGTCACAGTCGCCGATTTTGATGGTGTCACCCGCCTTAATCTTGCCGGCATCACGGTGAGCCGTGCCGGCCAAGGTGGCGAAACCGGACCAGTCTTGCTCATACTGGCCGCTCTGCTTATTCTTCTTGCTGATCGAGCCACGCACCTTGGTGGACTTTTCTCCGGGAGTTACCTCCCAAATTTTGAGCCATGCTCCGGAACGAAAACCCATTATTTATCCTCCTTTGTAGCTTTCTTCAAAGCTTTGATTTCCTTGAGACAGGCAGCGGAATCTGCCAGGGTTTTGATGGCGTTGGGGTTGCGCTTGCCGTCCGAATATTTGCCGATGATGGCAAACATCGCTTCGCTGTCGACGCCAGCCTCCTTGTACTCCTTGCACAGCTCGAGAATTTTGTTGTTCTCGGCGGCCAGCTCGGCTTCGGCCTTCTTACGCTCGGCCTCGGCAGCGGCCTCCTCAGCCTCCTTCTGCTTTTTGGTCTCCTTGGCCGCGGCGGACAATTCCTCGCCATACCACAGATTCAGAGCCAGACCAAACAGAGCGAGGTTCTTCACCAAACAACGCTTGATGGACTTTTCGAACTCGGTGGATGTCACCTCGTCGGCGGCGATGGATTTGTTGAGGTGGTTCATGACGGCCAGAGTCTCGTTCTGGGTCTCGCCCTCGATGGTAACGCTAGTTTCGACCCAGCAAGTCTTGCCGTCCGTCCAATACAAACATCCATCGGGAGTCTTGACGACCTCGTGGTGGGCACCTGGGTAGATCTTCTTCACGGTCTCCCACGCCTTGGACCAAGGCAGGTAGGTGATGTTGCCCTTCTTTTTGTAGTGCTGGGACATGTCGAGGGCGGACAGTGTCTCAAATACAGTCTTTTGCTCAGCCATTGAGTTCCTCCAGCTTATGTAGAATTTGGGTTGCGATCTCCATGCTCGTGATGGAGTTGGGGTTGCGGCTGCCGCCGTTGAGCTCAGAAATCAGCTTGTACACCGTCGTTTTGGCGATGCCGGCCTCGGTCTTTGCTTTGCAAAGTGCCAGGATTTGGCTCTTGGCTTCCTCAAGCTCCGCGTTGTTCTCCGGCTCGGCCGGCGCCACCCATGGGGTGTAGTAGTCGTCCTCAAAATCGAAAATTAGGTACTTTCTCGACGCGAGATAATCGGCCAAGTGCACCATGTTTTGCGGACCTTTTTGAGGCTTCGGCAGAATTTCGCGCTTCGAACGATAATCGGTGTTCCACTGCCCCATGTGAGATGCGATGCATCCGCAGATAAATTCAATCTGCTCGGGGGCAAGCATAGAACTCAGGTCGGCGTTTTCCTTCACGAAATTGGCGCACACCAAGGGATGCTCGGCCACGGTGTATTGGCTGGCTTTGGCCGCCAAGCCATGCTTAAAGAAGTCGTGTGCAATGATTGCCGCCAACATCATGTCTTTCTGGTCCTGGGTGTATTTGTTGGACATCTCCAGAGCCAGGAGTTCGTGCAGGATGTGTGCAGCGGCTTTGGTGTGTCTCACCAAGCCTCCCGGTCCGATGGCGTACGAAGGGTGGTATTTGCCCGTGGACGATGCAGCGCACTCGAAAAAGTAGTCGGGTGCGCATTCCGTCAGCTGGGTTGCAAACGCGCGGATTGAATCTGATTTGATCCAGGACAGCTCCTTGTCAAATACTTCACTCTTGTTCAGCATCAGATACCTCTGCCACGCAACACGCAGCTCAAAAACGGAAAGTCGGTAGCCCACAACTCATCAAACGGACTGGAAGTGGGGTAGTCTTGGTTGAACTTGGCCACCAGTGCGTTGTATGCATTGAGGGCATCGCGGATCTCTTGTACGCGAACCGTACGCTCCTCCTCGAGTTGTCGGCGGCGGGCTTGTTCCGCCGCCAGCCGTTCCTTCTTGTCGCAATCCAGCTCGCACTGCGCTCTGGCCGGCGCCGTGTCATACTCTTTGCCGCAATAGGAACATACGTAGTTCTGGGTCTTTTCGTCTTGCATTTTGCATTCCTCCTTGCTATATATTGTGGTTAAATATATAAAAACAGGGCATAGCCACTGGATTTATAGCCAACAAACATTGATTTGTTGGGCAAAAATCAGCCCACTACGCCCTTGCTTTTTCAACCTATATATGGTAAAATGACAGTGTCACCCCATGATTGATGAGTGGGCTTGACGTAGTTTGTGAGGAGGGCTAAACCTCACAGACAACGCTCCGCAGAGAGGGCTAAACTCTGCGGAGTTTTTTATTGGTTTGTGCGCAGAGGGGCTAACTCTGCGCACGTCTTTTTTGTTATGTACGCCGCCCCGCGGCAACAGGGCGGCGGCTCTGCACCCAACCGAGGGCGCCCCGGGCGAGCAACTCCGGGGTATGTAAGAAAGAAGAAAGGAGTATGAGAGGCCCTTACGGGCTGGTGCTGGCGATGGGATTCGAACCCATACGGCGTTTCCGCCAGCGGATTTTGAGTCCGCCCTGTCTACCAATTCCAAACACGCCAGCACATAAGCAACAACTGACAGCGCCGATCTGGACGACTTTGCATTGACTGGAATGCAAAGGTCGTCGTGTAATGCCGGAGGATGTCTCCCCAATCTGGGTGTACGCGCGATAAAATCGGGCGCCTTATGTAAGTATCCATCAGAACTGCCAATTGTTGTTTTGGTGCTCCTGCCCGGGATCGAACCGGGACGGCGTTTCCGCCATCAGGACTTAAGCCTGATGTGTCTGCCAATTCCACCACAGGAGCTTATATGCAGGTTAAGGATACCTGCTACCACACATCCCGACATTTTGGCCTGCCTTTCGGCACTGGGACAGTCGGTCATTTGCTCTATGCCCCTACTGGTGGGTCTTGCAGGGATCGAACCTGCGACTTTCCGGTTATGAGCCGGGGGCTCTGACCATCTGAGCTAAAGACCCGTTGGTGCGCCTAAAGGGATTCGAACCCTTACGCTATTGGCACGAGAACCTAAATCTCGCATGTCTGCCAATTCCATCATAGGCGCATTTTGCTTTGGCACTTGGAGCGGATGACGGGGTTCGAACCCGCAACACTCGGCTTGGAAGGCCGTTGCTCTACCAATTGAGCTACATCCGCAAATGGAGCTGGAGACAGCGC
This sequence comes from Lawsonibacter sp., assembly GCA_045601985.1. Lineage (GTDB taxonomy): Bacteria > Bacillota > Clostridia > Oscillospirales > Oscillospiraceae > Lawsonibacter. Next base: position 88,106 of record JAZSAQ010000101.1, on the reverse strand, counting down.
TCGAAGCTGCAACAACGGGGGTACAAAGCCCGTACTCTTCCTCTTGAGATACTCCAGCACATGGAGCCGAAATTGGGGTTCGAACCCAAGACCTGTGCGTTACGAATGCACCGCTCTGCCTGCTGAGCTATTTCGGCGTATAACGTTTTACTGCCTCTCCGCCCTGCCGTCAAGCAAGGCAACGTTTGGAGCTGTTTAATCAAATGGAGGTGCCGGCTCATGCCGGTGGTCCGAGTAGTGGGGCTCAAACCCACGGCCTCGTGGTCCCAAACCACGCGTTCTATCAACTGAACTACACCCGGATATTGGCGCAGATGGAGGGATTCGAACCCACGCCCCTTTCGAGGTCCGGTTTTCAGGACCGGTGCCTTCGACCGCTCGGCCACATCTGCGTATAACAACCAAAAGTATTTAATATGCCGTATGTAGAGCGCCCCGAAGGGCGCTCAAGCATTATGCTTTGGTCTGCATAATGCTTCTGAAGACTTCGTATTCTACCATGGCGTCTCGAATATGGTCGGCGCTGCCGCCAAACTCAGTCGCAAAGTCTTCTTTTGTTAGTGGTGCGCGCTGCTCTTTTTCGTAAAGCCGGCAACAACAACCTGAATACAGCAAGTCGCTCATGGTGCCTGCGTTGGGTCCAGCCTTATAACTCCCCTTCAACATAGTCGGAGTAATGGGCTTTCCTTCCAGGTCGCTCTTGGTGACCAATCTACGAATAAGCAATCCTCGGTTATCAACATAAAAGACTCGCATACCCAGCCCCGGTCCGGCGCTTCGCTCAACCGACTGGATGGACATGTAGTGTTGAATGACACGGTACAGATCTCCAGGAATTGCACGACTACGCACCGTCGGCGGCGAGGCTTCGAGGTCGACCTCGTCGTTGCGGATCGTTAGCATTTCCTCAACGCTGAATCCCAAAAACAGCAGCACCGCCACAACAGGCGTTGTGTATGATTGCTTCACGTCTGGGCCACAAATAATGCGCCCATACAAATCTTGATGTCCAAAGACCAGTGACTGTAACATGCCAGGCCGAATGTCAATATTCAGCTTAGCAAAGGGGCGTTGCGTATCAACAAGAAATGGGTGGACTGGATGCCCTTGGCTGTGACGCCACTTCGTATAAGACGTCACGGCATTGAGAATGTTGCGCAGGGAACTGCGCACGTAAATGCCAGTACCAGACAGCATCCGCGCCAGCTGGTCGCTGTTCATGTTGCATGCCTCGGTGCCAATTGCCACCTCGTAGTTACGCACGGCTTTAAGCCTTGACGCCGTTGCGGCTCGGGCGGCGGACGGCAATGTGTTTAGGAATTCTTGTTTATTGGCATCCCACGTGGTTAGCTCGGCAACGCTGGTCGGCTGACATAGCCACCGATACAGCTCGTTTAGTTGCTCGTCCGTAAAGCTTTCTATCGGTGTTTGCCGATACCACACAGACAGTATTTGTTGGGCGGTCCAGTATCGGGACTCCCCTGCCAGCGCATATAAGCCCTGCAGAACATCGTCGTTTGCGGTTCGAATCGCTACGTCAATTACCGCAATGTTTCTATCTCTCTCGGTCATAAACTCAACTCCCCAATCACAAAGCTAAGTGTAACCGCGCCGCCGCGGCAACCTCCTCGTACTTGTCATCCTCGAGTTTGCCGGCGTGGCGCAACAAGACAGACTTGGGTACAGGCCGGAGGTTCTCGGTAATAGCTACGCTTGGAATTTTGAGACCATTTTGCTCGGTGGGCTGGATTACAACCCGAGTTGGCATATAAGCCTTTTTGTGGATACGTCCGCTAAGAGGGACAACATGTACCCGCGGGCCGTACTTGTTACCCTTGTCGTTCTGGGTTACGATCACATATCTTGGACCGGACTGTAAATTTTCTTCATAAGGCAAGTCGGCGTAGAAAATGTCCCCTCGGGCGGGAATCACTTCGTTCTCGCCGCTCGCTTTTGGTAGGCAGGTTTGTCTCATACGAGAACCTCCTTTCTGTTTCTGTAAGGGTATATTAGCATATTTTGTTGGGAAAGTCAAGGGAAGCTATCAAATTATTTTATAACGCCGGCAAAAATTCGTAGATAGAGATTTTGCCTTGCTTATCGTGCGTGACCTCGAGTAACTTCTCCCCTACGTGCCAAACACTGTAGTAGAGACGCCTCTCAATGCGGTCTACCATGAGATCGATGCCGCTGTCACGGTAGTATCGGCCGATGGCTTCTTTGCAGGCTTTACGGTATGACTGCGCTTCCTGTTGAAAAAACATGTTAACATTCCTCCTCGTATGTGGCTTTCAGTTTCTGATAATCGGTCTCCGAAAGATTGACGAGGTGAACGTCGTCGTTGATATGTAGTCGCGCCCGGCCGTCAAGGCTCGAGATCGTCAACATAGAACCGTCGCTCAATTGGAACGCCATCATGTTGCCATTGATATCCATCTCTGGCTTCGGAGTGATATCTGCGATATCCAGATGTGCAAACTCTACCATTGTGTCTCCTTTCATATTTTACATTTAGGCTTGACTTCACGGAGTTTTTCATCTAAGATAGTTACGTCAAAATCATCTCCCGTCACTCGTTTTGGGCGCACAACTCCCTCCACGACTTGGCGCGGCTGGTTTTGGCACTTCGAACGAGGCTGCCTGCTACTTTTTGACCGAAGACACAGGCAGTCTCGTTTTTTGTACGCACATTATAGAACAGCTGTTCGATAATGTCAAGGGGTAGTTTTACGATTTTTGAAAATTATTTAGTGGTTATGTGGGCGGTCTGCGCGTCCCGGGCGCAGCTTGTTGGTAGTCTGCGGTTAGTCCGCGGCTGTCACAGTAATACTGCCCTTTATCATAGTGCCGCCCAGTGGCGGCATCACATCTTAGGCTGCCGTCGCCGTAAAAATTTGCGTTCACATCCAACGATGGCAACTGGCTTTCTTTGTAGTACACATCGTGCTGTTCTGCGAAATTCTTTTGGGCGCGGTGTTGGTTGCGGATTTGTTGATCAACGGCCTGTTGCCCGAGCTTACGGTCGTCACGAGCCGGAGCATTGCAAACCCATAACACGGCAATTAAGAGTGCTACAATAATGATTCCCATGCGTTATTCCTCCTTCTTTGAAGATGCTGGAAGCGTTCGTTCGATAATGTCACGAACCAATTGCGATCTGAAGTCGATGGCGTTTTTAGGATCCGGGCGCTCAAGCTCTGGTCCCGCCATAGTTTTGTCAGCCTTATAGCCGGCTTTATTACAAAAATATCTTCCTTTGGGATAATCGAAGCCGGTGCCAGAATCGTGGCGCAGACTGCCGTCACCATAAAAATCAGGGTTGACGTCCAATTGGGGCGTCAAAGGATTTCTTTCGTAATAACTATCCCAATATTGAGCCCCTTCGAGCATCCTTTGGTGTTCTTGCTCTGTGAGAGCCGCTTCTTGTTGTTTTGCGTCTTTGTCGAGTTTCCGATACACAAGATAGTGGTCGAGAACCAAGCCACCCCATAGTAGACTAAACAACCCCATAGTGCGCCTCCTGTCTGTTATACGCCATCAATGCTGGCAAGGATGTCGACTACACCATCGTAGTCTTCGTCATCTTCTTCCATCGCCTCAAGCTCGTCAATAGCCTCCTCGAGGTAATCGCACGACTCGTCCATCGTGTTGTAGGCGTCGGTGTCCTGCAACGATTCCGGGTAGTTGTCTCGGACATCCTCTTCTTCGTATAAGAGATCACGGAGTTCTTCAAGAATCGCTTCCCGATCCGGGTTTGGTGCACGCAGCATTTTGATCAGCGTGCGGATTGCTTGGCGTCGCTGTTTGTTCATGGCGGTCTCCTTTCATTGCGGGTTGCCAACATTGAGGACAGATCTCAACGTAGCCCGCATGCTCGAATTCGTATCCACATTGAGTGCACACCCATTTCATAGCATCAAACACCTTTCCCTTGCGCCATTATACACCATCCGTGTCAAAAAATCAACGAAACTCGGCATATGTCTCGCGCTGATGCCACCATGGGTGGATACGATTTTTGCGGAAATGCCAACATTCTTTCTGTAGACACTCCTTCTTCCTGATTTGTTTGACAGTAAGCGCTCCGCCATGAAGTTTGCAGTACCCGGCCGGGCACGCTACGCTACCACCAAAAATAGTTAACTTGTCTCCGATAAACACTCCTCCTCTCGTTCTCCTCTGTCGCAAAAACCATCGTCGACAGTATAGTCGTACACAACGATATCCATGTCGTGAAAATCGTCGTAATTCTCCTCCACCAACTCTTCGTGGCGCATAGGACACAACGAAGAATAGCGCTTGGTGCATTCACCACATCTCACCAAATTGCTGTTGCTCACGGAACTTCCCTCCATCCGTTGCGCTGAATGATACGGCGCATATTGGCCACGCCCACAGGGTTCATAGAATGGATGCGGATCGGGTAGCTACGCCCGGTCTCCTCGAGCCAGTCCAAGAGTTTAATGTAGTCGCCGCCGTCGCTTACGTAATCGCCTGCATCGTGATCAATGTCAATGAGCTGAATAGCTAGCGCCGCATTGTTTTTCTTGAAGTGCACTGTTTCAAACGCGTATTCTATAACAGGGATAACTCTCTTAGCTTCGTTAACACTTTGGCACCATACGTGCCCAGGAGGCGCAGGTCTTACATCATCAATCCAAAGTTTTATGGTCATCTCCTCCTTGCATTGGAGCACCGCAATTGGGGCAGAAATGAAAAGCAACTTCAACCTCTTTGCCACGTTGCGTAATCACCGTAAAGGGCTTGTCGGTGTATGTCGCACCGCGACAATATTCGCACCCGTGGCGCTCACCCCTTCCACTCTCGGTTTGGGCGGCGTCGGCCATAGCATTCCATTCGTTGATGGCGAGAAACACATCTTCGTACCGACTGGTTTGCGTCCAGCAATCGCCGTCGCATTCCACATAATATCGGCCCCTAACTTTATGGATCTTTCCCGTTCCGCGGCAAGACGGGCACAGTTTCAGTTCGGCCATAGTCAACTCCCCCATATTGATGCCTCTCTTCAAAGCTTTGTCGATGTCGGCAACTCGTGCCGTCCAAGTTTTCACTACTTTTCCTCCGCCCCACGGCTTGGGTCCAGCGATTCGATAATCATCCAAATAAAGAGAATTTCCTTCGCAGCCACTGACCAGTTCGATTGTCACGGTTTGGTTAGACATCGTCAACACCCTTTATCCACACAATCGCCCACGCTCCGAGAGCCAGTATGGCCACAGCCAAAAACTTCAAGAATTCATCCACGTTCATCATCCTCTTTCTTTTGTGCCTTTGCCCCAGCAAGGAAAGTCGCCCAGTATTGAGCGTCGTCCCACCGTCCTTGTTCGCAGCTTTCTCTGTACCGTGTTTCGGCATACTCAATTACGGCCACGGTCAACACCTCCTTTCTCCGCAGAGAAGCGTGTTTTTGCAACTCCATCCAGAAAAATCGCCACAGCAAAATGGTCTATGCCCTTTTCGGGAAATCGCTTCCACACAGGAGAAACGTCGACACGATACCCGTTGGAAGCCAGGCCCTCAACAAGCTTGTGCACATCCCCAATATAACTTATCTCCAGCTCACAAAGTTTTATTGTCGGCACCTCCCATCTGAGCTCCGCAGCTGGGGCAGTAGTTCGGTTCGTCGTCTCGCCATTCGTCCTCCCCGCATTCAGGGCAATGGAAACATTTATTCCCATTGCCGTGGTCAACATCGGTGATTTCCCATTCACTCCGAATTACAGGCTTAACGTCAGCGGCGGGGTATTGCTCGATTTTCTCCAGCACGGCATCTGCGTATGCTGTTACTTCCGGGCAAACAATTGTCAATCCCGTCACTATATCCTCGACTATGCCTGCGCGCTCAATATACTCACTCATGGTGTACCTCCTCACACCCACATAACAGCCACAAAATAGAGAGCCCAGAGGACCAAGGCTTTCTCCGTCTTGTAGCCGACCACGCCTATTGCGGCGCTCATCGCGACACTCGCAATCATCTTTGCGATATCACTCGTTGCCATCCTCATTCTCCTTGCCTCCTCGCATGGTCAACACCTCCCATCAAATCGTCGTTTGTTGTTCATTTTGGAGCGTTTTTCTGCTGATTTCGGCCTCCGCCGCCTCCCGCGTGAGGAAATAAATGGTGCCGAAATACGGCATGCAGCGGACAATTTGCTCCGGCTTGGTCATCTTGCGCTCAACAACCACGTTTCTGGCTTCTTTGTTGTAACCTATGTCGTGGCAATCACACGCATAATAGGGACACCTCTGGCAGTCGGTTTGGACTATGCGACCATCCCACCCGTCGCCAATTTCGAGAAACGTGGATATGGGGCAAATCTTGTACACCGTATCCCCTACCTTGCACGGCAGCACCACAAGGTGGCCCTCTTTGTCTGCTGCGGCAAGTTCCCGGAGGCGGTCAATGTCTCCGATTGCCTCCAGTTCCTTGACCTTCTCCATCCACGCAGAAGGAAGTCGCTTAATCTCCTCCGGCTCCAGTCCGGTGTCCTCGTAAAGGGCAAGGCGGTCAATATAATTTGCGTGATTGTTTACTACCGCGGCATGTTCTCCACGCCACTCTGTTGATCGTTCCATTACACCACCTCATCAAATACGAATTTGCTCGACCTTCTGGTACAGGCAGGTATGAGACTTATCAACATCTATGTCGTGATGGTAATGCCCGAAGTACCAGTGACGGTAGTCCAAGCGTTCCCGCACCACCGCCTCGAAAAAATTGGTCAGTTTGTCGTGCTCGTACCAGTAGGCGAGCTTATCTTGCACCGAATCTGCGGTGCAGTGACTGACAACCAAATCCACTTGCCAGTCGTTGGCCTCCAGATTTTCGATGGCCTCCTCGTACTCCGCGTCGGACGGTAGCTCTTCTGGCCACCAGGAAATACCCTCGACGCGATACTCCTTGTCGTGGGAGCTGGCGCCGCCCATAGCAAACAGAGTTGTTCCGTCGATATTGAAGACCTGGCCGCGCATCAGGTGCAGAACATGTGGCTGCACCCTATGTACCTTCCCACCCCTCCACTCCTCGACTGGATACTGAGCAAGCATGGGATGGTTTTCATGGTTACCATCCACGAAGAGGGTGGTGAACGGCTTGTCTTCAAACCACTTTTGCCACCACTGGTCCGACTTGCCGCCGTCCCACACAATCCCCATATCTCCGCACACAACCAAGTAGTCGTTTTTGGTTAGTTGTTTCTGTTCAGGCCAGTTGTCGGTATTAAGTTTTCTGATGTCGTGAAATGCGTGCACATCGCCAGTAACAAAAATCATGTTGCCTCCTCAATCAATATAAATTTGCTGCTAGTATTGCTATGTTTGCGTGGTGTATAATATATATGGTCAAAATTTTTACAAAGGAGTCGATGTAATATGTTGTTGCAGCTCATACCACATATCACCTGGGAAACTCTGCTGGAGGCGCTGCCAATCTGGTTGGGTTTATGCACAGTGGCCGCGTTGTTTTTTGCTGTTAAGCCAATACATGTCTCAAAAGGTGTTTTGGCGACTATCCTTTTTGTATTGTTAATTGTGCCTGTTTTCCTGGCTCACGATCGAAATAACATCGTGCATTCTCCTCCAGACTATAACGAGGACAATTCCTTGCCGGGTGCGGTTTCTTTTCAATGGGACCACCAATACTTTGACGGGGCAAATTTACATATTTACATATATGATGGAGAAGCCCTATCATCAGACGCAATAGATCTGTGTCTCGGAAGGCCAGATGAAGCACTGACGTCAATATGTCGCGGGCCATCAAATAGTATCTGGGTAGAAATCCACCCAGTGTCTTCATACGAGGTCGGTGCCTTTTATGATGACGGAGACAACCTTCTCCGTGTAGCGACTGCATATACAGGATTTCCGGACAATCAACGCGGAGACCGCATGCAAGAAGCCCATATCTATTTGCCGTGACAAACATTTGCCGCCCTTCGCAGGGGGCGGCTTTTGTTTTTTTGCGCCTACTTAGTGCTACTCAACCTCATTTTCTCCTTATCAAATCAGAGTTTTATCATTTTTAACGGGAGTAGCACTGTTGTGCGTTCCCGCATCCATGGCTTGTCCGCTGGCACAAAATCGCCATCAAATTCCGTTAAGACAACAAAATTACCGACAACCCACTGAATTGTTTCGCCGTCTTTCGGCTCGCCCATGCGTTTGTCGTATGTTTGAGCAAAACACACCCTCCGAACGCACCGGTCCATTATCTCTCTAATGAAGAGAAGCGTGCCGTCATGTACGCAGCTCTCAGACGTAAAATAGTCAAAGTCCGCGTCAGCGTCAAAAGAGATGCTAGCGTCAAAACTACGATCGTTGGTGTCGACACGAAGATGTCTGCGGCCGCGCAATAGCTCATCAAAAACGGCGACTGTTTCTATCTCTTCGGCGGCATTGCTCCAATCCCGGTCCGCGTAACTCGACCTCATCTTGTCGGCGGCAACCATCCGACAAAATTCGAATGACCGACTCATATAATTCACCTCGCCAAACTAGGATTTGTTACCCGGGTTACGCCTCGCCGGCGCTTTGTTCGCAATCGACCTCCGCTCCGCAGTTGGGGCAGTGGTGCATAGGGATGTCCGTTGCGTGTCCACTTTCATGCGGCAGGTAGCATACGATCTCACGAAATCTGTCTAAGTCTTCGCAGAATTCGCACCTCTCGTGTTTAACCTCCACCACATCGGCTTTGGGGGCTTCGAGAATGACTCTGCATCCCGCTTCGCTCCAAAGGCCACAATATTCACACCGTCCTATGCATCCTCGTTGGGCAAACAAGCCGTCTCTCCCCATCAATACCCCACGCTCGACATATGCCTTTTCCATATAATCTCACCTCACTGCATCGGGCACACGGTCATGCCGCGCTCCTTAAACCACTGAATGGCTTGATCCGCGCGGGCGTATTTTATAATGTCATTTACTGTGTAATGCTCATTTTTTGTGTAGATACAAACCACGAAAAAACGAGCAGAGTCGTTTTGAAAGAATTTTGGGATAGGGTCACCCAAGTAGTAGCCGGCAGCTGAGATATACGGACGTCTCCTCCAAAAAGTCCGACTAACGTACATCAAATGCGACAATCGACCACTTTCAATAGCTTGTTTCGTTTCCTCCCAGGTGGCGTTCTGCAGCAGCTCTTCGTCAACCTGGAATTGATCATCGCGGATTATGTTATGACAGCAGCTGAGCCTAATAGCCCGTTCGTCAACGACGAGACATGCTTTCTACCCCATCAAATTAGACTTTGTTAACAAACCGCTATTGCATCTTTCGAAACGTCATGGTAATATAAAATATGTAAAAACTTTGACTTGGAGGTGCCCACTATGACAGCTACATATAAACATTTCATGATCTTCTACGAAGAACAAAACGGTAAAATTATTGTGTCATCGATCATCGCACATGGAAATTTTCAATGCATGTACGGCACACGCACCTACGATTCTTTGAGCGACGTCAAAAAAGATATCGACAACGGGACGTATGGCCCGTAAAACCGTTTGGCGAAGACCTTGCGCCGCCCCTTTTGGGGCGGCTTTTTACGTCCATCCGCAACAGCCCATCCAAACAGCACTAAACCCCAATTTGTTGCCGAAAATCACACAGGATGCGATTGAATTCGTGCTCAAATTCCTCATCAGAAACTGGCTCGGCCGGGAGTCGAATATCGTCCTCATGAAACGGCACCAGCGTCTCCTGGAAAAGATGCGGATCGGGAGCGAGCAGAATGGCCGGAAAATCGTCGCGGCTGAACGCCCGCGGCACGGCGAGGATTTTGGCACAAACACCGTTCACCTTGTAACAACGACCAATCTCTTCTTTGGCTCTGGCAACAAACTCCTCTCGGTCTTGCCGCACCAAGTCCTCTCTTTGGCGGCGCAACTCGGCAATATCTGTATCAATCTGTTTGATACGCTGCTGAATGTCCGCACCATCCACCAACAAATGTTCCTTTGTTGTCATGAGTTTCATCCCCGCTTCTTACTTCATAATGCGTGCAGAGGAAGCCTCTACACCATTTTCGAAATAACCACTTTCCGCAAGCTGGATAGCCTCTTCTTTGGCTTCTTTTTGGCTACCGGCTTCAACAGTCACCACGACTGTCAAAGTTACTTCGACATCAAACGTTTTCATTTTCGTCCCTCCTTGGCTCTGCGGCGCGAATTAAGTAAAGCATATCTAACGCCTACGCATAGTTGACGATGTGTCCACGTTGGGCGTTTCCTTCGCAGACATACATAAATTATGGCTCTCGTACGGTCCATGGCTTTTCTTCGCTTTGTTGTCATAGTCTAATACTCCATTTGTGTTGTGCGGGCAAGGATTTGCACCCTGCATGTCCCTTTGTTCATAGTGGCAAAGAGGCTTTCACCATTAAGCGTTATGGCGACGTGCCGCAAGGGACTGACCAATTAGCGTCTACTATTACTACTACGACTTACCAATCTCGCACGCTCGCTTGATTGCACGCCTCGTTTTACCATCCTTTCGGGATGTCTATTCCGCCACCGCATAAAATCAAACTTTGTTAGTACCACAAACACATGGACCACTTGGCGAACAGCTCCATTGCTTTTTCCCAGCAGGCATTCTGTTCGGCGGCAGCGGCCTTGTGTTTCTCAAAATCAAATTCTTCCTCCCAGTAATTGACACCGTAGAGCCTCTTGTAGACATGATCCTCGTTGCAGTTCTCAAAATAGAAAACCAACTGATCGATAATTGCATCAGTCTCAGCTTCAGTTAAAGACTCGCCCGGGTGTTCCAAGTCCGGGAACAAAGCGATATTGTTTTCTTTGAATTCACGCAGCAGAACGGGCATACGAGCAACGAAGTTGAAACTTAGTTCGAACACGTCAGTGTCGTCATAGCCATACCACGCTCGTTGCCACGCGTAGCGGAGCTGCCAATACAACTCAGTAAGCCGCCATCTTAAACCGGCTCCTTTGACCCTGTCGGAATATGCCCGCAGGCCAAATCTACGTTCATCTCTCATTGTTCCACCACCAAATTAAGCTTTTATTCTTGACGTTCTATCGAGGTGTTCAACAAACACCAACCGGCATCGGAGGAAGCTCGTCCCACGCTCGATCACGACGAATAGCATCTTGTTCCCATTGCGGTCTACGAAACACAAACACATAACATGCCATTTCCCAAACCGAATGAGGGGCAATATTGAGTTGTGCGCACCACTGGCGCACATCATCTTGACCACAGAATTTGTTCTCCGTTTGGCCGCGCTCAATGCAGCCCATGGCAGTAGCCATCAGTTTTTCAGCCGGACTCATGCCGTACCTCCTTATAAAACTAAAATTTGTTGTTCGTTCACAATCTAAATTTGTGCGTAGATCTGCAGACCACCTGCTGTATGGCACTCATCGTAGATGAGTAAATGAATTACTGTCGAGTCTGCGGCTGGGGGCAGTGATGCCTCAAATGCTTGAGACAGTAAGGATTGCCGCCCGATGGGTTCGTCCGCGATTGGTTCTCGCTGGCACCCAGAGGTGTGATTTCGCTGGCAGGAGCTGCTGCTGCTCGCGCAGCCATATTTGCCGCTCCGCCAACCCTATTCTTCTAATCACATTAGAAGATCCATATGTATACATGGAAATGCATTGCGAACCTTGGGTTGGGTTTACGGTTGCTCCCCAAGCCCCATCATACAAATCGCGTAAATCTCGAGCATGCGATCCGTGATTGCTTTTTCGATATCGTACATATTTTGAGCGGCGTCGCCACTCCAACCATGATAACCAATGTCATACGTCATGTACGATGCCGTAGTGTAGTTATCCTCTACCATAGCTTTGATTTTCCGTAGATCGTTAATCATACCGTTCATATTCACGCGACCAAAGTGGTGCATGTGCTCAGAAACAAAAGAGGCAATCTTTCGCCTCGTCGTGCTATATGTCAATAAATCTCCCATTATGGTTGTTACCTCCTTACCAAATAATCATTTGTTACTTGTTTGCAATCTAAATCGCCTTTTCCCTGGAACGGAACTGGTTTCTGGAGTTCCGCGACTAAACTCTAACAGAGCTGGCGAGGGCGCCTCTATCTGAATCTGTTGCAGCTACTGGGCTTCACGTTGTTACGCCAGAATTGTCTGATGGATGACTCTGACGAGATTCGGCGAAGGCACGATCTCTTTGCTGGTTCGTCTCCCGTCGTCCCTCCAATCCTATTCTCTTGATCACATCAAGAGATCCACATAAATGGAAATGCATTGCAAACCTTATATTGTTTTCGTTATTAAGTTAGGCGCCACTTAGGATGTTTGTCGTCTTAGGCGCCGCATCTGTTCATCGTGGCGCATACGTTGCCACTCATACAAACAGCCGTCATAATGGTTGGGGCACGTTTTGTAATGGTTGCAAACGCCGTACCCAATGTCGTGACACACGACGGACTCGTCGACGCATATCGGCGTGACATCATTGCTGTGCCTGTCATAATAGCGCTCCACCCTTATTCTCCTTTCTGTTGGTATTTGCGCAGAGCCGGCAACCCAAGGTTTAACTCTCGTAGGGCTGGCTCCAATTGCTTACGATACAAATTGTGGTCCAAGTAGTGTTGGCTGGTCGTCGTCACTTTTGCATGGTTACCCAACATTTTGGCCAACTCAATACCAGCCAAGCGACGAATTGCCGCATCAGAAATCTCCACACCGTCCACCAAGCCAGCCAAGGCACTCAGGGCGGTGCTTCGCATCGAATAAGAAGACACCTTTCTGTCCGGGCGGTACAACCCAAGGCTTCTCGCTGCCGTGCGAATGTCGCGGCTCATAGACCTCACGTTGACAGGCTGTACGCGAGAGTCCATGGCATAAACCGAGGTTGTGTTTTGGCCGCGCAGAGACACGGGCACATGCCCCACGCGATTGCTTTGGCTTGTGAACATAAAAGAGCGCAACGCAATCGGTTGTTGCAAACTATCTCGATATAGCTCCACAGCCACGCGAATGGCATCATTGGAGATAAGAGGTTTTGATTTGCCGGTCTTGGACTCGACAATGCCGGCAGTAAGTCGGTACTGTCCGTCGGCGTCCAGCACCCATCCCCACTCAAACTCGAGGAGGTCGCTGGGGCGCACACCCGTGTTGCATCCCAACACGAAGAAACACGCAGTCCGGAACATACGCTTTTCCAAAAAATACTCTACAATTTGGTTAACTTCTTGTGCGCTCTCCAGCGCGTCAACCTTTTTGCTGTCCTCTTTCCGCCGCATATACGCTTCGGCGCGGTTTTCGCCGGGCAAAATCTGCGGCGCCCGTCCCGCACCTTTGTTCACATCGGACGAGACTATTTGTGCTAGACCCATAAATTAACCCCCTTTGTGTGTTGCAATCTGTATGCGCTCTTGAACCCTTCTGACGCCCGTTCGTCTAGGTGGATCCAGGGTTTTCAGCGATGCTGGTGCGTGTTCTCCTGGTGTCTTGCGTGCCCGTAATCCTTGTGGTACAGTGCTTTTGCGTGTCCTTTGGATGGCGTTGGATTTGTCCTTGTGCGACTGTGGTCGTGCCGCGGGGATGCTCGAGGCTTTCGTCCTGGGCAGCCTTTCCCGTCCACCAGTTCTACTCTCTTAATCAAATCAAGAGATCCATAGGTATGGAAATGCATTGCAACAAAAATTGATTGTCGTTGTTTTAGCGTCCGACTCTCTGCCGGATGCCGCCGCCGTGCGGCGATATCCGACGAAAGGAAAGCAGGTCGGATGAGGCTACCACCCCCCACCCGGCAGAAAGTCGGCCTGTGCTACTTACCCCTCTCCACCTTCTTCCAACCACCGATCGAGGTATGGTCCGACGCGATACACGAGGTCTTCCGCAGCATCTTTGTCCAGCTTACACTCTCGCATAATGTACGCCGTCAATAGGGTGTAGGTCCCGAAAGAATGTGCGAGCTCTTCCGGAGATAAACAGAACATTGCGGACAACACACGCTCCCTGTCGTAGCCGTGCTGTGCGAATTTCACATAATCTTTCGCTGTCAATTGCATACCTTGACGCAGACCGTTTCGCAGAGCCAGACCAAAGCCAGAGTTCTCCCACCAGATGTCTGTTCGCTCTGCGCCACTATAAAACCTGTGAGCATTGCGCACATAATCATAAAGCGTCATCATAGCCCCTCCTCTCATAAAATTCTCATTTGTTAATCGAAAGCACGCTCTTGGATGTACTCACCACAGTAGGAGTCATCTTCGTTCGCGTCTGTCGGTGTCCAATCGTCCGACCAACTCACAGTGTCTGTGGTCTGGTGGTCGGCAAGATCCATCGCTTCGGTGTCGTTTTCCGCTTCCACGAACAGACACCCATACCTGACAATCGTCACGCAGTATTTCTTCTTCACGACATTTCCTCCTTTGGCTCCACGTAGGCTCGCGCCTCTGTTAAGCGTTGTTAAACCTCCTGCCATCCATTGCGCCGAATAATACGGCGCATATTTTCTACTCCGACGGGGTTCATGCTATGAATACGAATAGGGTAAGAGCGCTTCGTTCTTTCGAGCCAATCGAGGAGTTTAACATAGTCGCCGCCATCAGCCGCATAGTCTCCGGCATCATGATCCATATCAATTACTTCAATGGGAATCCCAAACCATTCACTAAAATTTGTGATAGCATCTTTGGCGCCATTAACACTCAGACACCACACGTAGTCCTCCGACGGCGGCGTCCGGATATCGTCAACCCATATCTTCATTGTTTTATCTCCTTCCACCCATGCCCTCGAATGTAAACCTGCATGGTGCACCTCATCGGCCGCATTTTGGATGCTATCGAGCGCAAGTCTCTGATTATCTCGTCTTGAATTTTGAGGCAACGGTCGGCCATCTCTGCTATTTCCCGCATGCTCCGCTCAGACTTGGCGGTAGCTTCACCAAGTTTGTCAACGGATTCGCTCAAATCGGCACACGCAATCGCAAGATCACCCATATGTCCACCTCCATCAAAGCTTCATTTTATGTCGTGTGTGGCTAGCCAAAAGCCCCACCAAATTGCTAGCGGTCCAATGACTATTGCTGCAGTGGCAGCCAAAACAACCTCAAGAATTGAGTTATTTACGTAAGTTATAATGCAATGCGCCATCAGTGATATAATGCACAATATAGGCAGAAGAAAGAAAACCACAATCTTTGCGTATATTCTCAAAATTTCCTTCATAGTCCGCTCATCAAAACCTCATTTGATCAGAAGCAATAGCCAACTCCACGATGGAGCTCATATGATACACCCGTGCCATCCAAATTCTCTTCTAGCGTTGCTTGTAGCTGATCCAGAGCGCCTTCTTCGCTCATTTCTGCATCAGGCTCAAAGTAGATAGTTGCCAACACTTTAAGCTTCATATATACCTCCATAAAAATCTTGTTTGTTGTTTTATTTGCAATCTCAATGCATATGCCCAGTCAGCGCTCTGAAGAAGAGATCCTTCTCAGCGTGCTTACTAGGTGCTCGATAATCCCAATGACGGGCGGCTGACTCGTTTGCTCTGTGAAAGATGCTTGCGGCCCAGATGGTTTGGGGTTGTCGCGTCGCCGAGGTGTCTGAATTTTTATTTTGGGAGTTTGATGAATCTCACCGACGGTGCCTGCTGCATCAATAGCTCGCTGTTCTTCAGTCCACCAATCCTATTCTCCAAATAAAATTTAGAGATTCGTATAATACGAAAATGCATTGCAAATAGTTATTTGTTTGTGTCGCTTACTAACTCGTCGAAGTCTTCGGGTGTGGCATCAGCTTCTCTCTCATCCAGTTCATGCCAAACCTCCTTAAATCGATGCGCAAAATGAGGCGAGCCGGTCCCATAAGTTCAGAGTAGAGAGCGACATCTCCACTTCGTCCGGCACACCAACGACCAAATGCCACTTTCTTGCCTGGTCGCGGAGACGCAGGCACGCCCGGCGCTCACTTTCTGTGAACTCCGCCACCCAAGCACGACGGCGGCGTCCCGTCCCCCAAGACGCGCCAAGCATTGTTTCGCAAATCAGAGCGTACGGGATTCTCTCTCGGACTTCTTGGTCGGTTAACACCAACATTACTCGCGCCACAGATACTGCCTCCTATCAAACTTTATTTGTTTTCTTCGAATTCCTTTAGGACATCGTTCGCCAACGCCACCGCATAACAACTGTAATACTTGGGGCATCTGCCCTCGCAGTCGTCCAAAGTCCAGCCTTCCCCAATGCCACAACCCGTCATGTTGTGCATTTTGATGTTGCGGCCGTTTTCGATCACATCACAAAACCGGTCGTCCATTTCACTCCTCCAGCACAAATCTTTGATTACTTCAACCCCATTACGACAAACCCTTTTTTGCAGAAATTGTCGTCGTCCAATATGTATGTCACTGTTTTTACAAGCTCTCTACTTGTATAGGTGGACGGCGGGACAAATTCTTGCAGATGCAGAACGTCGCCAACCTGGTAGTTGCGGTCGTTAAAACGCACCTCAAAGGTCTTGGTGCCATCTTCAATTGCCAAGTAATATTCTGGTAAGATTTTCAGATAGTGATGCTGCCTACTTTGAATAACAGCACGCGTCTGTTCCCATTCATCAATAAACTTCGCCCACATAATCACTCCTCCGATTTATCGATGCCGAGTTCCGTCATTAGTCGCCGCAAAATGCCTGCATATTCACGATGCTCGTCGGCGTATTCTTCCCATTGCGCTGCACTCTCGCCTGTATCGCTGCCGAGCGCAAACAGATGGCAATGCTGCGCGGTCCCAAATTCTTCATCGGCGGCATCACTCAACAAATTGCGCAACCACTCCGCCTGGTTTTCGGTGAATGTAAATTCAGTCATATGCGCTATCCTCCCGTCAAAAATCTATTTGTTATACCCCGCCATGGTACAGATCGACATGGAACTCGTGGGTATAATCCTCCTGGTCCTTGTCCGCATACACCAGAACGTCGAATTTTTCATCGTCCCATTTCGTGGACAGGTCGTTCTGAATCTCGTACGAAGGCCGTATGACAGCCAAATCTTGATACCATAGCTGACCATCACTCAGCCCAATAAAAAGCTCCTTAAAAAATGCGGGATCCGTGTTCTGCTCGGCAACCAGATACAACCCGTTGTTAAGCGGAATCTTAATTGTTGCGTCGCCCATAGTCACCTGTCCGACCCGATTCTCCGCTTCCTTTTCTGCGGACTCAACGCCGAAAATCAGCTCTCTGAGTTTGGCAACACTGAAGCCATACCGAACGCTATACCCATCACATTCGCCGACATCCGCTTCGGCTCTCTCCAACATTTCAAGAAAAGCCTCTGCGTTGATTAGCCTATCCATTGATAAACCTCCTATCAAAACGCTATTCATTGTTTTTCCGCAATGCGGACAGTAATCACTATCCGCTGAATTGCCGCGATAGTCGTTCAATGCCGCCATCCCGCAACACCTACAGACCCAGCATTCATCCTCCTCGTTCCAAATCCACTCACCGCTTTTCATGCATGCCCCTTCTCTCATCATTTGTTTCTCGCTCTGGTATCTCGCACTTTGTACCATGCCACGCAGTTAGGACATCTCCATTTCTCCTGTGAGAACGCAACCAAGCGATTGAATTCGCACTGGGGGCAGCGAACAAGCAACATCCAATACCCGCACGGAGTCATTTCGCACCTCCATCAAACGCTAGTTTGTTCTTGGATAACAGCCTCGCAGCCTCGATACATATACAAAGCCGCACCAAATTGCTCCGCCGGGTACGTATAGTGTTGCCGAGTGTGCTCCTTCTTGTCCCAGAACCCCACTTCGACCTCAATGCTCTCAGATTCGTAGTCTACGTTGAGATCCAGCGTCAGATTAAAATCGGGCGTATCATTCACTCTTAATCTCATGACGCCCCTCCTTATAGTGTCGAACAACATCTCGAATCGCCTCGTCCCGGGCTTCGGTCCACGTCATCCCGTATTCATCTTGATATCGACGTTTTTTGGAGGCCATTTGGTCGAATAGAGATTCAAGAACCTCTCTAGATACACCATAGAGGTCATCAACATCCTCGTCTTCGAGGTCGCAGATAGCATCCTCTATGTCCTGCCTATCAAATTGCCGCTCCTTTTCTTGAAAAGCGCTCCAGAGTTCGTCGTCAGTCAACTCAAACTCCATAGGAACGCCGTTGACTTCGCGTTTAATCTTCATATGTACCTCCAATCAAAACATTATTTGTTAGCCGCCGTTTCCAACTGACTGGTATTCAATGGCAATGGCCTGGTCTGTCAAAATTGAGACATATTTTCGGAATAGCTGAACGACCTTCTCTTCGGTCATCGACAGGTCTTCTTTGGTCATCTGCCAAGGGTAGCATGGTTCGTAAACCAGAAAATCAATCCCGTCGAAGTCGTCGCAGGCCGTAAGCTCCATGCCGTCTGCTTCTTCGATAACATTTTTGAGAAGCGTGGCCAATCCCAAATAATAGTCTTGGTCAAACTCCAGGTAGTCGTCGATGGTGGGCTCAACTATGTCGCAGTCCTTAAACCATTTGTGAATTTCCTGCCGATATTTTGGTGCCAAGGAAAGCAATTCTTCCAGCCTGTCCACGGAGTCAATTTTGATGTGGTCCACACAAATGCCATAGCCATCGATGTGCCAAGTGTTGTAGGACATATTAACCCTCCTTATCAAAACACTGTTTGTTCGTCAAATAAACTTGTAGCCATACGAAATGGCATGTCCGCCATACACATCTTCGATGCGGTTAGCAAAATCGTCAGAGCGGTTAGAGAGTTCTTCGTAATTGATGTCGTCGGGACACTCGTGTGCCTCAGCGCAATACTCAAGAGCGCTCCCTTCCATATAGGCGAAAAACACTATTTTCGCGTACATACTCTATTCTCTCCTTATAAAAGCAGTATTTGTTCGCGATCTAAAAGGTCATCTTGGAGGCGCCTTGCGGTGTAACCTCGCGTCGAGATGACTTCAGAGTTGTTGGAACGGTTGTTGCGATGATGTTGGTGGCGATGGGTCTGGGATTGCGGACCGCCGAATGGTATCTGTTGGTTACCAAGTTGTTGGGTTTTTCTGTGGAGTTCTCGGCGCTCCGGCTTTATTAAGCCTGCGAACTGGGTTGTTGCTAAGTACCTGATCGGCCCCTGCCTTCCCAGCTGCCCCTATTCTTTTCGCCAATCCTGTTCTTTTGATTAAATCAAAAGACCTGCGTATAGCAGAAATGCATCGCGAACTTTATACGCTCATAGTTTTGATGTCGTGCTTCAGCGCGGCGTCAATGTCAACGCCGAACTTCTCGCCCAGTCGCCGGACGACTTGGTCAAAATATTCCTTTTCGATGTGGCGGTAGTAGCTGAGGTTGCCAGACAGCGTCTGAATTTCGCTCAGCTCCCACTTGCGGTCTGCGCCTTTTTTGCGGTCCAAGACATAGTTGGTCAACATCGCCTTCATAAACTTCTTGTTGACGTGGCCAACAGTCGTCTTATTTTCGGCGTTCAGCTTGATGCCCAACATCCAGTTTCGGCCGCTGCGAGAACCATAATGCGTCTTCTCTCTGTTCAGGGCAAAGGGAGCCTGGAACTCTCCCAGGGTATGCTCAATCAGCTTCTCGATCAGCTTCACGTCAAAGTCAACCTTACAGGAAATCTGGATGTCGTCCGCGTAACGGGTGTAGACAAAGCTCCTTTTTTCGTAGTTACGCAGAGCGGTGTTCAAAGCATAATCGAGGGGGATCATCATGATGTTGGTCAGCAAGGGGCTGACCGGGGAGCCTTGGGGCAGTCCGCCGCGAAGGAAACATACTGACAGAGCTTTGGACACAACCTCCCATTCACCGTTCTGGTACGCCCAAGAGAACGGATAGATCTGCTTCAACATAGCTTCGAGGAACTCGGGAGTAGTCGAGCCAAAAAAGTTGGTGAAGTCAAACTTGGCGAACCACCAAGACTCGTTGGCTTGATGCTTCTTGACTGCGTCCAGCGTTTCGCGACGCTTGACATAGGCGTAGGCCGCCGAGTGGTGCGTTGCCGGCATGCAATCCTCGATGATTTGAACCAGGGAGTCTTGCGCCAGTCGCAGAAGAGGCAACGGCTCATCAATGGGACGCGTCTTGCCGTTCTTCTTGGGGATTTCGTAGTGGTTGTAGAGGTGTCGATAATCGCTCAGGCCGATCACCGCTTGATGAGCTTCGACAAACCTCCGCAGGTTATGTACGAGGCGTTCCGGGCGCCATCTGGAATACACAGAGGCGGGCACGCTGTCCCGGACGGACGTTGTGGTAGCGCTGGGGTCGTAAAACGGTTTGTAGCGGTCTGCAGAAAAGGTGTTGTCAAAATCGAACAGAGCCTCCATAGGGATTTGGGGATGTCGAGGAGGCAGCGGGGTAGTGATATACATAATAATTGCTCCTTTCTTGTTCCATAGCCAAAATGCATAGAATCGCGGTGCGGATCTGAGGTATCCGGCTAACTTGATCCTTCAATAGATGAGGGTTGAAGGTTAAGCGTGTGCGTTTGTGCCGCCAGCCATTGCGGCACAAAGGGTCGGCGTAAGCACGGCGTAACGAGGGATTTCGGCGCAGCCCACTTTGCGGGACCTGGGGTCCGATTTAGGTGTTCCTCCCTTTCCTCTTCCTCGAACTTCGCCATGCACCCAATCACATTGAGTGCGTCAAAACTTGACTATTCGCTATGGTTACAGTTTAATAAGCTTCGATGTCAAAACCGAAGCCAGTTTCATCTTCGTTGGGGTTCATCTGAACAAACGTCTTAAGCCCCTTGCCGGTTACGAAGTTTGCGAAATTTGCCACTCCGTAGCTCGAAATAACACGCAACGTGGGAGCCACCGACAAAGGCAGGTTGCACGCACTAACAGGAGTGTCGCGCATTGCGTCTTCGTGCGTGAACTGCATAGACTTGAGAAGATCGCGCACCTGCTCCGGCTTGGACCAGTCCGCTGCGCGGTGCTGTGCGTCGTACAAACGATTGCGGAACTCAAACATTGCCTTGATGTTGGGGTTGTTGCGATGCATTGTTACGATTTCTTTGCGGGTCTCGATGCGATCCACACACAGGAACACGTAGCCACTCAAGCGCTGGTCCGTGTATCGGTCGTTGACCAGCGTCAATCCGCCCTCAACAATGTCGGGGTTGATTTCCTTGAGGATGTCGGCCAACGCCTCAACCTTGGGGCGGCCGATGTCGTGAGCGCGGTACATCTGGTTGGCGATGTTGTGGCTATCCACAATGTCATCGTCGTACAGCACCATATTGGTCAGTCCATACCGAGCCAGCAGTTCGGCGATGGTCGAGCCGCCGGCGCCGCATCCAATGATGTGGATGCGCTCAGCAACGTTCTCCGGCTGGAAAACTTCATAAGATTTAGCCAGGTCCATCTGTTTCTTCCTCCTCGTTGGTTTTGTGATTGTAAGTGTGCGCAATAGGTTTCTTCTCGACCAAGGTGCGGGCATTGTTGATGAAAGCATCCAGGTTGCATTCGGGCAAGTCTACCGAAATGTCCACCATGTTGCCCCATCTCGCCAACCCATCCTTTTTGTCGCAAACCTTAATCCAGATATCGCGCCGGCGGTTTACGATCATGAAGATGTAGAACATATCTCCGGTCAACTGAGAGGTGATGTCCTCTTGGAGCTCGGTGTCCAGTCCGGACGCAAATGCACCACAGTAATAGTGGCTGTGGCCGTGCAGACGAATGGCATTGAATGTTTCGTCGTCGAACTCGTTCAGCCAATCATCATATTCGGCGGGGTCGGTGCGCACAGTGCCGCCCGTCACAACCTGTTTGTGGACCAAGATGTCGTCCACGACGAAACGTCGGTCATTGTCGGGGTCTCGGCGGCAGGTTGCGTTCCACGCCACCTCGGAGTTGAATGCATCCACCAAAGCCCACATTTTGACCCATGCGCTAGGAGTGAACACTACCTGCGCTTTATCAATATCAGGCATTTTCTGCACCTCCAACTCTATCTATCAGGTTTTGCGGCGTGATAAAAACCTTTTCGTCTTTGTCCCAAATACACGCCGTATCTCTCCAGCGGCCGATAACGTCTTGGACGAAGCGGCTTACGACGGTGGTGTCTGCCCAGTTGATGTTTTTGACTTCGCTGAACGCGATATCCAAAACATCGGCACAATCGTTGCGTTCCATAGCTTCACGATACATCACCCTAAAGCCTCCGGCGCATGCGTAGTGATACATATGGGGGTTGGGCATCGCGTTGGGGAAGTTGCCCGCCACTCCCCTAATAACTTCCACATAACCTCCGTCCAGACAAATCGAGATGGCGCCAGAGCATTGGATGCGATATCGATCTTTAAGGAAAAGCTCGTCCCACACAAGTTGCATCAAGGATGCATTGCAAGAAGGCGGGTAGAGAGCAGAGTGCTTTTCTCGCGCCATAATACGATAGGTGCTTTCGTTGTGATTAGTGATGGTGCCGGCCACCGCAATGGTCAGACTGGTCCCTCTGGCTTGTACGATCTGACAATTAGGATTTGCGACGAGGGCGGTCACAAAATCTTCGATATTAGAGTCTCGATGTTCAGCGCGCACACCCAATATTTTGAGTGCAATCGAATGTTGCTCGGCCATCAACTCATTATGTTTTTGCTCGGCTTCAAGAATGAGCGAATGGATCGTTGCCTCCTGAAGTTTGAGGGCGGACAATTTCGCTTCCAGCAGGCCGTCAACAAAGCCACGCATTTGTGCTTGTTTAAGCTTGGTTTCGAAGAATGCTCGTTCTTCGAAATACTGCTTGATTTTTGCCTCCGCAAGGGTAGGCTTTGCGGCCAAAAGAGACGTGCACAACTCCTTTTCCCAGTCGGTCAAAGCAACCGCAGCAAACATCCACGGTGCGGCCTGCGGAAGCAGAGCTCCGATTGCACGCGCCGCAGCTCCGTCGCCGCCGGGGATGTCCCCAATGTACATGTGGCTGCATCGCAACTCTCGGTTGACAAAAACTCGAACGTAGACGTCCCACTTCTGCTCGATGAGCTTTGTCGCCCCTACCGCTTTCCATGCGTCGTCATAGGTGCACGACACTGGTCCATAGCAGATTTCGACGCAATCAGGTGCCTCAAGCGGTGCCCGTCCCACAACACACCCAATCCGCAAAGGATGAACCGACGTGCGCTCCCCAAACAGAATCATGGCTAGTATCGATATGTAATCACTCAACGCCTCAACCCGCAAATCGGGAAACAGCATTTGAATGGTTTCGCGGTTGCCAAACCGCAAATACTCTCTTGGTAGCATACCTTTCTCCTTTCATTTTCTTGCGAGCTAAACATCCCGCTAACCTTTTGGGGATGTTGCAAATGAGCCCCAGAAGCCCGTTGAAACTGGCAATTTTGCCGTCGATAACGGGCTTCTGCGGCGTCTGCTCTTAAACAAACACTCTCAATGACATTGAGAGCCCTTTGTAGGTATCCCTCGCAAGGATAAAATTAGTTGCCTTCGGAGTTTTTGGTATAGGACAGCACGACAGACTCCAGGCCGTTGCAGCGCTGGCCGAAGGTCTGATTACGGACCTCGGCGTCGATGGTCACGCCGTTGAGCATGGGGGTCTTGGTGCGGTCAATGACCTCTTCGTGAGCGTCCATAAAGGCGCCGACGGTCATGTCCTCGGACACGTCGAAGCTGGTGCGGGAAACGTTGTTACGAACAATAACTCTGATCATTTCTGCTTTCCTCCTTTTTAATTACTCGACAACGTTGATCATGCCGAGAACCTGGTTCTTGCGGTTGCGGGCAGTGGTCAGAGCATTGCCCAGATCACTGTCCATACTCACCAGATAAGTGATGGCGACGCCATACTTATCGGCGATATACTCCCTCACATCGTCACAGGCGGGAAGGGTGATGGTAATCTTGGCTTTGCCGTCGTTGCCGGCCACGGGGGCAAACTCAGCCCCCACGTTGTTCAGACGGCCTTCGCCGCTCTTGGCGACAGCGATGGTGAACAGGGGGTCGCCGTCTTCGTTGCGCCGGCACAGGGCGCTGGGGTCCTGCTCCTCCAGGTTTTTGATGTTCTCCAGGGAGTGGTCAGACTTAATGACCAGCAGGGTGTTGTCGTTCATTACTTTGATAGTCATACATACAGTCCTTTCTGTTGTTGTCGAATTTTATGGCCAGAATAACCTCTTGGATTAGCGAAGGGACCCTTTCCAGGGTATTTCTGAAGATGATAAGTTCTTCATTGCTGTGAGCAGATTTGGAGTGCTTGTTCTCATCAATGCTGTGTTTGCAAGGGTTGTACGGATTTCGTACCATCGTGACCTCGCTGAAACCAGTTACCTTGGGGTTCTAGTGCGAGAGGCTCACGGTCGTCTTCCGGAGGTGTGTCCTTGTCCTTCACTCCACCTGCCCTGTTCTCCCAATCAAATCGAGAGAGCCACGGTGTGGCAATACGCCATAAAATTCATGTTTGTTGATAGGTACTACCCTAAAAAAGGGTGCAAAAATACCCCAGTATCGATGAGTGGCTTCCTGCCTGGGGCTAACAGGCTGAGTTTTACATTCTTCCGGTAACATTCAGTATGCGCTTACAGGACCATTGGGCTCACCCCTTTCAACGATTTTGGCGGCGGATAGGCAGATCCGCCAAAGATATATCGCTATGGCAGCGGCAGCTGGATTCGAACCAGCGAATGCGGGAGTCAAAGTCCCGTGCCTTACCGCTTGGCTATACCGCTATATGGTGGAGAGGGATGGATTCGAACCACCGAAACGTAAAGACCACACGTGCACCCAAGTCTACAACGTAGAGATTTACGGTCCCTTGCTTTGTCCACTTGCATACGCTCTCCATTTCGTTGGAAGCTTCCGCCGGAGCGAGGTTTACCAACCCAGATGCATCTTGAGTTTCCTTTCTCTGTTTTCGAAAGTCTTACTTGTAAAACCAAGACAACCTCTGATCATCTTTGTGGGGAGCTACCCCGGGGTGAGCTATAGAGGTCAGCGCATCTCCCTTTTGGCGCGGCGGGTAGGATTCGAACCTACGTACAGTTGCCTGTAAACTGATTTCGAGTCAGTCCCGTTCAACCTCTCCGGCACCACCGCATCTTACTTGCAGCACGTCTGCGAAATTGTAATTTCCAAGCCACACTGCGGACAATTGATGTACTCACGCTCTGCCGACTTGGTCATCCAATCAAACCATATTGAAACACCAACCTCTACGGTTTTGCGGCGCACGTCGTTTGCGTCATATTCCATAACACAACCACATCGCTCGCACGTTGTCTGCTTGTTACCTTTGGATATAATCCTCATAAATGCCCCTTTCTCATCAAATCACTCTTTGTTGCGCTTGTTCAACTTCATCGCTTTGCGCTCGGCCTGCTTCTTAAACATATAGCACCACTTCAATCCTTTAATGCCATACCATTTCCAACAACACATCAAATGTCCTCGTAAATTGTAGGGCATAACTTCATAAACTGGCACATTGCTATTGTGATAATACCTGTCAACTTTCCACAGTGTCATAATGCCACCTCACAAAATCGTCATTTGCTCATTCCGCATCGACGTCTTTCATAATCTCCACCACTTCTTTCCGTATCCAGTCAAGGTTCGGATCGTTGGGAAGGACGTCTATGAGATCTCTCACGCATTCGCACAGCTTGTAGAAACGCTCATCGTTATTCATTCGGCCCTCCTTGGAGCTTGGACAAAACGCCTCTGGCGAAGCGAACTTGCTCCCTCAACTTGTCCGGATCGTCGATATAGAACTCAGGGTCGGCAAGCACCTTGCCCAATGCGCATCTTTTATTGTAAAGATGCGTGTCCACAAGCCCTGCCAAGAACTCAGCTTCTTGGGCTGTCAACGCGATTGCCGCCGCTGCGGCCGGCTGTTCGTCGAGTCCAAAGCCTCCGCGAAAATCTTCGCTTGGAATACCAAATGGCATAACTATCCTCCTATCAAATTATCCTTTGCTCGTCTTGGCGAGCCAGAAATTATCTCGCAGAGGCACCAAGGTGTACTTCTGTTGCATCACATCCATAGCCTCTGCAGTCTTACAGATATACGGATTGCTACCATCGTCAAACTCGATATGTTGCCAAACAAAATGCTCCATGCTGTGCCTCCTTTTCGATGATTTGGTGTCGCCCCTAACCCCTCCTCTCAAGACGACGTGGAACACCCCGAGCTGATGTTCTTTCCAGATTTTCTGTGCCGCGCGGCACTTGGCAGGCTATCCGGTTTTTGCTGCCCTCGTCCTCGGAGTCTTTTAGCGTTGTGGGTCAACGCTTTTAGCCGCTGGCGGTCGCTGCCGCACACAGGCGCACACAACCCTTATGAAGCCAACTTGTTCGTTTTGTCGCACGACTCCCCCAACCGGCGGACTGGTACTCCCATCGGGATTCGAACCCGAGCCTCCGCCGTGAAAGGGCGGCAACTTAACCAACTTGTCCATGGGAGCTTTTGGCGAGGTTAAGGTCCCCCAACCGCACATCTCTTTACGATGCTCCAACCAAACACACCCGTCCGAGGTTATGCCATGAACCTATCCAGAAATCAGTTCGCGCCTACACCTTTTCTTAATGTGTTCTCGTTTGCAAATCTGGAACATCTCTGACCCAAAGACTATTTGCTACAAACGGCACATGGTTGCAGAGGCAGGAGTCGAACCTGCGCCCCAGGGCTTATGAGGCCCGTGACTTAACCGTTTGTCCTCTCTGCAATAGAGTGGTCTGTCCCACCGTCAAGCGTCTTTCCGCTTTGCCAAGACGAATGACCCTGTGTCATCTCTGTCTGCTCTGTCTGCCCATCGTTGGCGGAACAAAACCGCCTGGTGCCCCGTCGGAGACTCGAACTCCGGACCAATGCCTTAAAAGGGCACTGCTCTACCAACTGAGCTAACGAGGCGTAATTAGGGCGAGTTGGCTGCGTACGCCATCTGGACGGAGAGTGTCCTGCCTTTGACACCAACTCGGCCCCTAATTTTTGGGTGCGTCCACCCAAAGTGCCCACTGCGGGACTCGAACCCGCGACGCGCCCATCCGGGGCTGCTCTACCTCTGAGCTAAGTGGGCATATTTGGCTGTGTGCTCGGACGCCGTGCCGCTCTGATAGGTTGGCGGCGCTATTTCCCACCAGGCACTTTGCCACACAATTACTCCGACCTTCCCAATGCCCCAAGGCCGGACCAAAAACCCTCTATCTCAATTTCCAGAACGGACTTCCCATAATGCCGTCGAGTCCATTGCCTCGCGCCTCGGAAGTCCGATCTTCTTGGCCGACAATGCACAAGCCGGCTGGAGTGCCGAGCAGAGTATAAACCGACTCTGCTTGGATGGGTGTTTCTGTGTTGATAAGGCCACATACAAGGTATGTATTCGGAGTCAACCCAGGAACTTTTCGCGTAAAAAGTTGAGCCAACTTGATGTGTAGCATTGTTACATCGTTCCTTTCATCTGAGCTCGCAGGTCGTTCAGCGCGGCCGCGCACTCTGCGCGCTTTTGGACGAGTGCCTGGTAGCGTTCTTGGAAACTGGCCATCAATATCAGAATAGCCTCGCCCTCGTATCCACCGGCTATGATAGCCTTAACAGGGTCTTCGAGGTGGATCTTGGAGTTAACTGCAGGACAGCTCATCTTCCACCACCTCCTCGCAATCTCTCGCAAAGACACAGAAGAAACCCTGCCGTTTCAGCTCCTGCTCGGCTTTTTTGTAGGCCAGCTTGGGTTTGGTTGCCACAACCAGGACGGTTGCCTCACGAGATGCGTCCATGTTGACCTCACAACGCACACGGTAGGTTTTCTTAGTTTTTCTCTTCATAAGACCATTCACCTACTTTCTTGCCATCGGTGTCCAGCAAAGGTCCGCCGGTCTGACCGATAGACAACTTCATATAGACCTGCCGCAACAGGCGCAATGTCGCCATCTTGTCAGCGGCTTCGATTGTACACTGCAACACGGTATCCCTCCTTAAACCCAAGCCGGTTGCACCGGTGTGTCGGGCAAATTTTCGAGCCAGGAAATGACCTCTACAGGAACTTCCTCCATTTGCCACGCCGTTCCATACTTGTAACCACAAACAGGACACGGCTTGCAGAGCATTCCCAACTCGCTGTGTACACGGCTAACCGTATTGTCCTCTGGATTTCCATACCACACATCGCCGCGGCGTTTGTGTTCCTCGGCGCCGGTATCTCCTGTGTACAACGGCTTCTTTGGTTCGTAAACCCGGAAAAAATCCTCGGCCACCGGAGCATCGCCGTAGACTTTCACAGCATAAGGCAAAGCTGCATAGAATGTCTGTTCTTCGGTAGGAGTGAATGGCTCACCTTTACGCAGAGCACCAAGGGCAGCCTCTTCGGCTTTGTTTTGTTCTCTGCGCGCTTCTACTTTCAAGCGATAGTGGCGCAAAATGATAGGTTCGCGAGCCTGCACATCCCACCCCAACTCTTTTTGGTGGGCACAGTACGGGCGCAGATTGTTAAGGTGCCACCGGTCCCAAATGTCGCAGAACTGTTGCAACATTTCAGCCGTCCACGGTGCTTTGGGTGTTCCGGCGCGGATCGCATCAACGCACTGGCCGGCACCTCCATAACAATTGCCGTCTCTCTGGGGACCGACGACTCCGTGGATACTGAGTATGCCGTCGTGGTAGGAGATGCTTGCAAAGGCATTATAAAATCTGCCGTCATACACCTGGCAGGTGCACGGATTGATGATTTTCTTCACCCCATCACACCCCCGCAACCGTCAGGTTCCAGGCATCGCCCAGCTCGTAATATAAACCCCAGCGCCGCAGCAGATTGGAAAATTCCTTTTCGAGCCTGCCTGAGCCCTGGCAATACCCGTTCAAGACTGCGTACAAAGGACCCTCAAAACTCATACTGAGGACGTGCGGATTTGCTACATACTCAAAGTAATCTCGGGGGTCTTTGTCCTCCTCAAAGAACGGCTCGCCGTTGTGGCGGGACACACTCTTCCCGTCGACCTCGCCGTGGGTACTCATCCGTTTGCCGTTGTAGTAAATGGACACATCCATCCACAGTTCGTTTTGGCACAGCCACCGCTGGATTTCCTTGGCCAACAGCTCACAACCAGTTTCGCTCCACCCATTGGGCAAAACTAGCTCCTCCCGCTCGTTCGGAAAAGCCGCAGCATAGATATCCTCTACGTGCGCATCATAACACTCCAAAGCTTCTGTGCGCACAGCGTCCAAAAGCACAACCAGCTCGTCGCGCAAACTCCTGCCGCTTGCAGGGTTGATATTTTGGGCCATCAAAACCAAGTCGTTATATGTGATTGGGTTAACGATTGTATCGTGAACGTCAAACTCGTTCATACTGCCTCCTTTCGAACAAGCGTTCTGTATCGTGATTGTTATATTACATACTTTTGGTTGCTTTGTCAAGCACTTTTTTCAAAAGTTTTTAATTTAACCAAAAACCTTGGCTTTCCAGAAGGTGGCCAATGCTTCCGTGTCGGTCTCCGCCCGAGGATATTCTGCGTTGGCGAGGCGGATGTGGTCCTTGGGCGTCAGTTCAGCGCCAAACGCGGCAGCCAGCTTGTTGACGGCATCGTCTTTGTCGGCCGCGGCCGTCAAATACCGCTCGGCGGCCAGCAGGACAGTCCGGCTGTAACCACCACGGGCGTTGTGCCAACCCAGCCGCTCGACCAGACGGAAAAATCAGATTGAGCCAGTACAGGTCGCGCCGCTGCACGATCTTGATTGCGGTGCCCAAAGCAGACAGGGCGCCGACCTGGTTCGAACCCTTAGGGTCGGTGCTGACAGAATAGATATTGCACAGGTTAAGCACCTGCTTCTCGAACTGTCGCTCGCCCACAACACGGGCGCGGAACTTATCGTGAACAGAGATACGCAGGGTGCGGTCGTTCTGTTCAGCGAAAATCATAGCTTCCTCAGCCACGGTCAGTCCGTCATAAATGACGCAGTTCAGCTCCTTGACACCCTTGTTCTTCGCAACCTCCAAGCGGTGCATACCATCCATAGCGATAAACTTGCCATCCCGGTGGTTGACCATCAAGAAGCCGCTTTTGCGGATGTCCCAATTGGCCTGAATTTCGGCCACGTGATGGGGCGCAGGTAGCGCTGGTAGCTTTCCTCGACGGTGATGAGTTCTACGGGCACAGTGCCGACCATAATACCGCCGGCCAGCGAAGTGGCGTCCTGCAGAACTTTGCTCACAGGATTTACCTTGACCTTGGTGGCCTTGGGGTTCTTCGCGAGGTTGCCGTCCAGAGGGGCGGCGTTGACAGTTCTTTTCATTGATTTTCTTTCCTTTCGTAATTGAGATTGAATAAAATTCCTGCGGTGGTAATTAGGAGTTGCGCATCATCGGCAAGTTCTCGAACTTGCGATTGAGCCAGCGCTTGATGGGTGGGATTTCCGCAATAGGCATAATCAGCAATGACATCGTCATCAGCGTCAAGCTTCCCACAACTGCGCCCATATTTAACCCTCCTTATAGTTTGTTGTGATAGGCTCTTATCGAGCCAGCCATTTATTGTAGGCTCGCACCCGAGCTGCGGTCCAAGGCACAGTATCGCGCCGCACGATCCGTTCGTGTTTCTCGGCGGCTTTCTGTTCGCACCTTGCTGCCCACTTCGGGCACTCGCTGTGACAGTGAGCGTGCCGGTCAGTACACCCATAACAGGGTTCTTTGATAGGCATTGGTCTGTGCTCTCCTTTCGTTTTTGGCATAAAAAATACCGCCATCTTGGGCGGCAAGAGAAACAAAGTGTTGTTTGTTGGTCTTAATTCGGCGACACGCCAGCAAGAGGCAGAAATTCCTTTTGCATAATGGTTAGGGTAAGTCCTTGGTAGTCAATCCACCAGCCGTGCGCCAGATACTTGTTGACTTCGTGATCAGCGCCAGCCTCGGTCATGTTAATATATTTTTCGTGCAGCATAGTGACCTCCAATTAGAAACCAAAATCAAAAATGATATCGTCGTGAACCCACAAACGGACGGCCAGGCCATCGCGCCAAAAAACGGACAGTCTTGTGGCCGGTGTGCCGATGTGTACGGACTGGTTGATTTTGCGAAAGTATCTCATAGCCTGCTCCTTTCTGCATAAAAATAGACCGCCACGGTGGGCGGCCTAAAGCGACTTATTCAGTTTTGCTCAGGTCTATGCCGTAAACTTGCTCCACGGCTTCAATAATCATACGATTGACCGAAATGCGTCCTTTATCCCCCACAATATTGCGCTCCGTCGCAATCTTACGCAACAACTCGCGTTTTCCTTTGGGGACGAGCAACTTAATTTCGTCGTAGTTTTCCCTCATAAACCCCGCAATATACTTGCCTTGGTTAAACGCCATAGACACCCACCTCGTTTTTGTTAGGTGTCTATATTATACCCCATCAACCATCCGTCTGTCAAATCGACTTTTTTGTTCCGCTCGAAATCACATCAAGGCCGCACGGCTCCATAATACCATTGACAGCACTTATCTACGGCCCCAAAAAGCCAGTACGCAAGTGCAAACAAGCCAGCGGTCAGCGCCACCAATGTAAACATATCATTCTGCCTCCGTTCTTGACTCCCAAAAAGGGTAGACTACCCCCTTGAGGATCTAATTTTGTTTTGACAAAACATGCCGTCTTATGTATAATAAAGGAGCCGGGGCGGATTGCTCCGCCCACGGCTTGGCGGTTATTGGGCGATGTACTCGGCGTACTCTTGCTCCGTGGCAAACAAGACATACTTGCCCATCCACGGAACAAAACCCATATAACCTGCGTTTGTGGTATAACCTTTCACGGCTATCCACTCCTTCCTCCTGCTCCGGGCGTTGCACCGCCTTGGGGCAGGATTTTTTATGGGCAGACTTATTGGGTCAAAGCCCATAAGAAAGCGCCGGAGGACTTGCTCCGGCGCTCAATATGGGTTCCGACTTGTGGCCCGTCAAAGGCATCAGGCGGCCTGGGTCTTGCTCTTTTTGGCGGCCTTTTTCACAGTGTCCACGGCCTCGGGGCGCTCGGGGATGCGGCTGGTCTGCTCCTCCACGGCCTCGGACCGCTCAGCCTTAACCTTAGGCTCCTTGTGGCACTTTGCGGTGCTGGTCACCTTGTACGCCTGCTCCGCCTTGCGGACACGGAAAGCATCCAGCACGGCAGCCTCGACCTTTTTCTCGTTGGCGGTCTTGACTTCGCCCTCCTTGGCGTTGGTAAACGCCTTGAGCAGGTAACGCACATCAGCACGCACCATCTTGGCGGTCTGGTCAGCGGGGAAAATCGTGTCCACGATTGCCTGCACCTGAGCCAGCAGAGCGCCAATGCTCGTCCCGGTGAAATCCACGGCCATTTCCTCGTCCTTGCCGTGGTACTTAACACGGATAACCGCCTTGGCTTCCTCGGACAGTTCCGCACAAGTTGCCTTGTACAGGTTATTAGTCAGACGGGCAAACATCCGATGATAGTTCTTGCTCTGTGCGATAGACCGGCCGTTGTTGTCCTCGCCGTAGGCGTGGTCCACCTGCGAAAACAGGATACGGCGCTTGCCGGGGGTCAGCTCGAAATTGCCGTCCTCATTCTCTTTGAGTTTCAGAATGGGGGCGTAGGGGTTGTTGACCAACTCGGTCCAAAAGGCAGATTGGTCCTCCGCGTACTTCGTCACCAAGGCACGGATTGCGGTTTTGGTTGCGGCCTTGTTTTCGCTTTTGAGGACTTCGGCCAACTGCACCACGATAGTCTTGCGGATATTCTCGTCCGTGACGGCGTTCAGCTCGTCCAGCAACTCGGCGGCGGTCTTGGCGGTTTCGTCAACGATGGGGGCGATGTTCTTCTGCTCGGTGGTCTTGTTCTCGGTCTTTTTCATTTTTGCTACTCCTTTCAAATTGCGGCCTTGACGGCCTATGGTGGAATGTGGTAGGCTATGGGCGGATAAGCCCATAAAAAAGCGCACAGGGTTGTGGCCTGTGCGCTTGATATAGGTTTATCGTCAATCTGCCAAAAGGGCGGTCTGCCCCCTGACAGGTAACTTCTTTTGCATATTTCCCGTACACCGCCAACTCCGCACGGCCCAGGTCCCCATTGGCGCACCTCACCCGTAAAGGTTGCTTGCGTGTCTTGGATTGTTCTGCCGTTTCTATGCAGTGCTTCCGTCTTTGTTTTCCGGTGGGTTCGACCACCCCGAAGCGGTTGCGTTCCGCTTGGCTTGCTTTACATCGTTCCGTCCGTCTGTGGGTTGTAAGGCCACAGACCCCGTCCCAAGTTACACTAATCCCCTCGGTTTTTCGTTAGGCATTTGTGAAAACTTGCTTTCCTGCTAAGGTTGCCAACCGTTGCAGTATCTTGTTCATTACCACATTAGCGCACCTATGACCTTGCACTGCCTTATACAAGACTTACCCATAACAACAGGGTGTGCTCGGTCGTGCGTGTGTGGTTGTCAATGTTCACATCCCACAAGTTACGCCGTGGTCGGGCGTGGGCGGTTGTTCGCCCCTGTTCCGTCATTCACGGCCCTGTGCGTGGGGTTGTGGGCCGTGTGCTGTGGTGTGCTGTTTGGCACATCTACATCATACCACATTATTCCCATAATGTCAAGAGTTAATTTTTTCGCCCTTGCCCGCTCATTCTCAACGGACAGCTTTGCACAAGAACGAAAAACGGCGTTGTGTGTCTTACCCCCACAGAACAGGGTAACTATTGACAGTTGTGCGTGGTATTGTGTTGTGTGTTGTTCAGCTTGATTGTATTGTAGCAGATTATTCCCATAATGTCAATATATTTTTTCAAAATTTTTTATTTTTGCAAAAAAGCCTTGATTTACAAGCGATTGACGGAACGCACAACAACGGAACACGCCGAACGAGAACGCAGGACAACAACGCAAGCGGAGCGCAAACAAGGCAGGACACAAGGCCACAATGCAAGGCCGTAGTGCCGCTATGTTCCCCCCTGCCAAAAGGTGAACATTGACCCGTGGGGGTTGATTTACATTTTCTGGAAATTCCACCGCCACCCACACCCTGGGTGTTGATCCATCCCAGTCACATTTTTTCGTTTCCCGAAGCCATACCCACCATCCAGGCCAATACACTCCTCTCTAGCCTCTACACCATCGTTTTGCTTCGGTCATATTCTCGGCTAAATCCTACAGATTCCACCACTTCTCCCCGGTCCAGCATATTTGGAAGCCACTATAATAAATAAATATTTTTAATTTTTTATTTTAGATTCTGTAAGGTTTTCCTCGACTTTTCAGTTTTTCTGCAAATTTTCTTCCAAATACACCTTGCTTTTCCTCAGACGTTGTGCTATCATTAAGACACTAACTCGAACAGTTGTTTGTGTAAAGGCTTTGATCCATCACTTATCTGTTCTCGTTTGTGTACAGGCTCGGTAGGGTCGACGTTGTCCCCTGCCGAATTACTCAAACAATATTACATACTTTTGGTTGTTTCAATGCTACACATTCGTCTCCCCTACCTCGCTGTATTATTAAGACAACCCCTCTATGAGAACTGCCCTTACCTTTGCAGTTCGAATAGAGCCAAAGAACCTTGCTTTCTTTCAAGGATTTGCCTTCAAAACAGTTACACATTCACCTGCTTAAAAAAAGTTTTGCTGAAAAGGTTTGCTGATTTTTTTCAGCAAAATGGATAATTCATTTGCAAACGGAGGATTTTTATGGTAGTAAAAGTGGTCGACTCGGTCCCCGGGTCGGGCAAAACAGAAGCAGCTATCGCCTTTATGAAAGCCAACCCCGGCCGGCGGTATCTGTTCATCACCCCTTACCTGGAAGAGATCAAACGTATCCAGCGCTCCTGTCCGGAGCTCTACTTCTCTGAACCTGCCCCCGAGGCTGACCGTTGGACCCGGAAGATTGACTCTCTCCAAGCGCTGCTACTGGCCGGCGACAACATCGCCAGCACACACGCCCTGTTCGCCCTGTACACGGACGAGATTCGTGAGCTGATTGCCTCCCAAGGCTACACCCTCATTCTCGACGAGGTTATGAACGTAGTGGAGCGAGAGAACGTCTCTGTGGATGACTTCCGTGTTTTGTTCCAGGCCGGCGTGATTGCTATGGAAGAAGACGGTGTCCATGTGCAGTGGCTACAGGAGGATTACAAGGGTCGGTTCGTCGAGCTGAAGAGCAAAGCCCAGATGCGGAATCTCTTCTTCTTCGAAGATAAGCTCCTGTTCTGGTCTGTGCCGGCACACACCTTTAATATCTTCGCTGAGGTGTATGTGCTCACCTACCTCTTCGAGGCGCAGACGCAGTGCTACTACTATAAGATGCACGGCATCGACTTCGAGTATCTCGGCGTGGAACACACCGATGCGGGCTACCGCTTTGCACCCCCAGGCTCCATCCCCCAATACGCTAAGCAGCTCATCGACAAAGTCCACATCCTGGCCGACGAGAAAGCCAACGCCTTCGGAGAGGCTCGCGCCGCCCTGTCGGCTAACTGGTATAAAATTGACCGCAAGACCACCAAAGGGTCGAAGATCAAAGCCTTGGCCAAGATGACCTATAATGTGTTTCGGCACCGTTACAGCGCGGCCGGCTCCGACTGCATGTGGACTACGTTCAAGGAGCAAAAGGGAGTCTTTAACGTCAACGGATACAAGAAGAGCTTCCTCTCGTATAACGCACGAGCAACCAACGCGTTCCGCGACCGACACTACTTGGCCTATTGTGTGAACGTCTACTTTCATCCCGTCCTCAAGCGCTACTTCCTGTCCCAGGGGGTGGAAATACACGAGGACCGATACGCCCTGTCGGAGATGATCCAGTGGGTCTGGCGATCCGCCATCCGATGCGGTGAAGAGATTTGGGTGTACGTGCCCAGCAGCCGCATGCGCGGCCTCCTGCACGGCTGGCTGAAAGAACTAGCTGATGCCCCTTAATTACATAGAAGTTAGCGCGAGGTGTTAGCCCCACCTACGTTAATGATAGGCCGTTGCCCCGGCCTGCCCACTCATCACATATCATGGGGTATTTTTATACCCAAATTTCCCACAGCTCCAAAATACAGAAAGGATGATGTGAGACATGAACAGAAAGGATTTGTCAATCTATGAAAGCTTCCCCACGTAACTGCACAACCTGCATCTGGCACGACCAGTGCGCCGCTGAGCACCCCTGCGAAGACTACACGCCCGCCGACGACTCCATGGACCTTGAGTTCTATGATGGGGTGCTGGCCGAGAATATAGCTCAGTATCGAGAGATGGAGGAGGAATACTCCGATGGCTGAGATCCGGGAGACGGTGGTAGAACTGGTGGCCGGAGAGGACCATCTGGTGTACAGCACCAACGACCGTAAATACATAAACCGCCTCCGGCGGAGAATTGCAGATAATCCCGATGAGGTGCGGGTGTTGATGGACGACCCCGAGTTTGGCTTGTCCGTACAATGCCCGGCGTCGTGGTTCAATGAGCCCAAACCAAAGGCGAAGCGGAAGCCACTGAGCGTGGAGCAGATCGCCTTGCGCACCGCGCGGCTAGCGGAGCTGCTTGAAGCTCAAAAACTCCCATAAGATATGCAAAAATTCGGAGCTATTTGCGAAGATACAGAGTTCCGCAGGCACGGAGACGTCTGGTCGGAATCGACGCAAATTTTCGCATAAGTTATGCGACAAAGGAGGAAGCGTCATAAGACAACAATCTTATTATCGGCACGTTCTGAAAATCACAACCGACGTGCTGTCAGCAAACAACTGGAACCTAACAATCGATTTGGCGGAGGCGAAGCGCGCTGGCCAAGTGATCTCCCTGGCTGAGAGCACATGCATTCGTATGATTGAGGACATCGTGGGCGTGGACAGCGTGACGGCCACCGACACGATGCAGACGCTCAAGCAAGAATTGCGAGAGTTGCGCAAGCAAGACAAGACTAAGGAGCAGGTCCGGCGCATTAAGCAGATCCATCAAGAAATGGTAAACATCCAGTTCATGCCGGAGTACCTGTGTTTGGTCAGCTCGGGTAAGACCGCATTCCGGCGGGCGTGCCGAGGTTTTACTGTTAACGGTCTGCGGTATGTGCGCCTGGTCGGCACTACGGGCGGCGTGAAAAATAGCACGGTCGTGTTCGTATCGGAAACAGCCCGGAACGGCAGACCGCTCATTGAAGAATTGAAGCGGCGCATCGAGAACGGGCGCGACATGAGCAAAGAGTTTGTGCCGGCAAAGTTGGAGGCGTATAAAGCTCTGGTGTGTTCTGCCTCCATTCCCCTGTCGGCTCCGCGCGGCGTGTTGGTCGTGGATGATTGCGTAACGCATTTCAAATCTTCCTACATTTTGCTGAAGGACGGAGATAACGGGGCGCCCGACATGTCCGTTGTCCACGACGGCGAAGTGGAGCTGGTGGACAGCGATGGTTTTGGCCTGATGTCCCCTGCGCTGGCGAGACAGTGGGGCTACGACCTGCGTCTCGATTACCGCCCGGCGGGCATCTGTCTGCGCAACAGTTTTTGTAAAGGTATGGTCTTTGCATTCGATTTCCATGAGTTCGCCGAGAGCGTGGCTGGCAGCTATGAAGTGCGAGACATCTGGGGCGTGGTGCACGACATCCGCAACGTGGATTTGGTGTTGACTGCGTCCATGTTAAAGTTGTGGGATAGCTATGGGAGCATCGACGAATATCTGACCCACTGCGAGGTAAATGGATATTGTTTTTCGGCGACTAAGGCGACGCCCAAGGAATTGGATACGGAGCGCCGGCTCAACTACCAATTCATCCAGTCATTCCGTCTGAGCGACGATGACATCTGGGAGTTGATAGAGCCTACCGTGACGGAGCTGACGGATGTAATGGGGGACGATTACGCCAAGGCGCTGCTATTCCTGCGCGGCACACAGGTTTCCGAGAAGAATGCGTGGCCAGTAGACCAGCCATGGGTTGCGGCTTTGATGGCCGAGCCGGAGATGCTTTACGACCCGTACGTGCGCCATCAGATCAAATCTTTGGTCAAGAAGAAAGTGACCGAGTCGAAGTTCGGCAAATTGAAGGTGCATGGCAATTTTTCTGTGATTAGTGGCGATCCGTTTGCCCTATGTCAGAACATGTGGGGTTTGCCGGTGAAAGGCATCTTGAAAGCCGGCGAGCTATACAACCGATACTGGGCTGAGGCGGGCGCGCAAGACGTAGCCTGTTTCCGGGCGCCCATGTCCAGCCACCACAATATCGCCAAGCTGCGCGTGCAGAATGGATGGAGCGCTTCGCATTGGTACCAGTACATGGATACGGTGACGGTGCTGAATGCGTGGGATATGACGACGCACGCCTTGAATGGAGCGGATAAAGATGGGGACTTGATTTTCTTAACTGACAATCGGGTTCTCGTTGATAATGTACGCGACGTACTACCCATTCAATGTGAGCAACGCCGGGCGCGGAAGTGTGTCCCTTCCGAGGATGACTTGATCGCTGCCAACGTGCTGGGGTTTGGCGACGAGATTGGTTCTGTTACCAATCGCATCACGGCTCAGACGGAGCTGCAGTCGCTCTTCGCACCGGACACGCCCGAGTACATAGAGTTGCAGTACCGCATCACGGCGGGGCAGCATCTCCAACAAAATGTTATCGATATGTAAATCAATGTCGCTTTACACCGTGAGGTGTATCGAATAACGTGGTGAACCCAGACATCTGGGGTGTCGCGCCGGAAGGCGCGGCTAACAGGGAAAATCTAAGTGTGTGTATGTATGCAATGTAAAAGGAGGTGAAATATGAAGAAACGTGAAGATCAGCTTTACCAAACCACAGGAGTCTATGCCATCGAGAATACGGTGAACGGCCGTGTTTATGTCGGGCAGACGCTAATGAATTTTGGCGATCGTAGAGACAGCCACTTCTCGCTCTTGAGAAACGGTAAACATCGATGTGTCGAAATGCAGGCAGATTTTGCACAGCATGGCGAATGTGCGTTTCGGTTTGTGGTATTGGCTCGGTGCGGCCGCGAGGACATAGATCGTTTGGAGTCGGAGTTCATCGCGAAGTACCGCGAGAGCGGCGCGGCTTACAACAAGTGCGGTGGCGGACGCTCCGGATATGTGGGCGTGCCTATGTCGGACCACGCGAAGCAATTGGTGGGCGCTAAAAACCGCGAACACAACCTGGGGCGGAAAGCGTCGGACGCCACGAAGCGCAAGATGTCTGCGACTCGCAAAGGGAGGGTGCGCGGAGCCTTGACCGATGAGTGGAAGCATTCGCTGAGTGTGTCACACGCCGGAGAAAGGTCGGTGCTTGCTAAACTGACCGAAGACCAGGTGCGCGAAATACGAGCCTTGCGCCGAGACGAGAAGCTCTCGTATAGCGAGATTGGCCGACGGTTCGGCGTCACCTATCAGTGCGTGTCGGACATTTGCAATTATAAGCGTTGGAAATACATCGAATAATACACATACACACATATGACAATCCTGTGCCAAGCCGGGGTGGGGACGCCCCGGAAGGTGCAACGAGCAGGACACACGGCCAAGAACTGGCTATGAAGTCCGTATGGTGCCGGCGCAATTCCGACACCAGAAGTGCCACGGAAGTCTTTAAGACTTTATGATGTGCTCTACTCCCCTAGTAAATATCGGGAAACCGAGGGTATAAAGGAAAATGAAGGGCGTCGTCGCCCAACCCATGCCAAAGGCATGGTACAACGAAAAGGCGGCCGCCGATAGCTCTAACCCCATTGATGAGGCAATCTGCGCCAGCAAAAAGCCATACTTCATGATTTATCGATATCCTGAGCAGCGGGCACGTTATCTTGCTTTCCACGAGGCCGCCAACGCACAAAGCCTACTGATGTTCGGCGTGCCGTTCAACCAGCTGGACTCCATCGAGCAGACTGAGAGTGTCCAAAATTTTCGTATGTGGTACGACCGGCTGTGCCCGGTTCAGAGATCTAACGGGGTCATCAATCGCATCTGTGCGATGTGCGAAGCGTATTTTGCGTCGGCCGCACCGCGCACACACAGCGAGCACAAATTTGACCCGAGCATACTGAAAAGTGGCGTCGCCTATTCTGTGTACACGAAAAACAAAGTGTATGCCCTCTACCAGGATTATATGTGGCGCCTGCGTCAGGCCAATGCGTCGCACATGCCCGAAGATGAGCTGATTGATTATCGGCGTGTTTTGGGCGAAGAGTTCAAAGCTGCGTGCGCCGAAGCGTGTCCTGCGGAAGATGAGTTGTGCGAGATAGTCCTGGACATTTGTTACGGGCGCGAGAATTCGAAGCAGTTTGCGTGGGATATGTGTGGCGAGGCTATCGTGAACAACTTGTTGTTGAAAAACGGATCGATTCATTTCCCGTGCGCAGCGAAAAATGGCTCCGTTGTTTACGGTGGCCGTCGATACAAACTACAGACCTTGGAGGTGGGCAACAATGAAGGATATTGTGCTGAATGAGGCTGAGCGCGGAGCGGAACTGCTCCGTGCCGGCCGGGGGCTGGAGGATTTGCGGGCGTCGATTTCTTTGGTGGCTCGCTACGATGTCCAAGCCGCTGGTATTGCATTCGAGGAGGCGGTTCGGCACGTAGCCGACTATGCTAAGAAAGCATTTCCGGAGGTTCACCCATCTCATATCGACGGCATCGTTCCCCATTATGTACGCCAAGCAGAAAAGTACCCCCTTTCTCGCATTGCGTACGTGCCCATCACCGAGGCCGAGCTCGTGGCCATTGGCGACTTCGAGGATCGTAAAGTGCGTTGCTTGGCCTTTTCTGCGCTAGCCTTAGCCAAATATGACACTATGCGGTTTGAGGGAGTCGACTATTGGATTCGTGGAGACCGGTGGGGGGAAGTAATGCGGAGAGCCAACGTTGAGGTTCCGAAGGCAGAGCTTGGAAAATTTTTGCATACGTTATACGCGGCCGGGCTGCTGGGCGCCAGTCAGCGCGTAGGCAACTGCAGCATTCGTGTTCAGTTTGCCGACGTGGATGGGGAGCCTATCCTGCGTCTGACCGACCCCGATTTCAAAGACCTGGGGTACGCCTACCGTGCGTACGAAGGGGAACCCTTCCGGCGCTGCGCCGAGTGCGGACGTTGGATCAGACAAGCCAAAAACGGGCGCAAAAAATACTGCGATAATTGTTCTGCTACGCAACACAACCGCGTCGCTTTGGCCTCTTATCACCGAAAAAAATAACATTTTCTACGACTTGACTTTTGTTTTTGAAAAACCGGCCCTCAGCAATTTACAGAAATTGTAAATGTTGTAAAGGGTCGGTTTTTTGCGTTTCCAAAGTAAATAATATGAGGGTATATACATACCCCTATCTTACCAAAAAGGACTGAGAACAATAGTACCTATCACCAAGGACGAAGCCGCTTTTATGCGCAAGCAAAAGCGACTGAAAGTCACCATCGCAAAAACCACCCACAAATTTTTCATGACCGAGGAGCCGCCTGCTCTGGAGGTGCTGAAAAACTACCGTGCCGGTAAATACGGTAATGGAGGTAAACACTGATGGACGTTCAGGAAATTGTAATGCCGGTGGGTTGCGGCGCCAATGTACAACTGCCCGATCCGTATTTGCTCTCCTACTATGAGCAGGCAGAGAACCGTACTCTGTGGCTCGACAAGGAACTGGAGGGGGACGGCGCTGAAATCGTTAAGAAGATTATGCGCTGGAATTTCGAGGATAAGGACATGGGCATTCCCGTGGAGGAGCGTAAGCCCATCCGCGTGGTACTCCTCTCCCCTGGCGGCGACATCTATACGATGTTAGCCATCATGGACGCCATTCTGTTGAGCACCACGCCTGTGTACACCTACGTGGTCGGTCTGGCTGCCAGCGCCGCGTGTGTGCTCCTACTGGCGGGTCATAAGCGCTATGCTCTGCCCCACGCCCACGCCATGTGGCACTCGGGCTCAGCTGGCATGTCTGGCACTATGGGGCAGCTGCAGGATGTGACGAAACATTTGGATGTGGTCGAGGAGCAGATGTCGAAGTTCCTGATGGATCGCACCACCATTTCGGCCAAGCTGCTGAAGAAGTATAAGGACCGCGACTGGTACTTTACTGCTGAGCAGATGGTTGAGTACGGCATGGTCGACGGCATTCTGGATACACTGGATGGAATTATTTAAGATGGGAGTGTCTCTCTTTTGGCGAAGCCCAAGAAGTTGAACAACGAATTTGGTGCCCCTCCAACGAATTTGGACGGGCACCCTTTTTATGGCCTGGAACTGGACGATGAGCAAAGAGTCTTTGTGGAGGCTATTCTCAACCCTTCCAAACTGATCGTTTTCGTGGATGCCCCGGCCGGTACCGGCAAAACGTTTTTGGCTACCGCTGCCGCGGATTTGTTGTGCCAACATGGCGCGTACGCAGGCATCACGTATATAGCGGCGCCTACACAGGAACAGAAACAAGGTTTCTTGGCTGGGTCGCTCGAGGACAAGAGTGATCCGTATTTTGCCCCTTTTTATCAGGCGTGCGACAAGCTGGGGGTGTCTTTGAACTCATCCCTGTATTCGGATATTCAAAACCAAAAGAACGGTACCGCGTACATTGAGTGTGTGACTCATACATTCTTGCGCGGCACTACATACAACAATCGCGTCATTATCATCGACGAGTGTCAAAATTTTTATAACGACGAGTTAAAGAAGGTGCTGACGCGCATCAGCGATGACTGCAAAATCATCGCTATTGGCCACCATGGCCAAGTTGACTTATATAAAAACCCAGAGCGTAGTGGCTTCGTGCGTTACATTGATTGGTTCCGCGACGATGAGCGCACAGCCGTGTGTACACTGACGCGCAATTATCGCGGCTGGGTTTCTAACCACGCGGATGCGTTAGAA
This sequence comes from Lawsonibacter sp., assembly GCA_045601985.1. GTDB lineage: Bacteria > Bacillota > Clostridia > Oscillospirales > Oscillospiraceae > Lawsonibacter. The sequence continues at coordinate 45,343 of JAZSAQ010000101.1, read as the reverse complement.
TTTTAAGAATAGGAGGATACTCCCATCAATACGACAGAATATTTGGCGGGGTTGTATGAGCTGTTGGGGCGACGTGCCGACCCGCAAGACGAGACGGAGTGGGCGGATGTAGTAGATTACATGAACGCCTGCACCGACGGTGATTATAAGAGAGAGTTTGTCCGCAAGGGTGTTGCCCTATTTGATATTTTTAACGCGGCCGGCTGGGTGCGCCCCGCCGACGGCGGCGACGTCTGCGAAGCAGAAGTGCAGAACGCGACTACGTGCAAATCCACCTCGGTGAACGCCGACGGTACTTTTACGAGCGAACTGCGCGCTAGTGTTCATAACGAGTCTGATCTGCACGACGCTAACTATCTGTTGAAGTTGCACGGGTATGACCCAGATCGTTTCGAGCTGGTTTCGGCCAAGGCGTCCCAGTGGGGTTCTGGCACAGCTCCTATGTACTCCAGCCGGATTGCCGTAAAGCCCAAACAGCTTGGCACCACAGAGTCCGATATTTCGGCGTGGTTCAACGACCTCGATCGCAACTACTCTGTGGGCACCCCAACCAAGATCGACGGCTGGGGCTCCGGCGATAAGCTACTTGTTGTTCCTATCAGTGATTTGCATTTTAATATGCAAGCCACTTTATTTAACAGCGGCAACGAATACAACTGCCAGATCGCCGAAAAAGTGTTTTTCCATATTATCGCAGACGTGCTCGAGCGCACGGAAAGATACGATTTCCAGCGCATCGTGTTCACAATCGGAGGGGACCAGCTCGACGCCGACTCTCCAGCGAATACAACCACAAAAGGCACTCCGCAACACTGTGACAAACACTACTGGGATGCTTGCGAGCAGTTGTATGCCATGACTGTCAAGGCAGTAGACATCCTTGCACAGCGGGCGCCCGTAGACGTGATATATGTTCCCGGAAACCACGACAACCAGAGTGGTTTTAAGCTGGCAAAATATGTGGATGCGTGGTTCCGCAACGACGACCGTGTGTCTGTGGACTACTCCCCTCTGCCACGCCACTATTACGTGTTTGGCAAAACTCTTTTCGTGTTTGCACATGACGGTGACGCGAAACGCCTGCAAAAGCTTATCCCCGACGAGGCGCGCGACGTGTGGAGCAATGTTGACTTCACCGAGGTTATGTTGCAACATCTGCACAGCGAAGCCTTGTTGGCCGAAGACTGCAATATGCGCATCCAAAGACTACCTAGTCCGGTGGCGCGTTCCGTGTGGACTAACGACCAAGGCTACCGCGCCCGGCGACAGTGCAAAAGCTTTGTTTATGACAAAGAACTCGGACTGACGGATGTTGTATATACAACCATCCCCTGTTAACTCTCCCGAGGAGGTGCGAGCCCCTTGAGAAGAGATAGACGCGCAGTAATAAGTGGTGTTTATTGCATCCGAAACACAATTAACGGCAAGGTTTATGTTGGGTCTTCTAAAGACATCTATACGCGGTGGGCGCAACACAAACACGACTTGCTGCGGCATTCACACCGCAACCAATTGTTGCAACGCGCCTGGGACAAGTACGGGCCAGACTGTCTTCAGTTTTCGATTCTCGAAACAACAACCACGGACCTGTTGCTGGAGAGAGAGCAATATTGGTACGACCGGCTACAGTCCTCCAAAAGAGAGCATGGATACAACCTTTCTCCAATAGCCCGGACAGGCAGTCGCTACCGCACGATGGAAGATTTGCGGTCTGGACGGCTGTCTTTTACTGAGCAACAGTTTAATCAAGCTGTCAAGTTGCTGTGCGAGACCACGTTGTCAATTCCTCGGGTATCGTTAGAGACCGGAATCCACGAAAGGACCCTATACCAAATATACTTCAAGACGGAGTACACGGAGCTTACGGCAAACTACGAGTTTGTCCGGCGCGTAAACACCTCCCGAAGAAAACTATGCGAGGACGATGTGCGACACATCATGGCGTTGTTGCTCGACCGTATGTCGTTGTCCGATGTCGCCCGCACAACTGGAGTCGCCGCAGAAACGGTGCGCGATATCCGGAATGGGGCAACTTGGAAGTGCGTAACCGACGGCATCACTTTTCCTCCCCTGCCACCAAAAAAGCCCCGGAGTGGCAAGCCCGTAGTGCAATATGATGGCGACATGAACCCCATTGCTTGTTTTCCGTCTGCTAGGGCCGCCGCAGAGGCGACGGGCGTTGGTTATAAGCTTATATCACGGGTGTGTAACGGGGAACGAAAAAGTGCTCACGGATATATTTTTAGGTTCCAAGACCCGGACAACGAAACGAAAGGAGCGTGACGGTTGTGCCGCGTAAAACACAGCAAAACAAAATCACATCTCCTGAGTTGTGGGAGCAGGTGAACCCCGACAACAAGCAGTTGCTCGAGGATTTTCTAACATACCTCCGCTCCATTCAACGTAGCGAGACCACCATTCACGGTTATCGTAACGACGCAGAGATTGCCTTTACTTGGTGCCTGCTTCACAACAAGAACAAGATGTTCGTCGAGTGGAGCAAGCGCGATATTGTTGCATTCCAAAACTGGATGCTTAACGACAACAAAAATTCCCCTGCGCGGGTGCGTCGCATCAAGAGCGTGTTGTCTTCCCTGTCCAATTACATTGAGGCGGTTCTCGATGACGAATTTAAGGACTTTCGTCCTATCGTTCGCAAAATCGAAAATCCAATCAACCAGGCGGTGCGCGAAAAGACCGTGCTGACTGATGAGCAGTGCGACGAGCTGTTGGACAAACTGTCTGAGAAAGGCTGGCACGAAAAGGCGTGTTGTCTGGCGCTGGCTTTATGCTCCGGGCGCCGGCGCGCTGAGTTAGTGCGCTTCAAGGTGTCTTATTTTAGCGACGACAACATCATCTTCGGTTCCTTGTATAAGACACCCGAAAAGGTGAAGACCAAAGGGCGTGGCAACGGCAAGATGCTGCATTGCTATACCATGGTCAAAAAATTCAGGCCATATTTTGATGCCTGGATGCAGGAACGTGAAAACAAGGGTATCGAGAGCGAATGGTTGTTTCCTGATCCAACCAACCCCAGCGAGCACCGCATGCCCGACACACTGAACAGCTGGGCGGATACATTCACCAGACTGATTGGCGTGGACTTCTACTTCCATGCGGCTCGACATTACTTCACCACGCACTTGTCCCGGTCTGGACTCCCCGATTCCGTAATCAAGGAAATCCTTGGATGGGAATCCTTGGAGATGGTGCAGCTGTACAAGGACATAGACGGGGACGAGGAAATTGGCAAATATTTCTCGGCAGACGGTATCAAACAGGTTGCCGCCACCGGACTCGACGAATTATAAGGACATTGGAGCCGCCCATTTTGGGCGGCTCTCTTAAATTGTAGGAGGTGCGCAATGCCGCCCAAAACAACGACCAAAGCCAAGCAGGCAGCTAAGTCTCGCGGCGCGGCTACGCAAATCAACCCCAACGCAACAGTGAAGCCTGGGGCTAAGGCGACTGACGTGCCGACTGAATACCGCTGTACTTGTTGTGGCAGCAAATACAAAATTCAAAAATCCAACTTTCTTCGCACGTCTTCTCCTCTTTATGCAGCCAACGACGGTTACTTGACCATCTGTAAAACCTGCATCGATGAATACTATGACCAGTTGGTTGGGTACTTCACCGGCAACGAAGAGAAGGCTATTGACCGAGTCGCCCAAATCGCCGACTGGTATTACAGCGACGAGATTTGGGCTACGACCCGCAAAATCTCGGCGGACCGCTCTCGTGTGAGCGCCTATCCGAGCAAGATGCAGTTGCAAAACTGGAAGTCGCGAGGCACCACATATCTCGACACGATCCGAGACCGGGCTTCGGTCGTCTTGAACAGCTACGACGAATTCGAAGACAAGCGCGAGCAGGGCGAGACCGGAGTCACTAAGGCTCAAATCACCCGCTGGGGGTTGGGCTTCGAGGAAAGCGAATACCGACAGCTGGATGCCCACTACAAAAGCTTGCAGGACAAAATCGACGTCAATGATGTTATCCAAGACAATTTGGCTCGCGACCTGTGCGAGATCAAAATCCAGCAAACCCGAGCCCGAAACAAGGGCGACGCTGAGATGTTTCAGAAATTTACGAAACTGTACCAGGAGACGTTGAAATCGGCCAACCTGAAGGTTAACGGTAGCGACACCAATTCGTTGACTGACGCGGAGTTGTGCTGGGGCAATTTCATTCGAGACGTGGAGCGCTTCATGCCGGCCGAAATATATCAAGACCGAACCCTGTACGCAGACGCGGACAGCTTCAGATCGTATCTGGAGCGGTTTGTGTTGCGCCCAGTTCGCAACTTCTTCACTGGCTCTCGCGACATGGATCCAGAGTTTAGTATAGGTGGCGCTGATGGCGACGAAGAGTAAGTTAGACAACAATCAGCGTCGCGGACATAAATCGTTTCGCGACGACCATTGGCTCGGAGTAGAAGAGCACATGCTTCATTTTTTGGAGTGGAACACGTTTTACCGCCGGAACTTACACCGCTTCGCGATGGACTACCTCGGCCTAAAACTACATCTTTATCAGATCATCATTCTCTGGGCGATGAGCATGTCCCGGCTGGTTGTGGTAATCGCTTCGCGTGCTGCGGCCAAGTCGTTCATCATTGCGGTGTATTCATGTTGCCGCGCCATCCTCTACCCGGGAAGCCGAATAGTTCTTACTTCGGCCACACGTGGCCAATCGCAATTGATAGTGAGCGAAAAGATAAAGAAAGAACTTTGGGACATGTCTCCGAATTTACGGCGCGAGATATCAAAAATAAGCGACAACAACAACGACGTATATGTGCGCTTCAAGAATGGCAGCTCTATCCACACGGTTACTCTCAGCAAAAACAGCCGTGGCAACCGCTCTACTGTAAACGTGGGCGAAGAGGCACGCGAAATCGATATCGAGACCTACAACGAGGTCGTTAACCCGTTCCTGGTTGTGCGGCAGGTGCCTTTCATGATGTTGCCCGACTACAGCGGCGACGAGCAATTCCAAGAAAACCCGTGCGAAATCTTCATTTCCTCAAGCATCGAGGAATCTCACTGGTTGTATGCGCTGGCACGCCGTGCAATGAAGGGCATGCTGGACGGAGATGGCCACTTCTTCATCGCGTTCGACTATTCGATTACACTCAAGCACGGCATTCGTAAACGCCACCAGCTCATTGAAGCCAAGGCCAAAGCGGATCCGATCACTTGGATGGTGGAGTACGAAAACCTGGTGTTGCGCTCTAACAGCCATGCTTATTTCACGTATGACCTGCTCAAGGACAACCAGACATTGTTGCGTGCGTTTTATCCACGCCGGACTGCGGACGTACTCAACCACTCCAAAAACAAATTTGCATTGCCCAAGCAGCCTGGCGAGATGCGCGTAGTTGCTTGCGATATTGCCGCCATTGACCGGCACGGAAACGACAATAGTTCGTTCTCGTGCCTGCGGTTATTTGAGGAGACTACTTACACGCCTGACGGCCGACCTGAAAAAGAGTATCGTGTGCAGGTGCCTTATATTGAGGCGCCCCGCGGACAGGAAACTCGCCGGCAAGCCATTCGCATCCGGCAATTGTATGACGACTTCGAAGCCGATTATATTGTGCTGGACGTGCGCAACCTAGGCATTTCTGTGGCGGACACTCTTGCCCGCGTGCTTTACGACGATGAGCGTGGCGTCGAATATAAACCTCTCAAGGTTATGAACGATGAGACCATAGCCAATCGCGTGGTGAGTCCTAGTGCAGAGCCAAAAATTTTTGCTATAGCCGCAACTTCCAAGCTTAATAGCGAAATCGCGGTTAACTTCAAAGCCATGCTGATGGAGCATCGGGTAGATCTGTTGGTGGATCGCACCGCTGGTCTTGCTGAGATGTCCAAATACCTGCCTGGCTTTGACGACATGGACGCTGAGACTCAGTTGTTTTACGAACGCCCCTATCTTGAAACGATGCTGACGGTGCACGAGATGATCAACCTGGTGTATGAAAAGATGCCGGCCACCGGACTCATTCGCATCAGCGAGGTCGGTCAGAACACCAAGGACCGTTACACCTCCGTTTCTTACGGGTGCTACTTCGTTTCCCAGCTGGCTCGTGATCTGCTCAACAATACAGACATTTATGATTTTGAACACGCTCCGTCTTGCGTCGGGGTGTTGAGTTTTTAAGAAGGGGGTGAATGAGTGTCGGACACACAGAACAAACCGTTTGAGGTCTTGATGACAGCTACGCAGGCCGACGAGTCTACTGTTGTTGTTACTTCTCAAGAACACATTGACGAAAAAGTCAACCAGTTGCTGTACGCGGCGCTACAGAAATATGACTTCAACAAAACCGTGTCTGGGGCGAAGTTCTCTCAGACTACCAATGGCGGTTCTTTGTCGACGGCCCGCATCGCGGAACTGGCAAATGGCATCAACACCTCCCTCACCAACGTGCAGGAGGTCGGACAGTTTGTGCGCAGATATATTCACACCGACGATGTATTGGGCGCCACTTTTACCGCCATTCAAAACAATGTCAACACGACCTCGCATATTGCGTTTGGAAATCCCGCTGGACGCAACAAAAAGAAGCAACTTGAACAGGCTAAGGCGGCCATTGACCAATTCAATCGTTCCATCAAACTGGAGCGTCTGATTGCGACCGCCGTGCCAGACACCTTAGTGGACGGCAACTACATTTTCTATCTCAGGACGGACGGCGGCAACGCGGTGATCGATGTTTATCCGCTCGGCGTGGCTGAGATTACGGACTATACCGTTAACGGCAACCCGGTGGTGCAGATTAACCTCAATGAATTTAAGGCGCGGCTGCGTAAGACGTACACCAAGGACAAAAAAGGCAAAGCGCTCTTCTTTAAGAATATTGACGAGGAGATTAAAAACAACTTCCCCCCGGAGGTGTACGAAGCTCATACAAAAGGCGAGGCGTATTGCCGTCTCGACTGGCGTCGAACTGGCGTGATGCGAATTAACAACATGGGCTTCAAATATGGTGTCAGCCACTTTTTCCGCTCTTTACGCCCAGCTGTCTTATTAGAGGAAATCGAAGCCGCAGACAGTGTCAATAACCGTGCTAAAGCCAAGAAGATTATTCATCAGAAGCTTCGCAAAGAAGTGATGGGTCCCAATCAAGATTACAGCCGTAAAGGGTTCGAGTATGCGGTATATGCCCATACCGAGCTGATGAATGCATGGGGAAACGACACTGTGCTGCTTACAACGATTCCTGCCGTAGAGAGCATTTCGTATGTAGAGCCGTCTGTGGAGGGAACGCCCACCGAAAAGATTGCCCTATATCGCAACATGAAGATGACCGCTTTGGGCATCACCTTTTTGGACCCGGAGCTCAGTAGCGTGTCGTCCGCCAACATTTCTCTGAAACAGTTGATGAAGACTGTGGATGTGGTCGCTAAACAACTAAGTGATATCCTACACCGCTTCTATGCCGTATGGTTGGAAGCGCACCACATCGACATCATGTACACTCCGGATATCCGAATTTTGGACTCCGAGGTCATGGAAGCCGACATGAAGATCGAGCTTGCCAAATTCTTGTTCTCCACTATGAACCTGTCGTACGATACGTCTTTGAAGATTCTGGGCTATGACGCGGATGATGAGTTTGCGAAACGGCAAGTGGAAAACGACGCCGGATTTGATTCTGTGTTTACTCCTCGCGCATCTCAGTACACGTCGAGCGGCGACGGCGCAGGCCGCCCTGCCGGCAAAGATGGAGATAAGCAAGATAAGCAAGACTACGACAACAACTACAATCAAAACAACCGGTGATGCCTATGAAACAGATATTCTATGAATGTCCGTGCTGCGGCGGTCGGATTGTTATTACCCTCGACGAGGGTGTCTCGGTGGGAGCAGTCGTTTCTTCTGAGGATGCGGCGACTGTTGCTGCCCAACATGGCATCGAGCTTGGTGCCTTGAAAGGAGGTGAGAAGGTTGGAAACTGAAAAGCTTATTCTTTCTGGAAGTCCAATCGAGATCGCCGAATTTGAGGACCATAAGATGGCCACTTTTTTAATTTCGGTGTTGGATGAGTACGACCTGAATGGTCGCATGATTCCCAAGGAGTCTGGCGAGCTATACCATTCTTCCATTGTGGGGTTCCCCATCCTGGCAAAGATGGTTTGTAATGCCGCCGGAGAGCCAGTCGACTTCGCTGGCCACGAGATGTATATCGTGACGGACGAGCAGGGCAACTCTCAAGTTCGCTTCGACACGCACCCAATCGGAAGTGTTGTGGAAAGCTGGATTGAAGAGCGTCCCGTTGCTGGTTACACCGGAAACAAGTTTTGCATTATGATTCGTGCAAAACTTTGGTCCACTCGCTATCCCGAATACTTTGCTGTTCTGGACAAGTTGTGGGCCGAGAACAATGTGAAATCGTCTTGGGAATTAACGGTTCAAGAGGCAGTGCAAACCCTCAAAGGCCGCATTCTCAAGGCTTTTTCTTTTATCGGCAACACCCTGCTCGGTTCAAGCGTCCTTGGCGCTGTCCCCGGTGCCGGTGTTTACGAGTATGCACAAGCTGACCCCGAGCTGGAGCTGGCTGCTGCATTAAGCAAAGACGTGTGCCGAGTGAATAGAGCACAGCGAGAGGAGGACAAAAGTTTGGATAACGAGAACAATGTTGCCGTTGAGACCTCTACTCCCGTAGTGGAGGAGGTGCAGACCGCTGAGCCCGTCGCCGAGGAGGTTACGGCTACTGCGGAATCCGCCGCTGAAGGCAACGAGCAAGACCCGCAGACCGCCGAGACGCAGGTCGAAGAGGAGGTTGTCGGCGTCGAGGTGCAGACAAGCACTGATTCAGTGGAGCAGTCTCAGCTGACTTGGAGGGATTTGCGGGGTCGCATCAATGAAGCCTACCGCGCCCAGTACAACAACTGGGGCTGGGTGGCTTTCTGGTTCCCCGCCGACAATGAGGCGTGGATTGAACCCGAGACCCGCGAGAACGAACTGGAGTACGTCAAGGTCACCTACACCGTTGAGAACGATATCGTCACTATTACGGACGCTATCAACGTGACGCTGACTGTCTCTGTCGCAGAAATCAACGAAGCTATCGCCGCCAGAGATAACTCTCTGGTTAAGGCCAATGAGCAGATCGTTGAACTGACCGCTCAGGTAGCTACTCTGCGCCCCTATAAGGAGGCAGCCGACGCCGCAGAGCAGGCTCGCATCGAGGCTGAGACTGCTGCTAAGCGCGAAGCTTTCCGCGCCAAGGTGGTTGCCACCAAGCTGTTCACCGAAGATGAATTGGAGACTTCTGAGGTTCTGCGCACCATGATCGACAGCATGGACGAGGCCGCTCTCAAGAGCGAAATCGCCGAACGGTTTATGGCTAAGATGGAGACTGCCGAAGTCGAGGCTGAGGTCGTTGAACAAGCTTCCCTGAAAGTAGAAGACACCCGCACTGTTGTGGGTGAAAACACCAGGGTCGACAACCGCGATTTTATGCGGGTGTTCCTGGGCAAAAACTAAAACGTGTGAAAAGGAGATAACACTATGCTGCGTGAACTGATTAACCACGGCGGTAAGGCCGCCGAGACCACTTACGTCGCTGCTTCCGATCTGAAGACCGGTATGGGCGTCGTGAAGAACGTTGATGGCACCGCCGCCATCCCCCAGGAGGCTACCTCCGACAACATTTTTATTGTCGCCAAGGAGCGCATCCCTACCGGCGTGAACGCCGGCCGTACTCAGCTGTCCGACTACGAGACTGAGTTTAACACCGTTGCTCAGGGCGACCGCGTGAAGCTGTGCGAGTATGGTTTTGGCGAGAAGTTCGCCACCTCCGAGTATGCTGACGACCTGGCCGACGGCGACGCCGGCAAGACCCTGCATGTTGGCACCGACGGCAAGTGGGCTGTCGCCACCGATGCTTCCATCTATCGCTTTGAGGGCTTCTATATGGATGCCGGTTCTCACAAGCTGGCCAAGATCGCCGTCCTGCGCGACGCCGTGGCTAACGCTTAATCAACCCTACATACAAGCTTTAAGCTTCAAGAACTAAAGGAGGATATATCATGACTCATAACGAGATCGCCGAGCTGATGAAGGACACCAGCTCTTACGAGATTGCCGCCAAGACTGTGCGCAACATCTCTCTGTCCGAAAACGAGAAGGAAGTCGTGGCTCAGCTGGACGAGTGGGCCCGCAAGATCGGTGAGACCGGCAACGACCCCGACAACGAGATTGCCGCTTTTATCACCCGCACTGTGAACGAGGAGTTCTATGACGCTCCCAATGAGCTGCTGGACTCCATGTTCGAGCGCGGCTCCATCGGTGAGTTCGACGACTACGAGGCCGTTGTCTCCCCTGTGAAGAATACCCTGGTTGCCCATGAAGCTGCTCACGGCGGCAATGTCGAGAAGAGCTATCTGGACTTCACTACTCTGAAGCCTACTTACCGCAACCGCCAGATCGAGACCCAGATCTCCTATGCCGATATGCGCCGCAACGGCTGGAAGTCTATCGCCCTGCTGACCGATTATGCCACCCGTGCCCTGGAGAATGCCATGTTCTACGACATCTTCAACGTCGTGGACGCTGCCATCGCTTCCGGCGCCATCAACTACATCGCTGAGGCCAACGACATGCCCTCTCAGGCCACCATGGACGCTTTGGCTCTGTATCTGAATGATCGCGGCGCCGGCACCATTGTGGGTCTGTCCAAGTACATTCAGGCCGCTTCCAAGCTGAACGGCTTCAATTCCGAGGAGATGCTGAACGAGATCCATCGTACCGGCCGCCTGGGTATGTACGACGGTTGCGGCCTGTATCCTGTTTCCGCCGCCAAGCGTCAGGCCAACGGCTCCCTGCTGATCCCCGACAAGCGCCTGTTTGGTATTGCCGGCAAGATCGGCACCCTGGACATGAAGGGCGAGGTCCACACCTACGAGACCATGAACAACAACAAGGAGACCGTGGATCTGAAGATCGCCGACTTCACCTACGGCTATGCCTTCGACGAGAACACCCTGGAGAACGTCTGCAAGGTCGTTTTCGCAAGATAATTGCGTGTGAGGGCGCCTGTGTATCAGCGGGCGCCCTCATCCTATAGGGGCTGTCATGGAACGTTTTTTCTTTTGTTACTCTGCGCGGCTCAAGCGCGCTCTCGAGGCCAACGGCTTCCGATATATCTGCGTTGGCATCAATGAAAAAAGCGGCGCAAAGTTCTGGTTGTTTTTAGGTACAGATGCGCTCAATGACTACAAGGATCGCTACTACCAACAAGAGCGAGATAAATTTTAAGGAGATAATATGAGTATCACAAAACCAAACAATTATTTGGTGCTCAACTACAGCGCCAGCCCGGTGTGTATCAGCACCCGCCACGACTCTTTTCTGGTGAATGGTGGCACTCCCGAAGACCCCGGCTCTCTGCCGCTGACTTTTGAGGAGATTGCTGTTATCAACAGCAAGTCGCCAGTGTTTAAGATTGGACTGCTCCGTTTCGAGCCGTCCAAGCAGGAACAGCTATATGAAGCCCTGTCTATCCCCAACTGGCGAGATATTCTCACCGATGACCAGATCGCCGAGGTGTTAACGCATCCCGACATCGAGACGTCACAGAAGATTTTGGACATCGACAACCCCGCCTATTTCGAACGTGTTCGCGGCGTCATGATTGGCTTGCGCAACGCCGGTTACGACATCCCCGGCAAAATCGAGCGCATGATTGAGCAACGCCGCGTTGAAATGTCGAAGGGTCAGCGCAAAACCAGTATTAAGCTGGTCGCACAGGAAGAGACTCCCGCCTCTCACAGCGAGGAGGATTATGCCGCCCTGAAAGAGCAACTTGAGTCGTTGCAAAAAATGATGGCTCAGTTTATGCAGGCGAATAGCGCGCAGAACGCTTCCGTGCCGCCTAGCAGACCCAATAACCAGCACTCTCGTCCCAATCCCGAGAAGGCTACTCACAAATCCGGCAACAAGACGAGGTAAAGGAGGTGCTTTATGGCAACCTCATTTGACGTGCTACTGAACAGATTTTTCGTCCGCATCGAAGAAGATCGCGATTTTTTTCGGTACTTCGAACTGTCGGACGAAGAGGCGCTGCGCCTGGCTGAGCACCGGGCGAAAAACTACCTAAGAGACGCCGTAGATCGTTTTATGATGGATGGCATGCCGGACATCGACCTGTCCAACACCGATTTCTCAACCGACTCCTTTGAGGTAGAGTTGACCGGCAGAGAAATCTATCTGCTGGCTTCTTTGATGTATGAGTTTTATTTGGCGAAAGATATCGCCAAAATAAAAACTTATAATGTCAACTTCACCCACACCGACCTCAAAGTGTTTGACCCGAGCAATGCTCGCTCTACCTTTAAGGAACTGTACGACATGGTGGTCGCGCGCAACAATTTGTTGCTGGACCAATACCGCAACACAGATAGACTGACCGGCACATTCAAGACGATTGACTTTGCTGCCTACGTCGAGGAGGAGGCATAATGGACGGTTTGCCTCTGAGTTACTTTAAGGCGATTCACGGGTCTATCGGCATGCAGTCAGAACGCGATGTGCGCGCTGCCGAATATCGCAGGATGTTCGCCGACGAATTCGACAGCTCCATCAATGTAGAACACAACGTGTTGAGGAATGGGGCTCGACAGAGCTTCATTATTGTACCAACCGATGAAGGATGTTCGCTGTGGGCACGCCCTGGAGAAACGTTCAATATTGGAGACATTATTTACTTCAATACGTTGCACTGGCTGGTCACAGACATCAATTTTGGTGACAGCTTAAACCGCAGCGGAACGATGGTTCGATGCAACCGGCAAATCCAGTGGCAGAACCCACACACCGGAGCAATTGTGTCGCGTTGGTGTTTGGCTACAAAGCCATACACTTCAAACATTGAGGATGGAGAGGTCGTCGCCAACTCAAACCGCGAATACAAAATCCAAATTGGCATGGACGAAGAAACCATTCTTGTTGGGCTTAATCGGCGTTTTTTGCTTGAGAAAATCGACAATGAACCCAAGGCTTACGAGGTGGTTTCGGTAGACACGATCACCAACCGATATGAAGACGCCGGCGGCGGCTTTTTGGTTTGGAATCTAAGTCAGCACGAGTATAATCCTGCGACGGACAATGCGGATCTGATGATCGCCGATTATGTAATCGCGGGTACCGCCGCCAATTCCGAGCCTCTTGGTTCCCTTAGCGCAGAAGCTTGGAAAATCGACGGAGCTTCGCAAATTCGGCAAGGCACATACCGTCGGTACAAGCTAGTGCGGAACGGAGAGTGTGTGTCCGCCGCGACAGTCTCGTGGAGTGTCGAGTCGGCAGACGGTGTGGCTGTCTATCAAGTTGACAAGGGCGTTCTGAGGTTGGATGTTTTGGAGGGCGCTCCCATCGGGCACATTGTTACTCTCCGCGCTTACGCTGACGCGCATGGCACGCCTGTCGCAACCCTAGCCGTGGAGGTGACACCGCTGTTATGAATGGTTACGAATTAGGTGAGTTCAAAAACACCATTATCCGTAAATTGATACAAGACGAAAACGTACGGCGCCTTTTGGATCCGCACGACGAGTGCGAATACGAGGACGACCTCATTTACAAGCACATCTTTCCCTTTGGGCGCGTTCCCGGGACGGAGGAAGAGGTTCGTACATACATCACAGTCAAAGCGCACGTCCCATCCATTTCTCCTCGCAACGACACCATCCGCAATGTGCGCATAGAAATTCGTGTTTACGCACATCACGACATGATGCGCATCCCAGGAGAGAGCATGGACCGCATTGATTTGTTGGGCGCCATTATCGACTCTATGATCAATGAGCAGATGTACCTTGGGATTGACCCTGTGCGACTCGAGTCGAGCACAGAACACATCCTCGACGCTAAGCATTCGTATCGCGAAATGTTCTTTCGGACAGACGACATCAACAGCAGACGTGAAGGTGCTCGACAATGGGAGCAAAGCTGATTTCGAAATTGTTTTTGACGAGCGGCAGCGACCTGCAAGCAACGCAGGCGGTAACCGTCCGCCACCCCACCATATCAGATGTTTTATCGTTGGATGGTGGGCAAATGTGCGAAGACCTATACTGGTCTTTCGTGTCTACTTTACTGTCCGACCCATATGATTACATGGTTTATCTGGACGACCAAAAAATCGATTACGAGTCCGTCACGGCGTGGGATGTGTTTGTCCTCCGGTGGTATGATGCCAAGCAGGAGTACATGAAAAACCGAGACGTCTACGACACTCACGGCTTCTCTCCCCTATCGTTTATCAAGCAGGCACTGGCCTGTTTCTTCGGTCAAAAAGAGTTTGACATCGTTAGGTATAACGGCGAGGCTTATTTAGTCGCCAAAGACGACCCCCAGTGGGTTGTCAACAAAGAGATATTTGTTGTGGCGACCGAGTTCATTGAGGCGATGCATTGCATCGATCACTCGGACCGTATCAAGCCCGCTACGCCATTCGCCAAACAGATTTTGATTGAAGATACCCGTGCGGAGCAAAAGCGGCGTCTGCGTAAAAAACAGGACGTCCAACGCCCTGAGACGCTGGCTGACGCCTTAACGACTGTGTTCGCCGGAGGAGCCGGGACAATCACGCCCGACAACTTTATGAATGCGCACATTTATCAACTATTGAGTGTGTCGCGTGCCGTGCAAAAGCAGGTCGTTGTTCAATCCATGTTCAACGGTATTTATACTGGTATGTTAAAAACCGATAATTTGTCTGAGGACGCTTTGCGCTGGGTGTAAACCCGGCGCTTTTATTTTATGAAGGAGGAAAAAGACTTTGAAGTACGCTCTGAAAAAGATTCGCATGATGCGCATCTATGATCTGGCGACCGACATGCACAAGGTCACCCTGAACGACCTGAAGACCGCCCAGTTCACCGGCTCACAGGAGACCGTGTATGCCGAGGGCACCGACGGCGCCAAGCTGGCCGCTTTCGACCTGAACAAGGTCGCTGGCTTTAACGCCACCAACGGCACCGTGGAGACCGGCTATCTGGCCATGCAGGTGGGCTCTGAGCCTGTTGTTGTGACGAACGGCAACGAGATTAAGATCCGCGAGGTGCACAAGACCGCCGATGGCACCACCATCACCCTGGACCACAAGGCCACCGGCGCTGCTGGCAACGAGATCGGCTACATCTATGCTACCGGCAAGGACAACATGCCTGGCAAGGAGTATGTCCAAGGTGCTGCTGCGTCCGCTACGGAGTTCACCTACGATCCCGAGACCAAGCAGATTGAGCTGCCCACCGGCGTGTTTAAGGCCGGCGACGATGTGGTGGTGGACTACTACCCCACCTTTACGACTTACACCCGTATCGATAACGAGGCTGAGAAGTTCGCCATGGCCGGCAAGGTCATCATTGATGCGTGGTTCACCGACCTGTGCACGCAGGTTGACACTCCCCTGCAGGCCGTGATGGACAAAGCCAAGATCTCCGGCGAGATCGACCTGAGCTTTGGCGATCAGGCCGCCGTTCAGAATATCGCCGTGGAAGCTCTGTCCACCGTATGCGACACCAACAAGACTCTGTGGAAGCTGTACGACTACAACATGCAGGAGATCGCCGACTAAGGGGGTGTCTTAATTGACGCTGAAACCTAACACGATCTGCAAGAATCGGAACTGCAACAAAGGCGAGGATGGCGGGCGTAAACACTATTACGCCTGCCATTATTGTGCGCACAGTGAAAACTGGCGTGCTATGGCCTGCAGCTGGGAGTGTTACATGGAGTATCAGGCCCAAATCATCGAGTCTCGGCGCAAGGAGGAGCCGGTAAATCTGCTCCCCGAGCGCACAGACATGACTCAAGATGAGGTAAAGACCTTGATTTTCGATACTCCCACCGAGGAGGTCATCCAGATGACGGAGACGGAATTGGCCGCTGAAATCGAAGAGCATCCCGCCATGGGTTTCGATGAATTGGTGGACCATGTCAATGAGAAGCTGGACAAGCAGAAAACTTCCAAAAAGAAGAAGTAAAGCGAGGAGGGGTGGTGCTACGCACTGCCCCTCCCCTTTTCGCATCGAGGATATATGAAACAGACTATCAACCTGACGCTCACGTCGGATGTGCTGGCTGTGTATGAGCAGCATTATTTTGCTTTGCATCCGCGAGCCAAAAAGAAACCTATCGCGCACCCTTATCACGAGTCGATCAACCAGTGGATGATTATGAAGAGACCCATGATGAATGCGCTTAAACAAAAATGGAAGGACTTTATCGTTTGGTTTGTTGGCCAGCAAGGTTACGCTAACCTACGCATTGAACGATGCGAACTGTCCTTCCGCACCTATTACGGCAACAACCGTCGGCACGACCCCGACAATAGTTGTCCTAAATTTATTATCGACGGACTATGCGAGAGCGGAATGCTTGTGGACGACGATAGTCGCCACGTTTCCAAAATCACCTTGGAGTGTTTCGTCGATGAAGAAAATCCCCGCACTGAAATTATGATTAAAGTTTTGGAGGACAAGAAGAATGGCTAAAAAGGAAAATCGTGTTTCTATCACCAAGCTGGATGAATTTTTGAAGTCTCAAGACCGCGGTGTCGTTCACGTCGCGCTGGAGTTCGGAGAGGGCAAAAAACTGGAATTTGATGTGAAGTCTCGGTTGGATGTCAGCGAGTTTCACATTGCCGTTGACGGTGTTGTTGCTAGCTCTTTCGTGCCGGCCGACGAAATCGGAACCGAGTCTTACGATGCTGTTCAGGCGTCCGCGGCTATGGCTGTTTATATTCTAACGACCGTTGCCAATTTTAAGCCAGAAACGGCCACCGATAAGTTGGTCGCCCTGTACGAGATTCAGGATGTGCGCGACGCCATTGCGAGCATCTGGGGAGATCAGTACAAAGACTTTGTGGTCGCCGTTGCGGAACAAACCGAGTGGCGCCAGAGAGAAATTTTAGCCACTGAGCGGGTTTTGTTGCAGAGTGTGAGCACTAAGCTGGAAACGGCCACTGCTGCGCTTGTGAACATTACAGACGCGTTCCACGATGTGGACGCAGCCACGATGTCCGATCTTGTTGAAAAACTGTCGGCCATGGACGAGATGAAGTTGGCTCAAGGGGTTTTGGGTGCCCAGCCCGAAGAGGTTCCGGTGAAACAATGAGTATAATGGACGCTCTCAACCGGTGGGCGAACAGCCAACAAGGAAAAGCCAAAATAAGTCAGGCCCAATCCACGGCCGCGCGGCTTGGTAAGCCATTTGGCGGTAAGCCTGCCGGGGGTGCTGCGCACCCACCAGATTTTTACGAAGCGGAAATGGCTCGTTTAATCACTGAGTGCGCCCAACAATATAACCACGAGTACGGAGACTACCTACAGAGAGTGTCAATGGTATGGGATACAAAAACCAATCGGTGGGTAATACACCTCGAGTTCGACCCCGTGCGTTCACGGCGCGAATCGTGGTATCCCGAAGGATACCCCGAAGGAGTTGACATTGTAGAAATTATGAACCGTGGCTATACAGCAAGTCGCTACGTTTTTCTCAAAGACCCCGGTTCTAACAAAACATTGCAGTTTTCGCGTTTGAGCTATGAGGGCGAATTTTTTGTGCAAGCCGCAGTTCAAAAATTTAACGACTTGTATGGCGCTGATGCTCTCGCAAGCTACAATCACGATAAATTTGATCGTATTTCATAAGGAGGTGGCAACCAGTGGCATCAATGACGCCAGATATTGAAATTTTAGTAGGCAACACTGGAGGTGCAAGTCCTTCCGGCGAATCTGCCTCCTTAATTCGCAACAATTTGCAACAAGCCTTTTCCAAAACCGCGGCTGATATTAGCTTAACTGTTAGCTCCGCGTCGATTGACAAGATGCGTGAACAGTTGCGGAAGCAGCTATCCGGCATTACCATCGACGTCGGAATAGGCGCCAGCAAAGGCACCGGTTCCCGCGGCGGTTCCGCAACAGGCTCCGTCGGCAGTTCCGGAGGCGCCAAATCCAGCGAAGGGGTGCGAGACTACTCTAAACAAAACCTTGCTTGGGCACAAAAAGAATTGTTTGCGCTAGAGACGGCCTACAATAGAGTTGTGACTGTCTTGAACCAAAACAACTTAACTCCTGCTGCTGCGGGCTTAGGGCAGTTGGCTGCGACTTTCGAAGCCGCCAAAGCTCAAATTGAGGCTCTTGGGCAATCTGCGACGCAAATTTTGCCCGTGCAACGAGCAGAGATTACTGCAAGTGTCGCAGAAATTCGGAGCGCTTTCACTGTTGTGCAACAAGCCCAAAAGATTTTGAGAGATGCTCCCCAGAAGCTGAACAGCTTCAACGCGTACTTAAAAACACTACAACCACAAGCGTTGAAAAATAATGCCGCTCAAATCGCGTCCATTCAAACCGGTTTACAGTCTGGTGATGTAAAGCGCATACAAGAGGCTACGGTAGCTATGCAAGCCTTCCGGACGCAAATGAAGCTTGCGGGTCACGAAGGCGGCAACATTTTTACTCTTTTGCGCACCAAGGTGCGTCAGTTCGTTGCATATACAATCAGTGCCCGTGGGTTTATGATGGTTATCAGGTCTATCAAAGCGGTTATCACTTCGGTTAAAGAACTGGATGCTGCGATGACTGATCTGCGAATTATTACCGGAGGATCCAAAACAGAAACCGAAAAGCTTCTCAAAACTTATAATTCTTTGGCCAAAACTTTGGGTTCTACTACGGTTAGCGTAGCCGAGGGTGCCGTTGGCTGGTTGCGCCAAGGCTATAATACCGCCGACACGGAAGAGTTGTTAAAACAATCTTCGACGTTAAGCATTGTTGGCAACATGGAATCGAGCGAAGCCACAACAGCTCTAACCGCAGCTCTGAAGGGATATCGGCTAGAAGTGTCACAAGCGTCGAGTGTGGTTGACAAATTTTTCCGAATCGATATGGCCGCAGCTACTAGCAGCACCAAGATGGCGGAAGCCTTGTCTAAAACCGCCGCCAATGCCAAGTTGGCCGGTCTGTCGCTCGACGATGTTATTGGTCAGCTGGCTGTCATCAACTCTACGATGCAAGAATCAGGAGAAGAGACTGGTACATTCTACAATACGATGCTTTCGCGCATGGGCAACATTAAAGCTGGCCGGCTCGACGACCCGGAGAGTGGCGATGATTTAAGCAATGTTGAAACCACACTGCGAGGATTGGACATCGACCTGCGTGACCAAGCCGGCCAATTCCGCAATTTTGGCGAAGTTTTAGACGAGGTTGGATCGAGATGGAACTCGTTCTCTACAACCCAGCAACGTGCTATCGCAACTGCGTTCGCTGGCACAAGGCAGCAAACTCGTTTTCTTGCCTTGATGCAAGGATGGGAAGATGCGGGCGAATATGCAGAATTGGCCGCAAACTCCACTGGAGTCGCAGCCCAAAAAATGGCATTGTACCAAGAAAGTGTTGAGGCGAAAGCAAATAAAGCTAAAGCTTCCATGGAGGCTTTTTCGAGCGCAATTTTAGATAGCGATCTAGTTGGGTTCTTTTACGACGCTTCTGCGGCCGTCCTTGATTTCGGCGCCGGACTGTCGTGGTTAATCAAGCCGGCCTTGCTTTTAGGGGCGGCTTTCTTCGTGTTTCCGTCGATTTTCACTATGATTAAAGCTTCTGGTATCGGAGCTGCTTTTGCTCAAACAGGACAAAGTTTGGCAAGCATCCTCCCGACACTGAGTGCCCTGGGGAATGCAACAGGTGGCGTTGTTACAAACAACGCGTTGTTGGCGGCTAGTTATGCTCAATTAACTCCGCAGCAAATTGCCGCTGCCGCGTCTATGTCCGGCTTGGATGTAGCAACGCTATCGACCACACTACAAACCGCCGGATTTAACTGTGAACAAAGGAAAGAAATCATTTCGCTTTGGACAGATATCCAGGCCAAAAAGAAAGCCGCTGGTGCCACATTGGGTTTTGCTGGCGCGGAGGGCGCCGCAACCGGAGCGACATGGAGTCTTTCCACCGCACTAAAAGGGCTGGGGAAGGTCATCCAGGCTCACCCAATACTGGCGATATTGACTGGTATCGCCGCTGTCGCTGTCGCTGTCGCCGGTGCTGTAGATTTGTTCACCTATTCCCAAGAAGAACAGAACGAGGCTTTGAGTGAGGCGTGTCAGCAATATGATAATGTCACGCAGGAACTTTCGTCTTTGCGTTCTGAACTAGACCAAGTCCGCGCAAAAATGAAAGAATTAGAATCATCCAAAATCGATCTCAACGCCAGCGAGGAATATAGCGAACTTAAACTGCTCAATGACGAGTTGGAAAGAGAGATTCGGCTCAAAGAACGCGAAGCAAAAATAGCCGCCGAGGATAAAGAAAAAACTGCCGTTAAGAACGCTACTACAAAACAAAAGATTTTTGTTGGTCAGAGAATGACTCGTGACGGTGCGTATGTGGATATCACGGAGAGCGTTGATGACGTTGATTATTTGAATCGCACAATCGATTTGTTGGAAGCCAATCGCCAGCAGCGATCCAAGGTTTTAATTGAGCTAGAAAAAGCCCAAAATAATGGCGACAGCGCTATGGCAAATATGCTCAAGCAAGAAGTGGTGGACCTCGACAACGAGTATGCCTCGTTGTATGATCAAGCATCAGAAGCGGCTCGTAATAACCAAGATCTGGCAGCATCGATTTCTGGCGTTACGGCCGAAGGGCGCGTTCTCAAACCGGAATTAGAGGAGTCTGTTGAGCGATGGCTTGATTACGCAGATGGCGTAGATCTGGCTACAGCCTCTCTGGAAGAGGCGATTGTGCAACAAGAAGCTTTCGCCTCTATGACGTCGAGGATGGGTAGTGACATGGATGCTCTCGCAGAAGCACAATCCGACATGGCAGACATGGGATACTTATCGGCCGATTCAATTCAAGCAATGCGAGAAGCGGGGCTCGACGAGTATCTTGTGGCGAGCCGAAATGGCTATAAGTTAACCGCTGACGCGATGCAAGACTACTTGAAGAAAGAAGAGGCGGTTTATCAAAGCGCCATCACAACAGCCCGCCAGGCTGCTATTGCTGTAATCGACAATGAGGAAGCAAAAGCGCGGGCTATCAATGCCACTACCCAAGAAATTAGAGATCAACTTCAGGCGCAACTCAGCCAACTGGAGGCTGATAGACAGGCTGCCCTCGCTATTGCCGAAGCAGAACAGGATTCCGTGGCGATATACCTTATAAACGCGGCGTATGAGAAATCCATCCGCGAAACCAAAAAAGCGCTCAGCGATCTCAACACGGCCACAGCCAACTTCGATGAGTTCAAGCGTTGGTCGGCGACGACTCAGAGAGATTATAGCCAAGGTGGCGGCAGCAGTGGCGAAGCCAAAGACAAAAACAAAGCAGACTTCGAGGAAGAATACGCGAAACAAAAACATGCTCTTGACACGGAACAAATCACCCTCAAAGAGTTCAATGAGTGGCTTGACGGAAACGACGGATATAAAAAGTATTTTTCCGATCGCACTAAATATGCAGACGAGTGGCGCAAATACGAAAAAGAAGTCTTCGACAACTCAATGAAGCTTCATGACCAAGACCTTGCGGATATTGATCACAAAATTGAGATGCTCAAACTCCAGAACGCTAGTGAGCAAGAAATTTTGGATACATATCGTGAGAGAGAGAAACTTCTTAAAAGTGCCAGAAGCTTGGTTTACGATTTCCTTAAAGGGCAAGGCTTAACCGAGGAACAAATTGCATCCAACAGCACGCTTCAGGAACTTGATCGCTCTATTTTAGAGAACGCCAACGACGCCACGGATTTCCATAAAGAGCGAGTCGATGCCCGAATCGCCGATTTTGAACACGAAATCAGCATGTTGAAAAAGCGTGCAAAAAGCGAAGATCTGCTTATCTCAAAATACCGTGAAGAGCAAAAATATTTGGTTGAGGTTCGCGAGGCTTATCGTCAAACTTTGATTGCTGCGGGAAAGACGGCGGACGAAATTGCCGAAGACGCCTGGTTCCAGCAACTGACGCAACAGATAGGTGACTTGGACGGTTTTGTATGCGATGCACTACAGAGCGTTTTTGATCGCACCTCCGAAAGCCTCAACGGATTGCTTGAACTCACAGAGGAGTTGATTCGTCACGAGGCCGAGGAACAGGTTGAAGCTCTCGAGGAACAAAAGGATGCTTTTTCAGATATCATTGATGCCAAAAAGGAAATCCTTCGTCTTACCAAAGAAGAACAGTCTTACAACGACAAAGTCGCTAAGTCCACCAAAGAAATCGCGAAGCTGCAGGCTCGCATCGATGCGTTGGCGATGGACGATTCCCGGCAGGCTGCTCTGGAGCGAGCCAAACTTGAAGAAGAATTGGCCGAAAAACAAAAAGAGCTGTCCGACACCCAGAACGACCATTACATCGACAAGACAGAAGAAGCTCTCGACAAAGAAGAGGAGAGCTACCATGATCTCATGGATTCCAAAATCAAAGAAGTCGAGAATTTCTTGGACGACAACGAGGCTGTCACCAAAGCGGCCTTGGCTCGTCTCGACAACGCCAACGAGCAGCTGTTTGATGACCTCTTCACTTACGCGAAGAAGTACACCGACACTACCGGTGCTGAGCTGCAGTCGATGTGGGATGAAGCAATGGCTTCCGCTCAAACCTACGGTAGTTTTACCGCCTCTCTAGGCATGCACGACGATTCCGATTCGTACAAAGCGCGTAGTCTTGTTGCCGAAATGCAAAACAACGGCGTACTGTGGGGTCAACAAACCACTGATGCTGGTCGCAAAATCTATGAAGACGCTAACGTGGCACTGGGGTACCAAATCTCGAACATTCTTGGCGCCGATGTTTGGCGCGAAAATGGCACGTGGTACATCCGAGAGAACGGCAAGACGCGCGAGCTATACGATGCTTACGGTTACGATTCGAACACAAGCAAAGTACAAAGCCTCGTGGCCGAGATGAAGAGCAATGGCGCAAAATGGGGCAAGCAAACCACGGACGCCGGGCGTAAGATTTACGAGGACGCCAACGTTGTACTTGGTCAGCAAGTTTCCGACATTTTGGGAGTGCCCGTGTGGCGTGAAAACGGCACATGGTACATTTCCCAAGGAGGAAAAACAAAGAAGTTATATGACGTGTACAGCTATCATACTGGTGGCGTAGTTGGCTCAACTGGTTCTGTGTCTCCCAAAGCCGATGAGCTTTTCGCTCTTTTACAGAAGGACGAGGTTGTGATGAGCCGCCAGATGGTCGACAATGCTCACGGGTTGTTGACCAGCCTACCAAAGATTGTGCAAACTCCTATCGCTTTGGCGGCCGCGGCAGCGCAAAAAGTTCGCAAATTCATTCTCAATGTTTCGGCACCTTTAACGATAGACGGCGTTCTTCCGTCCGAAGAGATTCTATCCACCATTAAACAATATCCGAGAAAAGTCGCAGAAGTTGTGGCCTCGGAGCTTCAGAAACTGTAACACGAAGAGCCGCCCTCCGGGGCGGCTCTTCTCCAAATTACTCTAAAGGAGGGTTATATATTGGCATTTCAGGGCAACAAATTTATTTTTGATGGCGTTCCCGGTGAAGCCTACGGATTGATGCTGGCGAATATCGACAAATCCCAACAAAACGCTGGTGTTGTCGGTGGCACCTGGAAGGTTCAAGAGGACCGTATCGCCCGCCGATTTGTTGGTTTGGACTATGGCGTGACAGCCGGAGACCCTCTATCCTTCCCTATTGCCATGGTCGCCATGGATGACAATCGGTATTATGACCGATACGATGTGGCCGCAATCGCCGGATGGTTAACGAGCCACCAATCATTTAAGAAACTGATCATTCTGCAAGAAGACATGGAGAATGTGTATTATAAATGTCGCATCACGAAGCTTGACTCCATTGAGATAGGCATGCATATTGTAGGTTTTACTGCCACGGTTACGTGCGACTGTCCGTTCGCATATTTAGCGACGGCGCCATGGGAACAGCAGTCCACGTCCTCTGGCGCGCGCTTTACCTACTTTAACCCTAGCAACGTGAATGATTATTTTTATCCTGTGTTGACGCTGGAAAATGTGCGCGGCACATCTGTACGCATTACGAATGAGAGTGACCAGCAAAGATCGTTTGTACTATCTGGCCTCCCCTCCCCTTCTTCGGGTTCGGGTCGTACTATCACAATTGACTGCGCTCGTCAAATCATGGTGGCGTCTGACGGAATCAATCTGTATCAATACTGGAACAGAAACTACATGCCGCGTGCCATTCGTGGCAACAACACTTTGTATTTGAAAGGCAATTTCGGCCTCACATTGAACGGCGACGTGATGTGGAATATTGGTAGCTGAGGAGGTATTCGAGTGGAGCTAAATTTCCATAATGTGCCGCGTGATATTTACAATCGTGTGGAGATGCCAGTCCTCGCGTTGCAAAAACCGGATCTGACAACAATCGGTGTTTTGGGCTCCTACTGCGCATTGGAACTGACACTAAAATACAACGAGACGTCCGAAGGGTCTTTTGAGTATCCTCGTATTGTGAATGGAGAACTGACCCCGTTCTACGAGCAGTTGGTTCCAGACCGTCTGGTTGCTATAGCTCCGTACGGAACGTTTGTTGTCAGTCGCGTAGAGGAGCATGTCGATACCAAAGGGGAGTATAAACGAATCGAGCTCGCTTCGCTGGAATCAGAACTGGCCAGCAAGCGCATTGTTTTGGGGCAAGGAACCTATCCGTTCTACGACCGCTCCAATCCAGATGCGAGCTTACTTCATCTCATTGCTCAAAGCATGCCCAATTGGACCATCGGCTACGTTGATAATCAGTTGGCTTTACGCTACAGGACCTTTGATGACATCGACAGTGGTGTACTGGAATTTTTCCAAGGAGCGGTGCAAGAAAATTACGGAGCTGTCATTGTGTTCGATACCGAGAATCGGCGCGTGAATGCTTATAACGCTGCAGACGATGCGAGCATCATGCCTGTATATTTGTCTTACAACAATCTTTTGAAAGACGGCACGATGAAATCCTCCAGTGATGACCTTATCACTAAGCTGTATGTGCAAGGTGCGGACGGTGTCGACATCCGTGGTGTTAATCCAACCGGAGAGAACTACCTTTACAATATCGATTGGTTTTTGGCAAATGGAGATTTGGACGACGCCCTGCAAGAGAAGTGGGTGGCGTGGTGCCAAGAGATAGAATCGATGAGAGACTATTATGCGGGCTTGGTTGCATTGCGCTCCTCCGCTACTATGCAGCTAACGGCCGAGACGGCTAAACTAACCGACCTGCAAAACGTCGTAGCAACCCAAGAACAGGTGCGGTCTACGTATCTGCAAACCAAAGAAACATCTGCTGTAAATTCGGACGCATATCAAATTGCTGTTGTCAAAATAGAAGAGCTGAATAATACCATCACCTCTTTGCGTGCTGATGTCGACGCACAAAAAAACATCGTAGAACAAACACAGCAGAGAATTCAGGAGTACAAAGACGCCATTGCAGCAATTAACGCAGATCTCAAACCTTCTGCGTATTTCGATGATGACGAATGGAAGGCTTTGGATTTTTATTTCAAAGAGTCCACTTTTCAAGATGAGACTTTTGCCGTTTTTGATGTCGACGTCAGTGAATCCGCCAGCATCATCGATGTTGGCGACCTATCGGTGGAATGGGATGACGTAGAGGCTACATGCACGCCGGTGGTCATTGGTGATTCTAATAACACTCTGTGTCGCATTACGCCTTCTGGCGAATCCACCTCGCCGAAAGTGGAATTGAACAGCGACAACGGAAAATGGTGTTGTACAGCTACTGTGCTGGCCGCCGCCGCCGACGCCAACAATTCAACTATGTCGGTAAACCTGGGCGCCGGTACAGTTACACACAATGGAGTGTCTACATCTTTCGGTGGCGGAACGTTGACGATAGTTGGAAGGGAATTAGATGTTGATGGAGAACGTTCCACGCCTATCCGTATCGAACAGGCATCCGTGTATCTGACCAAAAACGCATCAGATTACCAGCAACGCACAGTAGAAACGTCACTGTACGAATACGCAGAAGAGCATCTGCGCGAAGCTTCTCTCCCCTCTTACGAGTTTGAGGTTTCCAGCGGAAACATCCTCTTTCAGAAAGAATTCTTGCCTTTCGCCAATCAAATTGCGTTGGGGCGCCGATGCTACCTACAGTTCGGGTCTGGCGAAGTGTCGGAGATTGATGCACCGCGCCGATTGACCCCTGTGTTGCTCGAAATCAAACTGGAATTCAAATCCGAATCATCATTTAGTTTGGTTTTTGCCAACACGTTTAGGCGTCCAGACCAAGTAAACAACCTCAAAGACGCTTTAAGCAAAGCTTCATCTGCTACGCGAACCCTCAATTCCAAAAAGATGGTGTATGGCCAAGGCGCCCAAGCTGCGTCTTGGGTACAAAACTTGCTTGAAGAAGGCTGGGATGCCGCCATGACGCAAATACACAGCGGAACAAGCAACGTGTCGATTGGTAAGGCGGGCATCAAAGTCGAGTCTGCCGGAGCCGGTGGAGATATTATTTATCTCGGCAATGGCATGATTGCACTCGAAGACAAAAAGACCGGCACGGTCAAAATGGCAATAGGTAATTTCAAGGACGCATCGGGCGACAACTTCGTCGGCGTATTGGCCGATGTTATTGCGGGAACTTTATTGGCCGGCCAGCAGCTCATCATCGAATGTCCTGTGTCGGTCACAGACAATGGCGTCACTCGCGAAACGATGCAGTTTAAGGTTGACCAAAACGGTGTGCAGATGTATAACGGCAAATTTTATATGCAAACCTCAGAACGAGCCGTATGCATTGACCCTACGTATGGGTTTATGCTCGGTAAAGCAGGAATGCTGGAGTGGACCGAAGATCAAGGCGTCTCCTTCTTGTCTCCGGTATGGCCAGAAGAAGACACCTCTGCCACGTGGGAAAGCTTCACACAACAAGACCAGATTGCGTTGTGGCTGAGCCCTTCGGGTGAAGCTTACTTCAAAGGAAGTATATATGCCGAAAATGGATATTTCCACGGAAAGGTCATGGCCACAGAAGGCGAGTTTACCGGAACTATCAAAGCAAGCGCCATGTACGTCAATGGAAAAAACGTGTTGACCAGCGACGGCAAATTTGATAGAGATTACCTGGATCTTGGCAAAATTCAGCTTGACGGCACCAGCGGCGACATTACGATGAGCGGAAACATCAATTTGTCTGGGGCCAGCTCTATTAACTGGGGAAATAATGTACCAATCAAATACCAGTATTCGACCAACAATTCTTCGTGGCACGACGCCTGGTCTTCATCTGACAAATATCGTCGTGAAAGCTATGACGGCGGTAAAACATGGGGGTCTGGTTACCAATTCGTAGGAACCGACGGTAGTGATGCTATCGTGCCAACTTATATCCAACAGACATATATTGACTCAACATCTATCCGGTCGCCAACCATTGCAGGCGGCACCATTAGCGGAGGAAAGTATTATTCTTTGGGTAAAAATTGCGTGCTGGATTTATTTGATGCTGATGAAATCTCAGGGGCATTCGGCGTTCTGGATATCGACACCGGTGCTGGTTTTGGTTGCTATGATGTAACCGGATGGAACAACGGACAGCCAATTGGCACAATGCTTTTTGGCTCTATATGTAGTTACGATACAAATCGACGGCCGGCGCATTTGATCTACAACGGCGCATTATTGCTGACTGCTCCAACGCAAGGACAAGACACTTTTAGGCCGCAAGGCACCTGGAATTTCGCCGACGCCAATATTCAAGGTGTTTGCTTAACGTTCTCTTAATTGGGGGTGTGCGCATGGCTGCTTGGTTGGAAGTAGAAGGCGGCGTAGGAAGCATTACGTGGACGATATGGGACTTACAAACCGATTTCACAAGCGATTTTTATTATGGGTGCGGCATTTGTGCAGGCCCTGTAACCGCGAATTCGACTACGGACCCAGACAATATTTTGCAGTATGTGTCTGCAAAATCCACATCCATATTTGGCGACTACCAGCCAGGAATCGTCCGAAATCTCGAGCCGGGAACATACACAGTCTATGGTTTCACTCAGACGTCTCCGGATGGGAAATACTGGAATGTTTTGCCGAAGAGTGGACAACAAGGTGTAACGGTCGTGGTTAAAGGCGACACTCTCGATGTCTCCCCTTGGTCATGGACACAATCAAATGGCGAAGCCACCAGTACCCAAACAAAAAGAGCCTATCAGATTTTGCTAGGAAACCAACCTGCGAGCAACGGATTTTCGCATCTGGTTTGGAACGACTTGGTGGACAAGGTAGCAGAGGTTCGCGGCGCCTGTGGGCTTTCTTGGCAAACGTCCTATGGTGGAATCACATATCTTTCAAAAAATGCATGTTATGTGGATGCCGGAGACACGCTGTCTGCGCGAATATACAACTCCGTGCGCCACCAAATCGGTTCTATTCGAAGCACGGGTATATCTGACCGGTCCAAGGGAGGTGAAGTGTTGGGGTCGTATATTACAACAATAACCGATGTGCTCAATGATATCATCGAATCGCCTCCCTAATCATATGAAATGAGGATTTTATGACCAATCAAGAAATTATGCAAACACTCGCTTATATGCGAGGAATGCTCTATAAGTGTGCATTCAGCGGCGACCAAATCATGGTCGTCGCTGAATGCGTTCGTGTGCTGGATGGGACGATGGCTCGGCTGAATGAAGCCACACCTGATGCTCCGATCGGCACCGACAAAACCCAATCCGAACAGGAGGGATAAATATGTCGGGACCTAACCCGGTTTGGGAATTACCGGAGTTCACGATGACGGCCGGCGAGACCAAACAACTGTTTCTTCCGATTTACAATAGCCACAAAGCGCTGCTTAACGTTGAGAGCATGGTGGGGTGCGTGGCTATTTCGGAATACATCAATCAAGGCGTGTGTGTAGTGAGTATTGACTGCGAAGTGCAAAGCAATTCACAGTGTCACGGCAATGTTTTTGCTGCCACTCTCCAGCCGACACACACTGTAGATTTGTGTGGAAAATACATTTACCAGCTGACCGTCCATGACGCTGACGGTGCTTGCGGCATTATGCGCGGCTTGGTTCACATCAAGCCTAACGGAAATCGAGTTGCCGCCATTCAGGAGGTTTGATATGCTTACTACTTATTTCAAAAATCTTATTGCCGACAATGTTTGGCATACTCAAGGCGATAGCTCCTCGGATATTCCCGCGCAATATTACCTGGCGCTCAGCACTACGGCGCCTCGTGAGGACGGTACTGGAGTGACGGAACCAACTGCCACCCCCTATGAACGCAAGGCGATGCCGGCCATGGAGGTTGCTCAAGACGGCACAACCACCAACGCGGTTAATTTGGTTTGGCCTCGTTTTGAAACGACCCAATCCGACCCCGTGACGTTCTGGGCTTTGTATGATGCCAAGACTGACGGAAATCTGCTGATGGGCGGTCCCCTTGACGCAGCGAAGCATCTTGACGTTGGTACATCTCTTTTGTTTGAGGCCGGCAGCTTAGTGTTCAATGTATTGGGGGTTTAATCAATAATGTTATTGCGAGGCAACTGGAACGCTGATGCTGTCTATTTGTCTGCCACAAACAACAGCCTCGATTCCGCTTACGCAATTTATCTGCCTTCTGTTTGCGGCCAACGAGACCTGTATTTGGCGAGCACAAACGATGTGCTGGCGGTATATGTTGCACTGGCTCTGTCTGGCGCTTTGCGTATCGATGCGGCAGGATTGCTAGCCGGAGACAACCATATGGCCGCTCAAGCAAAGGCTGTGGTTGAGGCAGTCGTGCAACGGCTCCAAGGAGAAAGCGTCGTCTTGCCTATAGAAACGGAGATGCAAGTTGATGTTGCAGTTGGGTTATCAGGCTCCACAGCTACAGACAGCCAAGCTTCAATGCGCGTATGGGTGCAAACCCACGCCTCCAGAGAGGCCAAAAACCAAGGTCTTTGTGCGCTATCCGTCTCGGGTGGTTTGACCGGAAAGCGCGTCAAACTACGAGAACTGGGGGAAGTTGCTGATATGCAGCTGTCCGACGTGGCTTCTTGGCCACTCAATCAATTTTATTATGTGGAGGTGTAATTATGGCAGAGACACCCAATATTGGATTATACGTGGTTCAGCCTAACGAAACAACCACGACGGTGATGGAGTGGGTTACGAAGATGGGGTCATCGGAAGACGCTTCCAATATGATGATTCTAGATCGACACGTCGCCGCTCTCAAAGACGAAAAAGCCGACAAGGTGGTGCAGTCAGAGATTGAGCCTGACGATGTTGATACTGGCGATGATTGGGACCAAGTTCTTGGAGACGCTGTCGCCACTTACTATAAAACCATCAGCGTAGCGGATGACGTCCTCTATGGCGATGTCATCGTCAACAAATCGGTGGGACTGGTTGGTGAGACTGTTATCGTCATTGCAACACCGAACAGAGGATATCAGCTCGACACAATCACCGTTGACGGCGTAGATTTGGATGGGAATTCCTTTGTTATTACCGGAGACCATACCGTATCTGCAACCTTTATCGAAGGGGCCCTAGAGGACCGTTTCTTCCCGGGCACCATTGTTTTATCTCGCGACGAGAGTGTCGAAACAAATATCGTTCTGAGCGAACCCGGGGAGTACGTTTTGGATCTGAATGGACATGTCATTTCGGGGGATCAAGCACCTCTCTTTACCGTGAAAGACGGAGCTACTCTGCTGATCAAAAACTCTGCGGCTGAACTAAGAGGAACCATTCTGGTTGATTCTGTACCGTCGGATTCTTCTGCGGTATTGGTGCACAAAGGCGGCATTTTTCGTTTTTGTGCTACTATGCTTTCGGTCAATGGTTCTGACGGGGCGTGTGGCATTTACAACGAAGGAGAGGTCTTTCTCGACGCAGGCAACATTGCGTCTGATAGCAAACTGATTGGAGTTAGAGTTGCTCCGGGGTCATCAACGAAGGTCTCCGGTTGTTGTCTAGACGGTCTCCGCAACGGCATCGCAACTATACAAGCGTGTCAATCTCACAATGATTTTCCAGTTGTTGAAGTTACTGGCGGTTCATTCGTGGATATCAGTAACGAAGATTTGGTTTTGGACACCGCAGTCCTGACTATCGCCGGAGGGGATCTCCAATCCATCGTCCTTCGTGGGTGCAACACAACCATCACGGGGGGGCATATTGTTTATGTGCGTGCAGATTCGTGTGTGGTTGCAAACAACGAATATAGCGTTCTTACCATCGGAGGCAGCACCCGGATTGACAATTTGACTGCTTTGACGGGAACCCTTTTCATTGGTGGTTTAACTGACGGCGCTACGGTAATAACAACTTCATACGAAACGACATTGCACATGGTCGATGATAATGTTGCGTTGCGCGACCACGGCAGCGGCAATGAGTATTTTTATGGGGTTCCGCTTTTAATAACTACCAACCAAACTGAAGGCGGTACTCTTTCCACTTCGCCGGCGGTAGTCCAGTTTGGGCGCCAAGTCACTATCTCGGCAGTTGCGGACACCGGTTATCTTCTACAACACATTTTAGTGGATGGCACTCCCATTGAGGGCAACACTTTCGTTGCTTCGGACAACCACGTTGTTTCGGCTCTGTTCGAGCGTCGCGTCTTAGCTAATAGTGGACCGCTCCCAGCGGGCGTTTATGTGTTGCAGGAGGATGTGCAGCTTGATGGCACCTTGGTTGTCTCCACAGGCGTCGATGTCGTGATCGACCTTGGCGGACATACGGTGTCAATGGCTGATGGTGTCGGCCGAGGGTTTTTCAACGTTGCCAAAGCAGGCACGTTGACTATCACCGACTCCATCGGGGGCGGCGCAATAAGATTTCAAGAAATGACTACCTCAGGAGGCATTTCTGTATACGGTCATTTTGTGTTGGAAGGCGGCGAACTGACTGGTTGGAGCCGCAAAAACGCTGACGGCGCCTTGTTGGCGGGCGGTTTTATTGATATGTTCGCTGGTTCCACTTTTGAGATGACCGGCGGCGTTATCACTGGCATTTCCGCCGCCAGCAGCTCCGTCATCCGTAGCCATGGTGCCGGCGTCACCGTCAACATCATTGGCGGTGAGATCGTGGGCAACGAGTCCGGCAACGGCTCCATTATCGGCGTCGGCGAGGCCGGCGGCCAGAGCTGGCTACACATCGGCGGCAACGCCACCATTGCGCAAAACACTATAAGTGGTGAACCCATCTCTTCGAATCGTAGTGCAATAGCTGTGATTAACACGATTGTGACCATTGGAGACGATGCTCATATCGAGGATAATATCGCCGCCACGTCAAACGCCGGCGAGGATGGAGTGTTTTTGGCATCAAGCCAAATCAATATCTCCGGAGCTCCATACGTCAAATATGTTGGCGTTGACAACGAAAACATAACCTTTATTGCGCTTGGTAATTTGACAGAAGGAGCCGCAATCTATACAATCGAGCCATATGTTATCGCGTACGATGATAGTGTGGACATTGATACGTTCGAACGAGGACACGTTTACACCCATCAAGAAGTTCGTGATGACCTAATTACGCGTGGCAAATTTCTTGACAATGGTGTGTTGGTATTGAATTCGGACAGCACAGTCGATGATGATGGTATCGTTTTTAAGCCCGGTTCCTATACTTTAGATCTGAACGGATACACGCTGACCGGCACGGCCGCGCCTTATTTCACTGTGGGTGACGGAGTGCGGCTGCACATCCAAGATAGTAGCGACGGTGCAACCGGTCAGATTGTTGGCGTAGAAAACGCCTCCAATGCCACAATTCTAGTTACTGGCGGCTACGTCGAATTAAATAGTGGTAAATTGACGGGCAATGTTAATAGCGGTTACGGAGGCGCCATTTACGCTCAAAACGCAGGCTCCTTCGTTTGCGTTAACGGAGGTGAAATTAGTGGCAATACAGCCTACCGCGGCGGTGCCATCTCCGGCCCCGACACGGCTACCGCAGTTGACGTAACCATTCTAATCGCCGGCGGCAACGTCACTGGCAACGCTACCAATCGCGGCGCGACCATATACACCCAAACCGGCGCCACTGTTCTTGTTAATGGTGGTAGAGTTGGCTACGGCACGATAACAACCTCCAAATTTGACGAGACGACCGGAGAGACTACTGTTGTGGTGAATCCTGCCGGCCACACTGCAGGCAACTCGGAAGATGTGTGGCTACGCAATTCTTTTGTAAGGGTACAGGGCGGCGAAATCAACGAAATTGTTTATAACCCGGCCCAAGAATCCTATGACATGATCATTACTGGTAACCCATACATCGGTTATCTAGCATCATCCTCTTATCTGAAGATTGCAATCCAAAGCCTTGTGTTAGGCGCCCATATCGTGGTAGAAAACCCTTTGAGTGGCGCCGAAGCAGATTCTACGGTCGGCTATGAATCGATAGCAACAGCCGTTGGGACTAGCGGCGTGCTGTATGTGTACAATGGTCCCTATACGGTCACTGCGCTTGCTGCGGAGCATGGTACGATTATGTTGCGCGCTCCTACTGAAGAAACAGCCAGTTCTTCGCTTGCGGTGACCTACGGAACGCAGCTTGAAGTCATCGGTTATCCAGATTCGGGGTATTGGCTTTCTGCCATCCAAATCGACGGCGTTACGACAACGGACACGTCTGTTACCGTTCGTGGCAGCCACGAGATTTCACCCGTTTGGGCGCCGTATGACAGCGCTGCGCTGGCGACCGGCGGCAACTTGCCGTCTGGTGTATGCACTCTCAATCGGGATGTCACAATAAACGCGACTTGCCGGATCTCCTCGTCGACGACTCTCGATTTGAACGGGTATACGATTTCTGGAACGGTGTTTCCTTATTTTGATGTGCGAGATGGCGGCAGTTTGCGTATTGTCGACGGATGTGCGGCAGCTCCCGGTACTATTCGAGGCGGATCTGGTAATGGTTCGTTAATCGTTGTTCGCACGGGTGGCGGTTTGCAGTTGCGGAACGGCACAATAACCGGACACAATAACACACTCTCCGGTGGCTTCGCAGGTGGCGCTATCTGCAACGAAGGAACAATGACCATGACGGGTGGTGCGATTATCAATAACACTGCTGCGGGATATGGTGGCGCTATACACACCAAAGCATACCTCGGGGCATCTCTTACTGTTCTAGGAGGTACGATCAGCGGCAACACCGCTTATCGAGGTGGCGCAATTTCGACTTCGGACATTGAGCAGAGCAACACGGGCAGTATCACTATTGGTGGCAACGCAATTATTACCAACAATTACGCCACTAATCGAGCAGCGACACTTTACGCCCAAGCAGATACCTCCATTGACATTAGCGGCGGTTCGATCGGACCTGGCTTTGTGTTAGATGGAGAGTCAGGGCAATATGTTGAAGCGACAGCGTTCTTAAACGTTTGGCTGCGTAGCACTCACACAAACATTTCTGGTGGCGCAATCGATAGCATGTACTATATCTCACAAGGAAATTATGGCGCTATACTTGCAATTAGTGGAGTCGCTCAAATCGCTCAGCTATGCCGCGCATCGGCGGAATGGACCTCTATAAAAGCATTGGAGTCCGGGGCCAGTATCGTGTGGTATCAAGAGTATATTAACGGCGACACCAACAACCCAACCTTGGCGCCAGTTCCCGGCGATGATAGCGTCAAACAGGAAACCACCACCGTAGACGGTCTTGAAGTGGTTACTTATACGTATCAATAAAGGAGGAATGTTATAATGACGACTGTTACGCGCGTGCGCAAACGCCGCATGAATCCAGACGGGAGTTACGATATCCTCCACTACGAAACAAGCGCAGAGCAAGTTTTGATGTCAGACGGGAGAACCTTGGCCGATTTTATCGGCCAAGGTTCTTTTGAGCTTACCGATGAAATGAGAGCTGAGATAGTCAACGCCGTACTTGATGCGCTGCCTGCCGCCGAGGGGGTGTCCTACTGATGGGAAAGAGAGTTGTGGACGACGCCTCTTTGACGGCTGTTGCCGACAAACTGCGCGAAGAGTTTCCGGACGAAAAACTCACTTTTCCCGGCGGGTTCATTCAAGGTATTGACCGATATGCGAAAGTGTTTGAAACCCGAGGTCGTAATACGGGCTGGGGCGAGGGTTATACCGATGGATATAACGGGGGCAAGGCCGCCGGACTTGGCGAGGGCGCGGCCATCTGCGCCGCCAAGCACTTTACCTATAACTTCATAGGAGACGGGAGCGGTTCGGTTTCTTTCCATGTTCCTTTTGAGCCTGATGCCGTACAGATTTATGGCTACGACACGAAAGTGCTGAATATGCCGAACACTTTGCTGACATTCGGCTTTGACCTTCGGGCATTAGGTCGACTGGGAGGAACGTTGTTTTATTCATCTTCCGGCAACGGAAGCGCCGTAGGCAATCAAGCGGCAGGTTATTCCCGAGTGCTGGAACGGTACTCACGCACGGAGGATGGTGTCGTTACCATTAAGGATGTTGGCGGCACCAGTGTATCCCTTGTTTTTGGCAATGGCTGCCTTTACACGGCGGTGGCTGTGAAATACACCGAACAGACGGACAAGGAGCGCATCACCGACTTTGTGAACAGGTTGACGGGAAGCGGCACGGCGGCATTGAACAAGGCGAAGGTGGAAGCGGCGTTCACGAATGACGAGTGGGCGGCATTGATTGCGACCAAGCCAAACTGGACATTTACCCTGTTTTAAGGAGGGGCAGACATGGCAGAACGAGTAATTTTGACCGCTGACGATGGCATGATGCTGACCAACGGCACCGACTACGGGCGGGTCGTTTGGCTGGCGGAAGGAGTCGATCCTGCTCTTTACTATGCTATTCCTCTTGAAGAATACGAAAAGTGTCTGTTGGAAGCCCACCCGGAAAGTGAGGGTTCGGACTCATGAAAAGCTATTCTAAAACCATTGTAAATCGAAGCTGGGTGGCGGCCACTGTCTTAACAGCGGCCGTCATTTTCGGCTCTGCTTTTTCTCTGGATGTCAGCAATATTACTACTATCGCGGCATTGGCGTGGGGTGAAGTGTCTTTGGCCCACGGATTTTACTATTGGAAAGCTAGATCTGAAAATCGTTCCAAACACGCGATGGAGCTGGTGCGTGACCTGGCTGACGAATACGGTATCGACGCTGTTATTAGTTTAGCGGGTACGATACTGCAAGAATAACGTACGACAAAGGAGGTTTTTATGACTGACTTAACTTCCATTTTGGTTTTGTTAATTGCCTTGGCTTCTGTCTGTATTGGCACGTTCGCCATTCCTTGGTTCAAAAGCAAAACCGCGGCAGAGCAGCGAGCCAACTTGCTGCAGTGGGTTGATATAGCGGTCGCTGCGGCGCAACAGCTATTTCACCAGGCTGATGGTGAAACCAGGCTCAACCATGCGCTCTCCATCCTGCAAGAAAAAGGTTTTAACATCGACACCATTGAGGTTCGCAACGCAGTGGAGGCTGCCGTCCTAAAACTGCACCAGCAGCTAAAGGAGGCATCTTATGGCGTCTGACAACCGAGGAAAACTGTGCACTCCCGAAGAAATTTTGGCGATTGCGCGCGGCGAGATAGGCGTCCTCGAAAACCCGAAAAACAGCAACAAAGTCAAATACAATACTGAGTATTACGGGCGCGCAGTTTCGGGTTCGGCCTACCCTTGGTGTTGTGCTTTTGTTTGGTGGGTGTTCAAGCAGGCTGGAGCATCCAGCTTGTTTTATGGAGGCAAAAAGACGGCTCACTGCGCGACACTGATGTCGTATCATAAAAAACAAAAAGTGACTGACTATCGACCGGGCGACATCATCTTTTTCAATTTTGCCGGAGGCGCGGCCGCGAAGCACGTTGGTATCTGTGAGACGTATAATGGCTCCACGATCACCACCATTGACGGCAACACCGGCGTTGGCAATGAAGCAAACGGCGGAGCTGTAATGCGCAGAACAAGAGACAAAAAATATATCGTCGGTGCCTACCGCCCCGACTATGCTTCTGTGTCGGTTTCACCGCCCAAAGGAGATTTTATGAAATACACCGTTAAAAACGGCATTCATATCGTTGAGGTTCCAGTCACGGATTTCAAGATTGATATGTGTGACGCTAAGAAGAAGTCGGCTGCGCAGAAAAATTTCTGCAACGCCGGCTTTTTTGCTACGTATGACCGCGGTGCGTTCACGCTCCCGGTCGCACACCTCACATGTGATTATAGCGCGACCAATACCAACACCAAAAAATATTGCACGGAGCGCGGCAACTTCGACGGCAACAAATTCAGCTTTGATAGCTCCAAATGGTCGTACATGAACGAGTTTTGCGGCCATGCCGTATCGACTCTGATGATTTGCGGGACCTCCGCTTGGATCTCCGATATCAAAGTTTTGCCTGCCGACGTCGATTATGCCATCAGCGGTGTGCCTATCATGCAAAATGGTCAAGACGTCAAGTATGATCCTTACGTCATTGGGCAAGGGTGGGACGGTTCTCCGATGCGTGCGACATGGCACACCTTCGTTGGTTTGAAGCGCGGAGAAAGCAAAATTTACGTTATGGGTATGAAGACCACCACCTCCAACATGATTAAGACGGCCGAGGCTTATAAGAAGTTCAAGGCTATTGGCATGACGGATGTCATCAAGTTGGATGGCGGAGGCTCCTTCCATTTCAACGTGGACGGTAAGGCTGTTGCCTCTACTTCGGAGAATCGCCGCATCAACACCATTATTCACTTTGACTCTGCGAAGACTTCCTCGGCTACGGCTACCAACCCCTACAAAGAGCCGTCTGTTGTGCTTAAAAAAGGTAATCTCCACAAAGAAGGCAACCGGTGGTTGCAGTGGCAGCTGACGGCTGCCGGATACACCTGCGCCATCGATGGCGGTTTTGGTTCCGAAACGCTGACACAAGTCAAAAAATTCCAAAAGGATTATGGGCTCGAGGTGGATGGTAAGGTTGGACCTGCCACTCGCTCTGCCTTAAAAAATGCGATTTGAGGAGGTGAGGGAATGGATTGGTTAGAAACTGTTAAGGCAGTTTCCTCTGTTCTTGGCCTTGCTTCCGGCACGCTCGGTTTTTTGGCAGCGGTGTGCAAGCCCATCAGAAAGTCTCTGGTGGGGTTTGTCACGCGAAATTCCGGCAAGACGGAAATGCAACAACAGCTTGCTGAGTTGCGTGATATGATGCAGCGGCACTTGGATGCTGATGCCGCAAAGATCGAGGCGGCTAAAAACGACCGGGAAGCTTTGCTGTGCCTGTTAAGAAACCAAATCACCGAAATCTACTACAACTACCTACCTGCTCGCGCTATGCCAGCGCACCAATACAAGAATATGATCTTGTTGTCTGAGAAATACTTTCGCGAAGGTGGTAACACTTACGTATCAGCCATCGTAGACAAGATGAGGGGCTGGAAAGTGATTCCAGACGGAGAGTAATTGCACTGAATCGCCGTACTTGTCAGGGTGCCGGTCATTTTTCTGTGCGCAGTTTATAAAAATACGGGACGAGCTTATGCTCGTCCCGTATTTTTTTAGCTTCGACTTGTCGAGTATCACCTCGGCAAGCCTTTTTTTGTCATATCAAGGCTTTCTGCAAATGGTGTAGTTGTGGTGTAGTAGCAAAAAACAGATAATTTTTTGCAGATAAAACATCGGTTTTTGCTTGGATTTAATCAAAAAATATACCCAATTTGCTTTGTTGGCTTGAACGATATTATATTATAACAGTATTTCCCGCATTTTGCAACGAATTTTCACCGTCGGACAGGCAAGATTTTCCCCGCAGAAGGCAGAAAAATCCACCCTCGGACAGGAGGGTGGATTTTGTTCATGATTTCTGCTTATTGGTCGGTTTCCGCCCGCTTTTCACGGGACATAAGTTCACTGACCACAGTGTTCACGTCCCGGCCCTCGTACAGCACCTCATAGGCCATTTGGGCAATGGGCATCTCCACCCCCGCCTTCAGGGCAAGGGCACGGGCGTTGGCGGCGGCGTAATAACCCTCCACCACAGCACCGATTTCCTTCAGCGCCTGCTCGATGGGCATACCCTGACCGACCAAGATACCACAGCGGCGGTTACGGGAGTGCATGGAGCAGCAGGTCACAATCAGGTCACCCACACCGGCAAGGCCGGTAAAGCTCTCCTGCTTGCCGCCCAGCGCCACGCCAAGGCGTGCAATCTCTGCAAGGCCACGGGTCATCAGCATGGCCTTGGTGTTATCCCCATAACCCAGACCGTCACAGCAGCCGGCACA
Source organism: Lawsonibacter sp. (assembly GCA_045601985.1). Taxonomy (GTDB): domain Bacteria; phylum Bacillota; class Clostridia; order Oscillospirales; family Oscillospiraceae; genus Lawsonibacter. Next base: position 6,092 of record JAZSAQ010000101.1, on the reverse strand, counting down.
CAGGGCGATGACATTTTTCAGTGCGGCACAAATCTCGGTACCGATGCGGTCCGTGCTGGTGTAGACACGGAACCGGGTGTTCATAAACAGATCCTGCACCAGCTGGGCATGCTTCAAATCGTCGGCAGCCGCCACCACGGCAGTAGGGATATGGCGACCAACCTCTTCGGCGTGGGAGGGGCCGGACAGCACCACTACAGGGCACTTGTCCCCCACCTCTTCCTCGATAGCCTGACTCAGACGCAGGGAGGTATCCTTTTCAATGCCCTTGGCAACGGAAATCAGCACGGTACCGGGGTCCGCCACCTCACGCAGAGCGGTGGCAGTAGAGCGAACCGCAAAGGACGGGGTGGCAAGTACAACTGCTTGACAGCCCTTGACAGCATTGATGTCGGTGGTCAGCTTCAACTCTGCAGGGAGCTTGACGCCCTTGAGCATAGGGTTCTCGCCGTTTTGGCGCAGAACGTCGCTTTCCTCCTGGGTGTAGGACCACAGGGTCACGTCATTTCCGTTTTCCAACAGCACCAGAGCCAGGGCCGTGCCCCAACCGCCGCTGCCTAAAACCGTAACTTTCATGGCAAATCCTCCCTGCTCTTACGTTTTCTTGTGGAAACTGAATTTGTTTTCATTTCCCGCCAGCAGCCGTTTGATATTGCTGCGGTGCTTCCACACCACAAGGCCGCCCAGCAACAGGGCCATAACAAGTACAAGCGGATCCCGGAACACAAACCAGGAGGCAATGGGAAACGCCACGCCCGTAAATACAGAGCCCAGGGATACATAGCGGGTCAGCAGGAACAGCACGAGGAAGCCACCCCAAACGACCAGCGCCACACGCCAATCCACCATGATGGCAATAGTTCCGCCGGACAGAATCCCCTTGCCGCCACGGAACTGGAACATACAGGGATACGCATGACCCAGCAGGCAGAACAAACCGGCAAAATAGCGGGCATAGGTGGTCAGATCCCCTTGCCAGAAGGTAGGAATCCAAGTGTTTGCAACGGCCACGCCTACCAGCACCGCCACCACAGCCTTGATAACGTCGCAGGCAATGACCACAAAGGTCAGTCCGCCGCCGAAGGTGCGGTAAAAGTTCGTCAGGCCGGCATTTCCGCTGCCGTGGTTGCGCACATCATTGCGCAGAATGTATTTAGACACGATGACCGCTCCGTTAAAGCAGCCGCAAAAATAGGCAAACACGGCGATAAACGCCACTCTCAGCCAAAAATTCAGCATATCAGTCGTCCCCTTTCTGCCGCACAGTCAGGCGCACAGGCGTACCCTCCAAACCAAAGGTGGAGCGAATCTGGTTTTCCAGATACCGCTGGTACGAGAAGTGGAACAGCCGGGCATCGTTGCAGAAGCAGACAAAATGCGGCGGCTTAACGCCTACCTGGGTCATGTAATAGATCTTCAGCCGGCGGCCCTTGTCCGTAGGGGGCTGAACTCGGGCGGTGGCATCGGCCAGCAGAGTATTCAGCATACCAGTGGTGATGCGCATGGCAGACTGGTCGTTGACATAGTTGATCAGCTCAAACAGACGGTCCACTCGCTGTCCGGTCATGGCGGAGATGAAGACGACGGGTGCGTAGGTCATATAGCTCAGGTCACGGCGGATGTCCTGGCGCATGCGGTCCATGGTCTTATCGTCCTTCTCGATGGCATCCCACTTGTTGACCACGATGATGCAGGCTTTTCCCGCCTCATGGGCAAGTCCCGCCACTTTGGTGTCCTGCTCGGTAACACCCTCGTTGGCGTCGATCATGATCAGGCACACATCGCTGCGCTCAATGGCCATGGTGGCACGCAGGACGGAAAATTTCTCAATGCGGTCATCCACCTTGGATTTCTTTCGCATCCCGGCGGTGTCAATAAAGACGTATTTGCCGTGCTGATTTTCAAAACTGCTGTCAATGGCATCACGGGTGGTTCCGGCCATGTTGGACACGATAACACGTTCTTCCCCCAAAATGCGATTGACCAGCGAGGATTTACCCACGTTTGGCTTACCGATGACAGCCACCTTGATGGTATCGTCGTCCTCCTGCTCCTCCTCAACAGAGGGGAAGTACTTCACGCACTCCTCCAGCAGATCGCCGGTACCGTGGCCGTGAACGGCAGATACAGCGATAGGGTCGCCCAGACCAAGGTTGTAAAACTCGTAGATATCGGGGTTCTCCCGTCCCACGCTGTCCATCTTATTCACTGCCAGCACCACAGGCTTCTGGGATCGCAGCAGCATATTGGCAACCTCCTGGTCGGAGGCGGTCAGGCCGCTTTTAATGTCACAGACAAAAACAACCACGTTGGCATTTTCGATAGCAATCTCCGCCTGACGGCGCATGAAGGCCAAAATCTCGCTGTCGGTGCCCGGCTCGATACCGCCGGTATCCACAATGTTAAAGGTACGTCCGCCCCACTCACACTCGGCGTAGATCCGGTCTCGGGTGACGCCGGGGGTATCCTCCACAATGGACAGTCGCTGTCCGCACAGCTTATTGAACAGCATAGACTTACCCACGTTGGGTCGGCCCACAATGGCAACCAATGGTTTCATTGGAAATCAACTCCTTCGTTGAGATAAAGGATACGAGATAAGAGACCCCATTTATCTCGTTCCGGGATTGTAACGGTAGTATTCGTCCTCCGTCACGGGACCACCGCCCACATCCGGCACCTCAATGCCGAACATAGCATCGCACAGGTCATATCCGTCCTGGGCCACGGGAACAACCCGCACACCCAGCTCACGCTCCACGTCGTCCACGGAGACATCGTCCAAAAACACCCGCTCTCCGCTACGCAGCATATTGGTGGGAATCAGCAGCCGCTGACCCAGTTCTTCCCCCCGCAACCGGGCAATCAAGTCTCCGCCGGTGACAAGTCCTGCCACCACAACGGTGTGACCGAAGAAATCATTTTGGATGGGATAAACCTGCCCCTCTACCTTGGGACACTTTGCTTTTGCCCGGTCCACCAACTCGGCAAGGAACGGGGCCGCCGACACGCCGGTAGCGATGGAGAACGGCGTGGTCCCCGTCATCTCCTCCTCGTCCAGCAGTCCGAGCGCACGGTCAAACTCACTCATCAAAAGCCGCAGCATACCCACACCGTTGTCCAACTGGGTAAACTCCTCAAAGTAGTTCTCGTCGGGCAGTTCCCGCCCGGCAATGAGGTAGAATTCGTCGGAGCACCACACAAGGCTCGTGCCTGTCTTTTCCTTATGTCCGGCGGCAAACCGTTCCACCTGCTCCACCAGCGTCTCCGCCTGTTCCTTGGTGTAAGGCCGCAACGGATATAACCCCTCCCGGAACTTGGTCACACCCACAGGAACGACAGACACGCTGTTTACTGCCGGGAACATGGCCGCAAGGTCTGTAAGAGTCTTATCCAGTTCCGCCCCGTCATTAATTCCGGGGCAGGCCACGATCTGGCAGTTCATGGTGATACCGGCCTTGGAAAACCGCTCCATTATATCGATACCCCGACCGGCGTTTTTATTGCCCAGCATCATGGCCCGCAAATTTCTGTCCGTGGTGTGGACGGAGATATTCACCGGAGACACCCGCAGGTCGATGATACGCTGCACCTCCCTCTCCGAGAGGTTGGTCAGGGTGATGTAGTTGCCCATCAGGAAGGACAATCGGGCATCGTCATCTTTGAAATACAGGGTCTTTCTCATGTTTTTGGGCAGCTGATCCACAAAGCAGAAAATACAGTTGTTGGCACAGCATCGGGCACGATCCATCAAATAGGTTTCAAACTCCAGGCCAAGATCCTCACCCTCGTGCTTGATCACACGCACACGGCGTTCCTTGCCCTCCGGATTTTTCAACGTCAGGGTCAAACGGGTGTCGTATGCGTAGAACTTATAGTCCAGTACATCCACAATGGGGTTGTCGTTGATATGGGTCAGGGTTTCCCCCACCCGTACCCCCGCCCGGTCGGCAGGACTATGCCGCTGAACACGGCACACACTGGTCAAGCTCACACACACGCCTCCTTCCCTGCTATTTCAAACTATAGAATACCACACTTCACATGGAAATGGAAGTAAGTTCCACCCTTTATTTTGACCGTACGGACCGGGTATATTCCGTAGGCGTCATGCCGGTAATGCGATGGAACACCGTGGTAAAATACTGGCTGGTGTTGAAGGACAGTCGCCCGGCAATTTCCGAAAAGTTCAGGTCGCTCTCCCGGATCATCTTCTTGGCCGCGTCCACCTTCAATCGGGTAAAATATTCCATGACCCCGCAGCCCATCTGCTCCCGAAAGGTCTTTTTCAGCACTGAGGCAGAAACGTTGAAATGCCGTCGGATATCCTGAAAGTGCAGGGCGCACTCCACATTTTTTTCCAAATAGTCACACACCTGTGCCAGCAGGGCGCTGTTCTCTGTCTTGGGCAGGGGTTGTTCCCGACGGTTGCCCCGGATCAGCCGGATCAACAGCTGCTCCAGATAAAGCCGCACCATCTGCTCACAACCAAATGGCCCATGCTCCGCCTTGCGCATACTGCGGATATAGGCCAATCCCAGAGGGGTGGAAAATGCCTGCTGTGCCTCCTTGATAATTTGGGAAAGCAGATTGCGCTCCTCCGCCGTGCAGGTAATAGACATACCGGCAATGTTCATCAGCTCCGGACAGCTGCAGTCAAAGGACAAGATCACTGCATTGGCCGCCTTCACGCCGTCACAGCGGATGTTGTGGAACTCGTTGGGCTTGTGCAGGTACAGGTGGCCGGTCGGCAATACCAATTCCCGGGCACCGGCCGTCACAATAACACTCTGCTTGTCGGTATAGACCAGCTCCCAAAAATCGTGCAGCTCTCCCGAGTGGGCAAAATCCTTTGCATATTCAAAATAATGTACCGTATAAACGCCGTCCACCCGCACAGGGGCATCCAGCAGTGTCTTCTTGTAGTCCACGATCTGTCACCTGCCTTTGGATTCTACTTTAACAGATTTCCCCAGCTTTTTCAATCCCGCAACGACCAAAATTGTAAAACAACGGACTGGATTTATAACATTTCGCCAAAAAAGGTGTGTTATACTTATGGTGACAACAGACCGAAATCAAACAGGAGGGAAATTTATGATTCAGTTTGGTACAGGCGGCTGGCGTGCCGTCATCGGAGAAGATTTTATTTGTGAAAACGTCCGCAAGGTTGCTGCCGGCATTGTGCAGCTTATCCGGTCCGAAGGCAAGGCAGACAAGCCTGTCATCATCGGCTATGACCGCCGCTTTCTTTCCAAGGAGGCCGCTCAGTGGGTGGCCGAAGTGCTGGCCGGCAACGGCATCCGGGTGTGGTTCCTGCACCGCAGCGCCCCCACCCCCCTGATCATGCACACCGTCAAGGACGAAAAGCTGTTCTTCGGCATCGAGATTACCGCATCCCACAACCCCTCCAACTACAACGGCATCAAGCTGATTGTGGAGGAAGGACGTGACGCTCCTCTTGAAACGACTAAAAAACTGGAAGGTTTCATCGCTCAGGCCCAGCCTCAGCTCATTCCCTTCGAGCAGGCCGTCGCCGCCGGCACAGTGGAGTATTTGGAAAACCCCTTCAACAAGTTCCTGGACGACATCATCGGTCTTTTGGACATGAAGGCTCTGCGCAACCGCGGCCTGCGTGTGCTGTTCGACACCATGCACGGCTCCGGCGCCTACCCCCTGATGGTCATCTTCCACACCGCCCGCTGCACCATCGATGCCATGAACCTGGACCGTGATGCCTACTTCGGTGGCATGATGCCCGCCCCCAGCGAAAAGAGTCTGACTCTGCTGCAGGATCGGGTGGTCAAGGGCGGCTACGACATGGGCATTGCCATGGACGGTGACGGTGACCGCCTGGGTATCATCGACAAGACCGGCCAGTATGTGGACGCCAACGAAATTCTGTGTATGCTCTACTACTATCTTGTCAAGTACAAGGGTTGGAAGGGCCCCGTGGTGCGCAACCTTGCCACCACCCATATGCTGGACCGCATCGCCGAGAGCTTTGGCGAGCAGTGCTACGAGGTGCCCGTTGGCTTCAAATACATCTCCTCCAAAATCGACGAGGTGGATGCTGTTCTGGGTGGCGAGTC
>JAZSAQ010000100.1:0-4332 GCA_045601985.1 Lawsonibacter sp. | reverse complement strand
CTAAGAAGCGCTTCTCCCTGACCAAGTCCGGCAAGGTCAAGCGTGCCCACGCCAACAAGCGTCACCTGCTGAACGGCCACGGCAAAACCACCAAGCTCAAGCGCGGTCTGCGCAAGGGCGCCTACGCTGACAAGACCAACGGGGCCGCTGTCAAGCGTCTGATTCTGTACAAGTAAGGAAAGGGAGGTAGACAACAATGGCAAGAGTTAAGGGCGCGATGATGACGCGCAAGAGAAGAAACAAGATCCTGAAGCTGGCCAAGGGCTACTGGGGTTCCAAGTCCCGTCACTTCAAGATGGCCAATCAGGCTGTCATGAAGTCCCTGACCTACGCTTACACCGGCCGCAAGCTGAAGAAGCGTGACTTCCGTCAGCTGTGGATCACCCGTATCAGCGCCGGTGCCAAGATGAACGGCATGAACTATTCCACCTTCATGAACGGCCTGAAGAAGTCCGGCATCGCCATCAACCGCAAGATGCTGGCCGAGCTGGCTGTCAACGACAAGGCTGCTTTCGCTCAGCTGGTGGAGACCGCTAAGAAGGCTCTGTAATCCATCTGTCCATAAAAACTCCCGTGTTTCAGCCGAAACACGGGAGTTTTTTCATGCCTCAGCACACCTCGCCGCACCACAATCTAATTTTAATTATTATATTTGGTGATGTTGGTCATTGACTAACGCGGTTTTTCATAATATAATATAGTTCACAAGATTTGTTTTGTCGAAAGGGGCCTGTTATGAACCGTTCCAATGCAGTCAAAAAAGGAGAGCGCACACCCTATGACGCCCTGCGTCCCTGGTCTGCCATCACCCACGGCTTCGGCGCAGTACTTGCCGTCATCGGTACCGTCGTTCTGCTTTGGGGCACAAGCGTTCCCTCCGAGGTGTTCGGCTTCGGCATTTACGGGTTCTCCATGATCGCACTGTACACTGCCAGCACTCTATACCACTGCCTGCGCACCAATGTGCGTATGCGCCAATTCCTTCGCAAGCTGGATCACAGCAACATCTGTCTGCTCATTGCCGGCAGCTACACCCCCATCTGCCTGCTGCGACTTTGGGGTTGCTGCGGCCCCGTCCTGCTGGCCGGTGTCTGGCTGTTCGCTCTGGCCGGCATCGTGCTGTCCATCGCCTGGATCGGCGCCCCCCGCTGGCTCAGCTCCGTGGTCTATCTCGCCATGGGCTGGCTGGTGATCTTTGCCATCAAGCCGTTGATCACGCTGATGCCCGGTGCTCCCCTGTTCTGGTTGGTACTGGGCGGGATTCTGTACTCTGTGGGCGCTATTCTCTATGCCTTGAAGTGGCCGGGGCGGAACAATCCCCATTTCGGCTGTCACGAGGTTTTCCATGTATTCATTTTATTGGGCACAGTCTGCCAGTATGTGACCATGTGTTTGCTGAAAACCGCATAAAAAAGCCTGCTGCAACCACCAGGTCGGTTGCAGCAGGCTTTCTTATTTCCGGCTCTTGCGTCCGTTCAAAACCACACTCATAACCCACGAGGCAAAGATGCCCACCAGCGCACCGGCCAGCACATCTGTGGGGAAATGTACGCCCAAATACAGCCGGGACAAGCCCATCAGCGTAGCCACAAATATCGCCAACCGCCCCATCCAGCGGCGGGGCAGTTGATTACGCCAGGTCCATGCCGCAGCAAAGGCGGCGCAGGTATGTCCGGAAGGGAACGAATGGAGATCACCCGGCGTCACCATATGCTTCAGCCCACCAATCACCAGCCAGGGCCGAGTGCGGTGAAGCAGCGGCTTGAGCAAGCCGTTACACAGCAAAAACCCCATTGCCAAAGCCGCAAGTCCCAGCGCTCCCGCCCGGCGGGTACGGGGGAAAATCAGCATAACGGCACACAGCACCAGCCACAGCATCCCCGCATTCCCCAAATTACTGAAGGAAACTACCCAGTCATTCAGCCACTCAAAGCGCAGCACGTTTTGGATCCACAGCAGGATCGGCCCCTCGACATTGATCAAAAACTCAAACAAAACTTCTTCCTCCCTGTCAGATTATGTACCCTCGCTCTTGACCACGGGGACACAGATGTTTATAATATAATGGTAGTATTTTTTGGACCTGTCGGTCCATACCAGTATATCCTATTTTTCACCGGCACACAAGAGTGTGCTTGTGTTCGATTGGGAGGTTTTTTCTTGAAGTATATTGTCTGTCTATCCAGCAAGCCCTGGAGCAGTGTCCCCTCCCGCACGCAGCATCTGATGACCCGCATGAAAGGGGTCCACGTGTTGTTCTTCCAGCCCGCCGCAGACCGCCGGGATCGCAGCTGGCGCAACCCGGGCCGCAAGGTCCGTCCCGAGGTGACCGTTTACACCCTGCCGCCTTTGGCCACCAACGAGGAACGACTCCCCTTCCTGTTCCGTTGGGGTCAGCGCCGCCAGGCCCGCTGCATCCAGCGCCATTTGGATCGCCAGCGTGTTCGCAACTATCTGCTTTGGGCCACCTCTCCGGCGCATGTCCATCTGTTAGATCGCCTTTCCTATGACGCCTTGGTCTACGACTGTGATCGGGATTGGGCCGACCTGCCCGAACACTGGGAAGGTAGTCTGGCCCGTGCCGCCGATATCGTTTTCGCCGCATCCCAAAATTTGCTGGAACAACTGTCTCCCTGCAGCGGCAACATCGCCCTGCTCCCCAATGGCGTAAACTATTCCCTCTTTTCTAACACCAGCAGCACCGCCGCCACTCTGCTCAAGACGGTAGAAGGACCTGTCTTCTGCTGGTCGGGCGTTGTTCACGAGGATTTGGATTTGTCCCCCGTGGTATACACCGCCGCCCAACACCCCGAATGGAGTTTTCTGCTGGTGGGCCGCATCGAGGAGAACAACTCCTTTCTGGAGCGGCTACGCCGTTTCCCGAATGTTATCTTTGTAGGCGAGCGTCCCCTGATGGAGCTGCCCGATTGGATGGAACGCAGCGACGTGTGCATCAACCTGCTGCGGCGTGACGCTCCGGACAGCGACATTATCCCCAGTCGAATTTACGAATACCTGTCCACCGGCAAGCCCGTGGTGTCCATGCTTTGGCCCGACCAGGTGGAGCAATTCCCCGACGTGGTCTACGCCGCATACACCGAAAAAGCCTTCGCCGAGCTGTGTCAACGTGCTCTGGATGAGGATCGTTCCTGGGTCGCCGACCGCCGTCGTTCCTACGGTGAGGAGGCATCGTGGCCCAAACGGGCCGAAAGCGTCCTGCAGCTGCTGCACACCGCCGGTCTGTTGTAAGTTTTACCATGCCCCGGTTGAATTTTTGCCCCTCCTTGTTCAAGCCTACGAAATTTTGTTCCACCCTTGCAAAATTACACTTTTTTCGATAAAATAGGTATCGAGTTATGATGAGGAGGCTACTGCTATGATGGTTATGTTCTCTTGCAAGAACTGTCTGTCCGCCCGTGGCCTCTTTGCGTCTAAAATCGCCGTGTAACCGGTCGGCTGTCCGCACCCCCTGCGGGCAGCCGGTTTTCTTTTGACGGCAACGTTGTGGAGGTATGATTATGAGCAAAAAAGTCGCTGTTATCATGGGTTCCGACTCCGACTGGCCCGTGGTAAAGGCCGCCTGCACCCAGCTGGAGCAGTTCGGCATCCCCTTCGAGGCGCACATTCTCAGCGCCCACCGCACTCCCGCCGCCGCTGCGGAGTTTGCCAAGAACGCCCGCGCCAACGGCTTCGGCGTGCTGATCTGCGCCGCCGGTATGGCCGCCCATCTGGCCGGCGCCTTTGCCGGCAACTCCACCCTGCCCGTCATCGGCATCCCCATGAAGGGTGGCGCTGTGGACGGTTTGGACGCCCTGCTGGCCACCGTACAGATGCCCAGTGGCATCCCCGTTGCCACCGTAGCCATCAACGGCGCCAAGAACGCCGCCGTGCTGGCCGCCCAGATGCTGTCCATCTACGACGACGAGCTGGCTGCCAAGCTGGACGCCGCCCGTATGGATATGGCGAAGCAGATCGCAGATAAGGAAGCAAAGCTCCAGGCCGAGCTTAATGGCTGAACATCAACTTTGTAATTTATTTTCAGGAGGAATGAATCATGGAAAAGAAGCTTGTTTACACCGGTAAGACCAAGGACGTCTACGCCCTGCCTAACGGCAACTGCCTGCTGAAGTTCAAGGACGACTGCACCGGCAAGGACGGTGTGTTTGATCCCGGCGAGAACTCTGTCGGTCTGACCATCGAGGGCGTGGGCGACGTGAACCTGCGTATGTCCATCTACTTCTTCGAGAAGATCAACGCCGCCGGCATCAAGACCCACTATGTCAGCGCCGATCTGGCCAACACCACCATGGAGGTCCTGCCCGCCAAGGTCTT